>JBCBGZ010000011.1:0-63306 GCA_038526245.1 Pseudomonadota bacterium
CCGACGTGACACCGACAAAGGCGAGCGACAGGCCAATTTCGCCAGAGTCCCAATCGTACCGGATCTCGCCGTGGAACGACCATGTGGAGGGATAGACCGAGTGGGCCAGGGCATAGATGCCTCCGCCGATGAGAAACCAGGAAACCTTCGGAAGCCGGGCAAAATGCCTGAACGCACCAAATGGGTTTGCCCGGGGCAGTTCGAAAGCACGACGCTTTTCCGGCTTCAGGGACTCCGGCAGCACAAACCAGCCATAAAGGAAGTTGGCGAACGCGACGGCCGCTGCTGCAAAAAACGGCGCGCGGGGATCAATCATGCCGAGCAGTCCGCCAAAGGCCGGACCGAGGACAAAGCCGATGCCGAACGCAGCGCCCATCATACCGAAGGCGCGACCGCGCTGCTCAGGTGTTGTCGTGTCGGCGATATAGGCGTTGGCGGTCGAAAGCGTTGCAGACGATGCCCCGGACAGAGCCCTGCCGAGGAACAGCATCCAGAGCGATGATGCAAAGCCCATGATGAGGAAGTCGACGGCCAGTGTGGCGATGGAGGCGAGCAGCACGGGGCGCCTGCCAAACCGGTCCGACAGACCGCCAATGGTCGGCATGGCGATGAAGTTCACAATGGCAAAGGTCGCTGTCAGCGGGCCGGCCCAGGCCACGGCTTCCTCTCCTGGAAGGCCGGTCAGTTCCATCAGAAGGTCCGGCATCACCGGCACGATCATGCCGAACGCCAGCATATCGAGCGTGACGCAGACAATGACGAAAAAGAAAGCCTGGTTGCCGCCGGTTGCGGGAGTCTCAGCGGTCTGCGTCATGCGGGCAGGACTAGGAGCGAACCCATCGCCCCGTCAACGCCGGTCAGGCTTCCCGGCGCGACCTGAAGGCAAAGAACTGGTAGCCGAAGAAGCTCACCCACATGGAAATGCCAAGGCCGATCGCAGCGGCGAGGGCAGGCCAGATCGGGGGGTGGAATTCCAACAAGCCAGCGAAAATCCCGTAATTCGATGCGGCGGCAACAGCCGTGACGGACATGTAGCGCAACAACTCTTCCGTGCGCGAACGGCCAGACGCGCCAAACGTGTAGGCGCGGTTCATCTGATAGGCTGCTAGCATGGCGGCGGGCAGAGAAATGGCGCGGGCCAAGAGCGGATCGAGACCCAGCTTGATCAGCACGACCATGCCGCCAATGTCCACGATCGCCGCCAGAAGGCCGACCATGAGGAAGCGGCCGAGCTTGGCGAATTGGTCAATAAGGGTTTCGCGGCTCATCTTGCGTCGCCGCCTCGGTTTTGCAGCGCGCTATAGCTGAGGAATACGGCCCGCTTGGATTCGATGCGCGCGCGCGCAAGGCTGTCGAGGATCAGGCCGCAAACGGCGGAAATGACGCCTGTGATCACGATCCCAGTTGCCAGCACGGCTGTTGGAAAGCGCGGTACAAGGCCGGTCTCGACATAGGTCAGGATGAGCGGAACGGACATGACGCCAGCTGCCACCATCAGTGCGGCGCCGATGAGGCCGAAAAAGGCCGCCGGCCGGGTTTCCTTCGCCAGCATGGCAAACATACCGAGAATGCGGAAACCATCGCGGAACGTCTTCAGCTTGCTCTCGCTGTCTTCCGGGCGCACGCCATACTTGGTGGGCCGTTCCAGGATCGGAATGCCGAGCTGGCTGGCGTGGACCGACATTTCCGTCTCGATTTCGAAGCCGGCAGAGACAGCTGGGAAAGACTTCACAAAGCGGCGGCTGAATACGCGGTAGCCCGAAAAGATATCGGTGAAGTCGCGTCCGAATATGCGGTGGTAGAGGCCGTTGAAGATTTTGTTTCCGAAGGCGTGACCCTCACGGCCCGCATCATTTGTGACATTGGCGCGGGTGCCGACAACCATGTCGACATGGTTCTTCATCAGTAGTTCGACGAGTGTCGGCGCCATGGACGCGTCATAGGTCGCGTCGCCGTCGGCCATTACATAGATATCGGCGTCGACATCAGCGAACATGCGGCGCACCACATGGCCTTTGCCCTGACGCATTTCTCGGCGCACGATTGCGCCAGCGCGGGCGGCGATGTCTGACGTCCCATCCGTAGAGTTGTTGTCGTAGACGTAAATCTTCGCCCCGGGCAGGGCGGCGCGGAAGTCTTCAATGACCTGGGCGATCGTTGCCGCCTCATTATAGCAGGGGATTGTCACGGCGATTTCCAGGGGGCGAGCCACCTCAGAGCGCGGCGTCAAGGTGGGCGTCGTGGCGATCGTCATCGAAGTGCAGCCTTTCAGTAACCTGAATTTGTCATAAGGCGTCAGGCTTAATGAGGCGTTCACGGGGGCTTTCCCCGGTTAGACGGGCGCTTATCGATTGCAAGGTTTGCGAATGATCCCCGCGCACTGGTCCGCATATGTCCATCGTCCACCCCTGCAGGTGGCAGCGGGCATCGTGCTCACGGTTTCGGTGCTTGCCGTATGGGGATTAGCAACCTGGAAAGGCCTGTTGCCGGGCAATGACGACATGATGCGCCTGGTGCAGATCCGGGATCTGATGGCCGGGCAGGATTGGTTCGATGTCAGCCAGTCACGCTTTGACACGCCAGAGGGCGGGGCAATGCACTGGTCGCGGGTGCCCGATCTCTTCATTGGGGGACTTGTCCTTGCGCTAACGCCGTTTCTGGGCGCCGAAGGGGCTGAACACGCGGTGTTGGCGCTCTGGCCAAGACTTGTTCTAGCGGGAACTCTTACGGCAATCGCTGTAGCGCTACACCGGCTTGGGGCGGGCCGCACGGGTATCGCAGCGGGCCTGATAGCTTTCATGGTGTCCCACGCCGTGGTGCAATTCCAGCCAGGGCGGATCGACCACCATGGCCTTGAACTCATGCTTGTGTTGGGCGCTTTCGCAGCGCTGTGCGGGCCCGCACGGGGCTGGAAAACGGGCGTGTTCGTCGCGGGCTGTGTCGCGCTCATGTTGACCATTGCCATGGAGAGCTTGCCCTATGCAGCAGGGCTGATTGTGTTGGGCGGTGTGCTGTGGGTTGTGAACGGCACCCGCGATGTCCGGCTGCTGACCGGGCTTGGCGTTGGGCTGTCTGGCTTTGCGAGCCTCGCCTACGTGTTTGATGCGCCCGGTATCACCGGACTGCGCGCGGTCTGTGATGCTTACGGCAATGTCCATGCGGCCGCGCTTGTGATCGGTGGCCTTGGCCTGTTCGGTCTCGGATTTGCCGATGCCCGGCTTTCCAATTGGCGCGCGCGCCTTGCCGCGGGGGTTGGAGTTGGCGTTGCCGCAGCCTTGAGCGCCCTGGCGATTGACCCGTCATGCCTCGGGTCACCGTATTCGGCTGTTGATGCCGCGATTATGGATGGCTGGATGACGTCCGTGACCGAGGCGCGCGATATTGTCCGCCTTTTTGAAACGTCGCCGGCCTTCGGTCTCGCAGCGTTCGGGTTCGCCATAATCGGCGCGCTCGCCGCGGGGCTTTTCCTGAAACTCGAACCGAAAGCGGATCGCGCATTGATCATGGGTCTCGTGGGGCTGACACTGCTGGCGATATTGGTGACGAGCTGGCAAGTGCGCGCTGTCATGTTCGCCCATGGATTTGCCGCCATCGGAGCGGGGCTGGCCGCAAACGTCCTGATCGCCCGGCTGATGTCTGAGACGGGCACGGCCCGTGTGGCGGCGATGGCCGGGCTGGTCGCATTGTCGCCCACCACATGGCAAACGGCGGGCACGCAGCTTTTTGCCAAGCCGACACAGCTATCGGACACATCATCGTCTCGGGCCGAGTGTCGCTCTGCGGATGCAATGGCCGCTCTTGCTGCGCTGCCCCCGTCACGCGTATTCACGCCCATCGATCTTGGCACAGCGGTGCTTGCGCACACGGACCACACTGTCTTTGCCGCGCCGTATCATCGCAATCCGGGGTCCATTGGGCGTGCGCTGTCTGTCTTTGAAAGCGCTCCTGCTGAAGCCAGAGAATTGCTTCAGGCGTCGGGCGCGGACGTCCTTTATGCCTGTCCGGGCATTGGTGAACTGAAGTTATATGCCCGCCGCTCGCCCGATAGCCTGGCGGCGGCGCTCGAAGCGGGTGACTTGCCGAACTGGTTGGAGCAAGGTGGTGGTGCGGAGGACGGCGTACTTCTCCTGCGCGTGCGCCAGGACGCTGTCGCTGAGGCGACGGCGCGCTAAGCTGTCTTGACGGGTCTACCCACCCTGCGGCAAACGGGGCCATGTCACAGAAATTCAAATCCCCGGACGCCATAGTCGATGCGCTGGATACGCTCTATGCCGAGGCCGTTGCCAGTTTGAAATCCGCCCTGTCGGCTTATCTGCACGACGGCACGACCCCGGACCCCGCCCATCGTGAAAACGGCGGGTTCTGCTATCCAGAACTTGTTATTCGGTACGATCCGGACGGCCCTCCACCGCCAATCTCACGCTCTTTCGGCAAGATGTCCGAGGCGGGCGCCTATGTGTCTACAATCACGCGGCCAGATTTCTTCCGCGCCTATCTGGTGGAACAGCTCACGCCATTGATGCGTGACTATGACATCGAGATCGAAGTTCGCCGTTCCGACAGCGAGATTCCGTATGCCTATGTCTGGGATGCCGCAGAAGCCGACGGCCTGGATCAGGTTTCTCCGGCGGAACTGGCCCAACTGTTTCCGGCGCCCAATCTGGGGCTTATCGGGGATGAGGTGGCCGACGGCGAACTCTACGATGCCGGTTCGGCCCGACCCTTGGCGCTCTTTGACGCCCAGCGTACGGATTTCAGCCTCAAGCGGCTAGAGCATTATACTGGAACCTCGGCCGATCACATGCAGCCCTATGTGCTGTTCACCAATTATCACCGGTATGTCGACGCTTTCTGCGCGTGGGCCGTTGAGCGCATCTCCGAAGCCGACGGCTATAAAGCCCTGTCGGCGCCTGGCGGCGTGCTGATCGAGAACGATACCCCCGACGCGATGGACCGAATTGGTGCGGCGCCCTGGCGGCGGTTCCAGATGCCAGCCTATCACCTCATCCGCGAGGACGGCCCCGGTATCACCCTCGTCAACATTGGCGTTGGGCCATCAAACGCGAAGACGATTACGGACCACCTCGCTGTGCTGCGGCCTGAATGTTGGATCATGGTCGGACATTGCGGCGGGCTCCGCCACAGCCAGGCCATTGGCGATTACGTCCTCGCCCACGCCTATTTCCGTGAAGACCATGTGCTCGACAGCGTCTTGCCGCCGGAAATCCCCGTTCCCCCCATTGCCGAAGTCCAGGTTGCCCTACAGGACGCCGCCGCAGCCGTAACAGGCGAGACCGGCGATGCGCTGAAGAAACGGCTACGCACTGGAACCGTGGTCACAACTGACGACCGAAATTGGGAACTTCGATTCTCTGAAACCGCCCGTCGATTCAACAAGTCACGCGCCATCGCCATTGATATGGAAAGCGCCACTATTGCCGCCAATGGCTACCGCCTGCGGGTGCCCTATGGCGTCTTGCTCTGTGTTTCGGACAAGCCCTTGCACGGCGAAATCAAACTGCCGGGCGCCGCCAATCGCTTCTACGAGCGAGCCATTGGCGAACACATCCGCATTGGCATTGCGACGCTCGAGCAACTGGCCAAGGATGGCGGTACGCGCCTGCATTCACGCAAGCTGCGTGCATTTGACGAGCCCCCCTTCCGATGAGACAGGTCACCAGATGAAAGCGGGGCACGGACGCACGCAGCTGGATGTCGATATCGCCGATATTGCAAGGCGCTATGCCGACTTGGGTGTGCGGCACTGGCAAACACTGCTGATCCTTTTGGCGGTAGGTTGGCTTCTGTTTTCTGCAACAGGCTACCTGCAGGACACACTGCTCGGTTGGCGACCCCAGGATCTGCTCACCTTCTTTGATTTGGACGTTATCCCCGTGGCGTTTCTCACGGCTGCAACGGCCCACGCTGTGTTGTGGGGATCGCCGGGAGCAGGGCCGGTCGCGGCGCTGGATGTGGCGTGGCGGGCATTCCTTTCGCTCCTGGCGGTAACGCTTCTGGTGCGCGCTGCCGTTGTTGTGGGCATCATGTTTCTTGTCTTGCCGGGATTGGCCGCAATCGTTTTTCTCGGACTGGCTGCAGTCATCATGATGGCGGAACGCCCGGGGATACTCGCGAGCCTGCGCCAGAGTGCTGAAATGGTGCTTTCGGCCGTCGTGAAAGTGCTCGGGGCCTATATCATCTTTATACTTTCGCTCGTCGCAGTGATGTTCGTGATGCTGCTGGTGGCCGGCTTTGCCTCAGCCGGTTTTCCAGAACCACTGGCCGGGCACGTCATGGACGGGGCCTTCAGCGCGGGCTTCAGCATTTCGTACACCGTTTTCGCCGTGGCGATTTATCAGGTGCTGACGGAAGCCCGCCTGGCCGAGCCCACGGTCCACTGATCAGTTATTGTTGCCGGAAACGTCATAGAAGAGCGAGAATTGGATCGGCAGGGCGTTGCGGACGTACTGTTGGATGAATTGGTTTTGGTTCGAAATGGCCGATCTCGGGACATAAACGATATCGAACCGTTGCAAGGGCCCCCACTCGGCCAATTGGGCTTCTCGAATGCCTGCGTCGATATCGAAAACGGCCGTACGTAGCTCACCGCCTGGCAAACGCCGCATCACGAAGACTTCCTTACTCCGGGCCTGGTCGGTTCGTCCGCCAGCCAGGAGCAATGCCTGAAAGGGATCGATCTGGCCCGGCAGGTCAAACAGCCCCGGACTTGTTACCGCGCCGCCAACGAACACTTGCTGGCTGGAAAATTCAGTGACCAACAAGTCAAGGTCCGGGCGGACAAGCTGGTCCGAATAGGCCAATCTGACGAAGGCCTCGACATCTTCAGGTGTGCGCCCGGCGGCCGTTACCGCATCAATCAACGGCAGACGAATTCTGCCGTCCGGATTAACCACCAATTCGCGCGAGAGCTCCGGCGCTGAGTACACGGTAAGCTCCAACCGGTCACCGGGAGCCAGCAAGTAAACCGGGTCAGTCGCCGTTTGCGAGAGCCATGGCTGGGATGGAAACGTCTCACTCGGCTGCGGCGTCACCGTGCACGCTGATGTCAGCAAAACGCCGAGGAGGGCCAACAGGTTGCGCTGGGGCATTGTGTCAGTGTGATCCTTGCCGTGAGACGAGTGCATTTCATCGCTGTTAATGCTTAAAGTTTTATCAAGTGAAACGCGTGATGACGCGCTGAAGCTATTAAGTGCGAAACCCGTTGAGGGCTCTCTGGATCCGGAATGAGCGAGCGACAAGACGCCAACGACCGATATTGGGAACCAACGTCGCCGCCCTCGCGCGTGCGCCTTGGTTTGACCGATTATCTCGTGCGGCTTTGGCGCGCCAAATGGCTGATGCTCGCCGTGTTTGCGATGCTCTTCAGCGCGGGCCTGTTCGCGGCGATGCAGCTCAAAGAGACGTATACGGCCAATTCGCGGCTGCTGGCCACGCTTGATGATGCGTATGTTTTCAGGCCATTGGCCGGCGGTGATGCCGCGGGCATCGCGCTGGAAGCCAACCAGGTTGTCCAGGCGGAGCTGGAACTCCTGCGCTCGCCCGTCATTCTCTCCACAGCGCTTGAAACGCAGCCGTTCGAACAGCTCTACCCCGATCTGGCGGAGGCCCGGAACCGGGCGCTCAGCGAAGGTCGCCAATCGCGCGAAGATATTGACCGCTTCTATAATGAAGCGGCGATGGAGGCGCTTGCGCGTAACTTTGGCGTCGGCGCTGCGCCCGAGCGTCCTGTCATCTTTACCAGTTTCACCCATGAGGACCCCCGCCTCGCGGCTGATATGCTCAACCTCCTCATCGACACCTACCTGGCCTACAGAACGACACTGTTTTCCGATGGCGCGGGCGAAGACTTCGCCGCCCAGAGTGATGTCTTCCAGGCCGAGCTGACCGACGCCGACCAGGCTTTGCGCGCCTTCATGCTGCAATATGACCTCACAGATCTGACAGCCGAACAAGGCGCGGTGCAGCGTTTGATAGAGAGTGTCGAGGCAGAGCTGTTTCGCGCCAGGGCGCAACAGGGCGCACTGCAAAGCCAACTTTTCTCCCTGAAGTCGGAACTGGATCGCACCCCACGTGAAGTGGACCTCTTCGTCGAGGACTCCTCGCGCCAGACCCTGGTAGAACTTGAACTTGAGCGGGAAGACCTCCTGTCGCGCTATACGCCCAACTCGGAGCCGATTCAGGCGATCAATGCCCGTATTGCGCAGGTAGAGGCTTTCCTGAACCGTCAAGATAGTGCGTCAGGCACGGTGCGCCGCGGGATCAATCCCGTCTATCAGGACCTCTCCACCAGCTACACCACGCTTGAAGCACAGGCGGAGGCCCTGGCGGGTGAGGCCGGTGCGCTTGAACTGCAAATGGCCCAGCTGGAGGCGCGCGCTGACCTGCTGGTGTCGCTCTCGCCCCAGTGGCGCGACCTTCTCCGCGACCGTGATCTCGCAGAGGCCAACGTTGTTGAGTATTCCAGCCGAGCGATTGAAGAGCGGAGCCGAAGGGACCTTGTCCAGAGGCGCGCCGACAATATTCGCGTACTCGAGCCCGCACGGATCCCGGCTGAAGGAACGTCCCTGAAGTTGCCGGTCGCCGCCGCGTCCCTGTTGTTTTCAGGGTTCTCAGCGCTCATGGCTGGCTTGCTTTACACGTTTACCCGGAGCGGGTTCACGACGCCGTCCAGCCTGACCTCGACAACGGGACTGCCCGTTCTGGCGACGTTGGGGCGGTTGTCGTGAAAGTGCCCGCAGCCGCATTCAACGGCGTTTTGCGCGCGTCCCAGCGAGTGGGTCCACCGAATGGCGGGCGGGCGATCATGTTTGTAACGCCGAGTTCTGTGGCTGCGGTGCGGGATGCCTCGATTGGGTTTGCGCGAGCAACTGCCCTGCGAGCCAACCGGCCCGTTTGGCTAGTTGATCTAGACCTGCGCGACAATGGGGTGTTCCACCATTTGGACGTGATGGCGCCCTCGGAGCAAAGCCAACCCGGCCGCGCCTTCAGCGTGGCCTTCGATGCAGCGCCGATCTATCGCCCCGTCGGCAAGCGTCTCATTGCGACCAAGGGCGGCGTCAACCCGACGAAGTTGTTGAGCCTCCACGAAGTGCCCGGGTCAAATCTCTATGTCAGCCGGTTCCGGGTCGAGGCCATGGTGGCAGGGCAGCAACTGTCCCTTGTTCGCTCACAGGATTGGTGGACAGCAGCGCGGGCTAAGACCGATTGGGTAACTGTCCATGCGCTCCCCCTGGAGCAGGGCGGAAATGCGCTAACCCTCTGCCGAGATGTGGATGGCGTTGTGTTGGTTGTTGAGGCTGATCGGACCAACCTGTCTGATGTGACAATTATGCAGGAAGAGGTAGAGGCCGCCGGTGGACGCACTCTGGGCATTGTCATGGTTGGCGTGGGCGCAGATGCACGCTGGCTTAACGGCCGCGCTGCCTGATGCAGGTCGAAACGTCTCCGCGCAGCGGCATTGCGATGCCGGTCTGGGTGGCTTTGGTGGTATGCCTCGTCCTGTTCTCTGAAGGCGCGTTTCAAAGGCTGGTGGCGCCCGAAGTAGAGGCGGAAGGAAATCCCATCCTCCGCTTCATGTGGCTTCCTGTTTACGGTGTGGTGTTTGCCCTCGGCTTCACCCGGGCAGCCGATATTGCGCGGTTGGCCCTGCGTATGCCGGCCCTTGTCCTGCTGGTGATGTTCGCAGCGATATCCTTCCTCTGGTCGATCGACCCGTCCCTCAGCCTCAGGCGCGGTATTGGTCTTGTGGCGACCACGCTGTTTGGGCTCTACCTCGCCATCCGGTTCGATTGGCGGGAATTGCTCGTTCTGTTCGGGAGCCTGTGGCTGGGTCTGTGCTGCATAAATTTCGTGGCTGGCTGGGTCGCGCCGAGTTTTGCGCGTGACTACGAAATTCACATTGGGGCCTGGCGAGGCTTCTGGTTCGAAAAGAACACAATGGGCGGGCATATGGCCCGGGCCAGCATGATTTTCGGCGCGCTGTTGCTGGTCAATCCTGGACGCTGGCGGATCTGGTCTCTCGGGCTCTTTTTGTCAGCGGCGCTGGTACTGCTGTCCACGTCAACCACATCTCTGATCGCCACACTCCTGGCATTCGGCGTTGTCGTGGCGGGATGGGCGTTGCAGGGGCGCGCGGCCATGTCCGTCATTGGCGTCTGGGGCGGGGTCGCCCTCGCCGGTGCGCTGGCAGCCTTCATTGCCCTTCAGCCGGAGGTGTTTCTCAGCGTTTTTGGAAAGGATCCCTCCCTGACTGGACGCACGGATATCTGGTCAGCTCTGCTTGATGCGATCGCGCAGCGTCCTCTGCTCGGATACGGCTATGGGGCGTTTTGGGGTGTGGAGTCCGAGCCCGCATACTGGGTACGCGTCACGGTCAATTGGGAAGCGCCGACGGCCCACAATGGCTGGCTGGAAATCACGTTGGCCCTGGGTCTGGTCGGGCTTGCGTGTTTCGCTGTGAGTTTCCTGGCGACGCTCGGGCGCGCTTTGGCCCACCTGCCGAACCACCGATTTGGCTTGTATGCCGTTGGCTTCCTGGCCCAACTTGCCCTGTTCAGCATTTCAGAAAGCTTGCTGATGGAACTCAACAGCTTTGTCTGGATCAACTATGTGGCAGTCGCCGCGATACTCGTTCAGGGACTTTCGCGCGATGGCATCGTTGAACACCGGTCCGGCGCGGCGCCACTACGCCGAAGACTTCGCAGTCAGCCGAGTGGTCTCGTCTGAGGGCGTTGCCTTTGGGATCTGGGACTGGCCATAGAACTTGAACTGCTTGCGCCAGACTACCTTGCCCAAACCTTGGGCGGCGCGATCCAGCCAGACGGCGCGTTTGTTCGATCCAGTGATCCAGCCGATAGCAGCCATCAATCCGAAAACAGCGAACTGCCCCGCGCCGACGCCCATCCAGTAGATCAACTGAAGATAATCGCCCGTTTCTTCGGCCTTCCGGGTCGGTCCCTGGCCATAGGAAATGGCGCGGGGCAACGTGTAGTTCAGCGTGGCGCGCTTTTCAGGAACATGTTCCCAAACCCGTGCATCACCCGCCCAGGCGAAGGTGCACCCTTTTTCTTCTGCGCGAATGAAGAGCAGATCATCTTCGCCGCCGACTTCATTCATCCGAGTATCGAATAGGGGGGTCAGTTTGGGGAGCTGTGCCAGATCCATGAGGGCATTACCGCAGCCATAGAATTCCGTGATCACGCCCGTCTCATGGTCTGGGCGGCGGGAGAAAAAGCTCTCGAAATAAGCGCGATGGCGGGTGACCGCCTCCGGAAGGACGGCATCAACTGGCCCGAACGTAACCGCCGCACCATGGGCGCTATAGGCAGCCAGCAGGTTTGAAAGCCAGTTTGGGGGCGCAGACTGATCATCATCAATGAAGGCGACGAGCCGGGTCTCCACCTGCTCCATGGCAGCATTGCGGGCATTGGCGACGCCAGGCTCGCGGCAGTGGAGAATGTCGATCGAAATGCCCTTTGGTGCTGAACGGCGCAGATTTTCGGCCATGGGTAGGGCCGATCCAGCCGGATCATTGTCAACGATGATCATGCGCGGCCTGATTTTGCTGAGACCCGTCTGCCCGAAAACACTTTCGACCACGGCTTCAAGCTGGGCGGCGCGCTTGAAGGTTGGTATGACAATCGTGACGGGCTCAGTCATCGGGCATGCTCGACCGAAAGCTGCTCTAGAGCTTCACTTGGCGTCGTGAGAAGCGCGCCGCTGTCGCGGGCCCGGCGGACGAGTTGCTCTAGCACTGCTGGCGTGACGCCGTAATCGGTCGCATCCGACTGCACATCGTGGGTGAAAAAGATCAACCAGCCCGGTGAACGCGCAACGTCTTCGATCATGCGTTCGGCGCGGGCGATCCTGGCGGCGTCATTCCCGAGTTCCACGGCGCGAAGCTGCATCAAATCCGAACCGGCCCGGTTCACTCCGGGCAGTATGCCCCGGCAGGTCGAAAACCTGTTCTTCAGAGATGACTTCAGGCTCAACTGCGTCTCGCCATAGGGGTAGGCGAAGTGCTGGATCGCGCCTGGCAAAGCCAATGCTTCAAGCGCGTTCAAATTCTCATTGATGTCCGCCAGGGCCGTCTCGGGCGCCGCTTTGGCGCAGTCCAGATGGGTCTGCGTGTGGGCTGCGATCTCATGGCCCTCGGCGGTCAGGATTTCCACATCGTCCAGCGTGAAATAGGGGCCGCCGGGGCCGGACTGGTCCATGAAACCCGTGCAGGTGTAGTAAGCCCCCTTGGCGCTATGGCGCGAGAGAATCTCTGCACCATGCTGGGCTGCCGATCTGGGGAAATCATCGAACGTGAAACTGATCACGGGGCATTCCGGCGACCGGGACATGGGTGCAACCGTTTGCCATTGGGTCAGCCGACGTTTCACTTTTGCCATCAGGGAGCGGGGCGGCGTGTAGAGATTAGGCTGCATCTGCGCTGTCGTCATCAGAGGTCTCTCGAATACACGAGTGCGCGGAAAAGCTTCAGGCTGGCCAGACGAACGCGCATAGGAAGTATGGACCGTGTCGCTGCAAACCGGGTCAGGCTGGTCAGCGGGGTGCGCAAAGGGCCGAGAGACTGGGCAAAGTGCGCGGCTTTATACAGGGGCATCGCTTCCACCGCTTCGGGGTGACGTCTTTTCAGCCGCGCAAAGTTTGCGCCCGAGGAGCCATACTTGGCGATCAGGCGGGCATCTTCGTCCAGGCCCAGATGGGTCGCTGGATTGTCGATATGGACAACGGGAAAACGCGCGGCGATTGAAAGGCCCCAATCTACGTCTTCCCACCCCCAACCGACATAGCCAGGATCCAGCGGGACAGTATCAAAAACGGTGCGATGCACCATGATATTGGCCGTGAAAACAAATCGCCCGGGCTCGGCATTGCGGTCTTTGGCGTCGAGGCATTCCGATGTTCTGGACTGCGCAAGATGCAAGGCAGTCTTGGGGTCGAGTTGGACCTGCGCTGTGCTTCCGCCGCCGCAGATCAGGCCCGGTTCGCCAAGCTTTTTTGCAGCTTCCTGGTATCGCGTGAGGAAGTGCGGATCGTCTGGCACCATGTCCGCATCCAGTAATATGACCCAGTCTGTCGTTGCGGCTGCCAGCAGGCGGTTGCGCGCTTCTGAGCGCCCAAGATTCGTCTCTGATATGATCAACTCTGCCGGGCCCGGGAACGCGGTCAGCGCCGACTGAATCTTGGGAAATTCGCCCGCATCTCCAGAGCCATCATCGAATGCGATCAAGTGCGTTTCAGACGCGCCATCAGATGCGCCAAGTGCCTCTATCAGTGGCAATACATCATCGCGAAAGCGCGGAACCAGAATGGATACAGTGGGGCGTGTGCGCGTGGTCAGTTTCGGCGTTCGGGACAGGGCAGGGGCGTCAGCGTGCATTGCTGCGGTCTCCGAGCAGACACGGCGCGGTCATGAGCATGATATAGAGATCGAATAGAAGCGAACCACGGTTCACGTATTCGAGGTCAAGGCGCACGCGTTCGCGCACTTCTTCCTTGGTGTGAACGGGCCCGCGGGAGCCATTGATCTGCGCCCAGCCGGTGATGCCGGGTTTAACCCGATGGCGATGGGCATAGGCGCGTACAATTGCATGCACCTCAGTTTGTTCTGTTGTCATGCCAACAGCGTGAGGGCGCGGGCCGACAATGGACATTTGCCCCATCAACACGTTCCACAGTTGTGGCAACTCATCGAGGCTTGTGCGGCGAATAAAGCTGCCGACGCGGGTGATACGCGTGTCGCCCGCAAAGGTCTGCGCGACCATTCTCTCTTCAGATATACGGTCAGGACGCATGGAGCGGAACTTCCAGACGCGGATGACCTGATTGTTGAAGCCGTGGCGCTTCTGGCGAAAGAAAATCGGGCCCCGGTCTTCCATCCAGACAGCAAGCGCGATTGTGACCATGACGGGGGCGAAAGCGACCAGCAATCCGGCGGAAATCACGATGTCTGACAGACGTTTCACGATTGCATGGCGCAGGTTCACCGGGGCGCCGGAGATATAAGCCGCCGGCGAACGGGCGATCTGGTCGAGGCTTTCCGTTTCCGGGTCAAATCCGGCCAGATCCAATAACAGGACAACCCGTTGGGGGAGAACGCGCAGCCTGTCGACGAGGTTGCGAACACGGTCGCGGGCATCGCTGGTCACGGTGACCACGATCCGATCCATTTCCGGCAAAAGGTCCCAGTCCATAAGGTCCTTCAGCGTGCCAAGGACGGGAACCCCCGCGATATCGGTCGGCGCACGCGCCAGTCTGTCATCGAAAACCCCGACAATATTCAGCGCGCGGCTGTCTTCATTCCGTGCGATGAGGCGGCGGGCGTTCTCGGTCGCGCCGACAATGACAACATTCTCACTCAAGCGTCCCGCCTTTGTGAGGTGGTAGATCACCAGGCTGTAAAGAACATGGGCGAGGCTAAGCACAGCCCAAAGGGCCGCCGCGGTGACACCAATCTGTGGAACGCCCAAGACATAGTCCGCCAGCGCCACCGGAAGGATCGTGGCGGCGAGGGCCATGGAAACCCGCATACAACTCCACGGATGCACCATTCTGTATTCCGTACGCCACGCACCGGACAAAGCGATGGCGCCCAGCGCGGCGGAACCGGCGAGAATGTATGGCAGCAAGCTCGTCACCGTCGCCGAAAAGAATGCTGTACCGCGCAGTTCGAGAATGGCGATACATACAAGTGTGGTCAGAAATGCATCGACACCGCGCATTGCGGCGCTGGCAATTTCCAGCGGAATTCTGGTTCCCTTACGTGGTCGCGCCGTGAAGGGTGGGGTGGCTTTCAAGTGAGCGTTCAGCGCGCCCGAGCCAGGCCGCGAAATCGATCCATCGAATGGCCGCAAGTCGCGGCGCAAGGCTGTCCGGGAATGTGCTCGCAGTTTTGGCGTCGCGCCCATAAGGACTTCCCTCGTCTGGCCGACCTGGCTTGTTCCGAAATCGGTCGAGATCATCAAATCTCGCCCGTTGCGCTACAAAACCCGTGCCAATTCTCGTTTTGGGAGAATTGGTCCGGCACCCATGACCCTGCAGCGCCAATTGCATCATGCTGCCGGATCGATCAAGCGGAGATTTCAGTTCAGTTTCCGTGGAGAAGTCATTGTTTGGACGGGCATTTTTGTCTGTCTGCGGATGGCTTGGCGCAGGGCGCGGCGTCGTTGGCCCTAGCCAACGGGCGGAAGTTTGGCTTAGGACTCGCCGATCAAATATGACGAGGAATTGCTGATGACCTTGAAATCCATGCTGGCGCCGAGCCTTTTGGCGATGAGTATTGCCCTTGTTGCCTGCGGAGCGCAGGACACAGATGCGCCGGGTGACTCGGCTCAGATCGAATCCAATGCAGCAACCACAGCCGCAAGCTTGCCTGAGATTTCGGTGACGGACGCGGAGCTCGAAGGCAATCCATTCCTCGCCACATGGGATACGCCCTTTGGCGTGCCGCCTTTCGCCGAGATCGAAGCCGAGCACTACATGCCGGCCATGAAACGGGCGATCCTCGATTTGCGCGCGGAAATCGAAGCAATCGAGACGTCCGCAGAAGCGCCGACTTTCAAAAACACAATCCTGGCCCTGGAAACGTCTGGCGACATGCTGACGAAGGTGGCCCTGACCTTTTCCGGCGTCACGGCCACCGAGCTTGACGATGATCTGCGCGCTTTGCAGAGCGAAATCTGGCCGATGCTGACGGTGGAGACCAATGCGATCTCCCTGAACCCGGTGATCTTCGATCGTGTGAAGACGGTCTACGAAAACCTCGACACCCTTGGTCTCGGTCAGCAAGAGGCTCGCCTCGTTGAGTTGACCTATCGCGACTTCGTTCGCTCGGGCGCCAATCTGGACCCTGAAACAAAGGCCCAGGTGGCCGATATCAACACGCAGCTTTCCGGACTGACCACGACATTTGGTCAGAACCTCCTGGCCTCCACGAAGGACTTCCGCCTCGAGCTGACCACGCCGGAGGATATTGCAGGACTCTCCCCGGACTTCGCCAGCTCCATCAAAGTCGACGGCGAAGACAAGTGGATCGTGACGCTGGACCGGTCGGTCTATGAAACGTTCATGACGCAATCGGAGAACCGTGCCCACCGCGAGGCGGCGTTCAACGGATATCGCCTGCGTGCGTCCGATGGCGAATTCGACAATGGCCCGGTCCTGATCGAAATCGCCCAGCTCCGCGCCAAGCGGGCAGAACTTCTCGGCTATGCCAGCCACGCTGAGTACCAGCTCGAAGAGCGGATGGCGAAGACGCCAGAGGGCGCAGAAGACTTCCTCCTGCGGGTCTGGCGTCCCGGGCTTGAGCGCGCCAAGGAAGAACGTGCGGACATGCAAGCGATGATCGGTGATGAATTCACCTTCGCGGGCCATGACTGGTGGCACTATTCCGAGAAA
This sequence comes from Pseudomonadota bacterium, assembly GCA_038526245.1. Taxonomy (GTDB): domain Bacteria; phylum Pseudomonadota; class Alphaproteobacteria; order Caulobacterales; family Hyphomonadaceae; genus UBA5336. Next base: position 16,429 of record JBCBGZ010000011.1, read on the forward strand.
GTGCGCCAGGACCGCTACGCTTTCGACGACAATGCCCTGAAACCCTATTTCGAACTGAATGCGGTGAAGGCCGGCGCTTTTGAAATGGCCAAGCGGCTGTTCAACATCGAGCTGACCGAAGTGGATGTGGATGGCTGGAACCCCGTAACGGTCAGCTATGACGTGAAGGATCTGGAAACCGGCGAACATCTCGGCCTGTTCATGACCGACATGTACGCCCGCGATTCCAAGCGGGGCGGGGCGTGGATGAGCTCCTTCCGAAACACGTCCAACATCAATGGCGAGCGCATTCGTCCGATCATCAACAACAATATGAACCTGACCCAGCCACCGGCGGGCGAACCGACGCTCATGCGTTTCGATGAGGTCGAAACCCTATTCCACGAGTTTGGCCACGGCCTGCACGGTTTGCTGACGCAGATCGACTATCCGACCTTCTCTGGCGTCGATGGCCCGCGGGACTATACAGAGTTCCCGGCCCAGATCCTGGAACATTGGGCAAGCCAGCCGGAAATGCTCGAACTCTATGCGCGCCACTATGAGACCGGCGAAGTGATCCCGGGCGAATTGGTCGACAAGATGCTGGAGGCATCGACCTTCAATCAGGGCTTCAAAACGACCGAATTTATCGCCGCCTCGCTGCTCGATCTGGCCTGGCACAACCTGTCCCATGAAGAGGCCATGGCGATCACGGATGCGCGCGCGTTTGAGCAGGAAGTGCTCGAGGGTTATGGCCTGATCGACGAGATCGAGCCGCGCTATCGCTCGAACTACTTCGCCCACATTTTCGCGGGCGGGTATTCGGCGGGTTACTACGCCTATCTCTGGTCTGAAATCCTCGACGCCGACGGCTTCTATGCCTTCAAGGAAGCCGGTGACATCTGGGATCCGGAACTTTCCAACCGCCTGAAAACGTGGGTCTACGAGAGCGGCGGTCTTCTCCCGGCCGATGAGCTTTACCGCAACTTCCGCGGCGCTGATCCGGTAATCGATCCACTGCTCGAGATCCGGGGCTTCAAGGAAGCCGAAGGCGAGGGCTAAGCCGAACGCATTCAGGGTGCTGCCGGGTATGGTGTTGGCAGCACCCGCGTCCGCAGACCCGGTAGGGCGCGGCGGTTTGAGCGAATTGTTGGGTGGGGCCAGCGGCCCGCCACTTTAGCTCGTGTTGAGGTGCGCAGGTTCGGCGAAACAGCCCAATGCCAGTTTAAAGCGCAGCCTTTTCCCGGCGCGAGAGGGAGTGAGGGCGCACGGCGTCGAAATCGCGAGCGCTGTCATCACGGTCAGGGGATTGGCCTCATTTCCCTGAAGGGCGAGGATAGCGCCGGATGAGAGGTGAGGATTACCGACATCCAGCGTCGCGAGATGCACGCGCCTCGCGCAGCTCTCCAGCCCCACATCCCAGCTCGGTGCATCGGGATCCACCATCCGCCAGACACGAATGCCACCCCACCACGTGATCTCGTAAGAGATAAAGCCCTGGCCATCATTCTGTTCCAGCCGCCGCGACAGCATCGCCGCGAACCGGCGCAAGTTCCAGAAGAACACCGGCCAGAAGAACGGATGCACAATTTCGCGCCAACGCAGGATTTGGGAGCGTGTGTCCATGGCCCAAAGGCTGGCACAGCGCCCATCCCGGTCGGATAAATGGAATTCGCCATCGGGGCGACTGGCACAAGTACCCCCCATGGTTCAACCAATAAGCGATATGTCCGAACCACTTTCCCTCAATAGTTGTCGTATCTCGCTCAATGCGAGTATTTTTTAGGAGCGACTCGCGCAATGAGGGAATTTGGTGAAGCCTTTCCGGCTTCGGGCAATGGGGAGAACCATGAATTTATCCAAACTCAAAATGCTGGGAGCCGTCGTGTTTGCGAGCATCATGCTCGAGGCATTCTATGCATCGGCGACGCCAGATCGACAGAACCGTTCGAATGAAACTGGCAGTCAACCGACCCCTGTTTTGGCGCTCTGTCCGGCTGACGCAGCCTGGATCTCTGATCCCACATTGCCCGCCGAAGTGGGTGGAGACTCGTTCTGCGACTTCTACCAATTCAGTTGGAAGGCCTTTTACTATCTCATGTCGCCTTCGGCAGCAGATCCTTCTATCCGCAATTTTGAAGACACAAGTCGCTTCCCCGTTCTGCTCGATCAGGACTCATGTGAGCCCACATCGCCGGGCAAGCACACTGTTTACGTCCGGACCACAAAGCAAAACGACAATACGCCGGACTTCACCCTGCCCCAGGCTATCAATCAGGCTGGCGCGGGATCGACCATCTACGATCAAAATGGCCATGTCGTTTACTACAGCATGTCTTTCAGCCGCGACTTGTGCACCAAAGCCGCCTCCGCCACGCCGCAACAGGGAAACCTGCCTGAAAACGCCATCGAGCTGAAATTTGCCTGGCGTGTGCTGAATCCGGTGGAAGTCTCTGAATTCGTTACAATCGACGCCACGATCTTCGAACCGGGCGCAGCAAACCCAAGCACGTACAAGCTTGGGCTCGTAGGATTTCACATGGCACTGAGCACGCCTAACCACCCGGAAATGGTCTGGGCGAGCTTCGAGCATCACCGCAACGCTCCCAATTGCACCTTGCCAGACAATCCAACGGCAACTGCATGGAGCTTCACATCGCCGTCCTGCGCGGCATGCCTTGCGACCCCCACAGACACCTGTGTCAGAGACACGTGTGCCTTCAACACGGCGCCAAACAACGCAACGGCGATCACTGGAAAGCCCACGGAAATTTGCCGCCTTTACCCAACGGGCACGGCGCCTGAAGACCATATGGCTGAGACCAATATCAATGTGATCAATACACTGAACGCTCAACTGACGGGCACAGACGGACTCGTGGCGAAGTCGGTCGTTGAAGCCTCTCCAAAGGCTGTTCTGGCAAACTACCGTATGCTGGGTGCCCAATGGCTCAAAGATCCGAGTATCGGCAGCAATCCAACGCTTGGCCAAGCTTCAAACCAGCGCGGCTCGCTGGTGCTGGAAAACCCAGTGATGGAGACAACGTTCCAGGGTGAAATGCCTTTCGTGGAACATGGCGTCCTCGCCGCTGTGATGGGGAACCAGTCCGGTGCCACCAATTGCTTTACCTGCCACGAATACACGCCGGGCAATACCGCAACGGTCACCGAGAGTTCGAACCGAAATGGCCTCAGCCACATTTATGGTGAGATCATCAATCAGATCAAACTGACCGAAGACGAAAACTGATCGATCTCCGCCTTTGGCCCGCCCTGCCTGATCAGGGGTCGTCACAGGCAAAGTCTGCTTGATTGAACACCAACCAAGGAAGCCAGGAGGCGCATCGCCTTCTGGCTTTTCTTGGCTTAGCTGCGTTCAGCTTATTCGATAATTTCCATGCCTTCGGGCGGGAACACAGGGGCGGAGGCGGTGGCGACCGCTGTGTCGATCAGTTCGCCCGGGCCGCCTTCGCGGCGCTCATAGGCCTCCACGAGGGATAGATATGGCGGGACATGGACCCAGCCATGCTCCTCCGTGTTCTGGATAATCTCGAAATGGAGGTGGAAAGTGGTTGGCGTTCCCCCGAAGTCTTTCGAGACATATCCGAGCACATCCCCTTGCAGCACGCTGTCTCCGGCGCTGACCTGCAGCGCATCCATATTCAGGTGCATATAGCGATAGATCCGCCCACCGGCCCGCAACTTCACCGTATAGGTGCCGATCTCGTAGACCACACCGTCTTCCACCGCGACGACTTCGTGGAGCATCCGGTCATCTTCGGGCGTACCGCGCAGAACTTCGCACTCGCTGGGCGTGCCCACACGGATATCCTGGCCCTGGTGGATGCGCCCCACGGGACAGAACGGGGAGTTCCGGTTTGAACTGCGGGTCTCGCAGAAATTATCCCGCCAAGGATACGTGTAGTTTCGGCTGTCGCACTCGTCGCCGCCCCCCACGCCACCGCCGAAGCCCCAGACCATGGATTGCAGATAGGCCGGCGCGGTGCGGATCGGGAAGGCGATGCCCGGAGCATGGACAAGCTGGTCTGGCGCACCCGTGCCCGAACCCGGCGTTAAGGCGCCAGGAGCGAAGTATGAGAATGTGTACTCCGCCGGAGCAGGTTCCGGGGCGGGTTCTGCGGGCTGCGGATCAACTGTTGAGCCCGGCGTATCGGTGACCGGGTCGCTGATCGGCGTGGGATCAATGTCTTCACTGCCGGGCGCGGACGATGGGTCTTCGCCGGTGCCGTAGGGGTCCGTCACCGGCTCGGTGGGCGGTGGAGGTGGCGGCGCATTGGGATCGCGCGTTTCAGGGGTGCGCGGTGGTTCGCCGCCATCGCCGGGATACCGCACGGCGTCGCATGCCGACAGGAGAACGCAGCCCGCGAGGGCCACCAAAACAGTCTTCAGGGTCATCAGCGCGATCCCGCAATCACCAGTGCCTGCGCCACATCAAGAGCTTCAGCTTCCTCGACGCAAGCACTTCCATCTCCGCCCTCGATCCCCTTGCAGACAAACTCCACCATGTAGCCGGCGCCGTAGCGCGTAAAGCTCACCATGGCGCCATCCACGGTCGCGGCAAAGGAGAGGTCTGCGACGCCTTCGCCAATCCCGGGGGCTGCATCGAACACCTCATTTGTGCCCGAAACGGTGATATCAAAATCAGCGCCCGGATATGTCGCCAGGTATCCGTCGGGCAACTGAACGAAACGGGGCCCGCCACCCGCACTCGCCGCGCTGACAATGCCGGTGGGCAGCAGAACCGGAACAGGCGGGGCTTGCTCTCCGGACTGGATCTGGAAGCTCTCCGGAGCGACTGTGCCCGGCGTGGAGGCGAGGTCTGTGCGGGCGGCCTGCCAATCGATACGCGCCTGGCTCGGCGTCGCACTTGGCCGGGCTGGAGGTTCAAACGGGGCTGGTTCCGGGGCCTGGGTTTGCGCTGGTGATGCAGCATCGCCCTTGCCATCCTCGCCGATATGCTCAGAACAGGCCGCCACGAAAGCGAGCCACGACGCCATAAAAATCAATCGCAACATCATTCTACCTATTCTCCGTAAGGCCCGGCTGGGCCGTGAAGTCGGGATCGGCATACGCCACGGCGGAATGCCCCCGAATTTGTTCTACCATTTCCCTGACCCGGCTGCGCGCAGATGCCGGGCTTACAGGAACGGGCGCTTCAAGCACCAACTCGCCGCTATAGGAACAACCCACAACGTTCATTTGCGCGAAGATCGGATCGCCCTCTGCCCAATCTGTGAACGCGGCCTTTGCGGCTTCGCGGTCGCTGCGCCAATTGGCAACGACAGTGTCGATTGCGGCGTTCTCGCGGAATTTCACGATGAAAGTCGCAGGTTGCACGGGGCCGCTGGTTTCAGCCTTTGGCCCCGGCCGTTCCGGTTGGGGAGACGGGGCGGGCGCCAGGGTGGGCGGCCCGCTTGCTGGAAGAATGTCTGGCTCAGCTGCCAGGGACGTGTCCGCGCGTGGCGTAAGCGTGGTGGTCAGGGGCACGGGCGCGTCTGTCACGCCTTGCACAACTTCCGGCTCAGCCGCCAGGCTGTTCGTCGCCGATGCGGGCATGGACCAAACCACGCTGGCTTGCTGGGTCTGCAGAAACGCACAGCCCGCAGCAACGATGGCCAAGCCACCGCCACCCAGTACACCGCCAAAGTGCATTCCTGAAGACATCAGCAGTGCCATGGCCCGGAACCTCCTACTCGCCGAGTTCCACGCGGCTCAAATCGAGCAATCCGCCGCCGCAAGGACGCAGGCAAAGCGCCGGATCATCCGGGCTTGGCTCTGCGCCCGGATATTCATCGCACGGCCCGGCGCATTGTTCCACCTCCCGGGGGGCGAGCGCCTGCAACAACGTATCGGCCAGGGCGCCGCCAACCAGCTCCGGATCGCGCGATTTGATGAGCGCCAGGGCCGCAGATACGTGTGGCGCTGCCATGCTGGTGCCCTGCTCAAATGCGTAGAAGCATGTGTCCACGGGATCTCCAGTGACCGGGTCAAAGCAGTTGGTGGCCAGGCGCGTGGAGAGCACGCCATCGGGGCGGCCATCGCCATTGTCGTCGCGCCCAAGGTCTCCGCCTGGGGCAAGGACATCAACCTCGTCACCATAATTCGAATACGGTGTGATTTGCCCGCGCGCATCTCCGGCGGCGACGGAAATGACATTCTGGCAGCCGCCTGGGCTGTAGAAGCGTGTATCCACCCGGGCATTGCCCGCAGCGGAAACAACGACGGCGCCGCGTTCGGTGACCGCGTTAATCGCCTCCTGCAACGATGCCGGGCAGAACTCAAAGAGGCCAATGGAAAGGTTGATGATGTCGGCGGGGTTCTCATTCCAGACCTCGTTCCCTTCAGCGTCGAACGCCGGGACCAGGCCACCGGCCCAGCGAATTCCATCATTGATATCCGTGAGGCGACCGCCGCATTTCCCGAGGGCGCGCACGGGCACGATCTTCACGTTCCACGCGCCGCCTGCAACGCCCGCACCATTGTTGCTGAGCCCGGCCCCCACCGTTCCGGCAACGTGGGTGCCGTGATAGCTGTCTTCCGCAAAGGGTGAAGATGGATCGCACAGATCACCTGGATCATCGGCATCGGGATCGCGACCATCGCCATCATTGCCCATACGTGGGTCCGAGACCATGTCCCAACCCGGCGCCACATTCAGGGACGAGACGATATCGGGATGATCCATGTCGAGCCCCGTATCAACGACGGCCACGACGACATCGCGCGAGCCCGTTGTGTCCTTATCGGTCCAGAAGTCCACAAAGCCTGCACCACCGGGAGATTTCCCTTCCCCGTCGCCATTGTTGAAGAAGTGCCATTGCAGCGACCAGAGCGGATCATTTGGTTCCACCGCAATGCGGACTGGCGGTTCATTTCGGGGACGGCGGATGAACTGGTGCTCGAAGATGAAGTCCTTCTCGACATATTCGAACTGGCCCGTATCGCGCAGCTCTTTCACCAGGCAATCCGTGGCGAGCACGGGGTTGGCCCGCATATATTCCGGGTCGATATCCGTCGGGCATTGCCAGTCAGAATTCAACGCCATGCGCGGCAGATTCGGCAGGCGCGCTCCTTCAATCGAAAACAGGTTCTCAATGGGACGGGGACGTTCCGGACGGGGCGGCAGGGACAGCTGGGTCGGATCGGCGCCATCTCCTCCAATCTGGATCACCATCTGGCCCGTGCGGTTAAGTTCCACCTGCCCGGCGAGGCCGAACTGGCTCATCTTTTCCAGCATGACACCGCGGGCATCGGTTTGAACCTGAATGGCCCGGGGCGTGGGAATGGCCCGCCGCGCCATACGCTCCTGATCGAGCGGAAGATTTTTGGGCAGGAGAACCCGCTGGTTCAACGCCTCACGATAGGCGCGCCGCGCCGCCGGTGGAACAGGCCGGCCTTCTACGGCACCTTCGTTCGCCTCGCCAGTCGGCTCAGGGATGGGCGCGGGCTCAACAATGGCTGGCGGAGCCTCTTCCACGCTCAAGGCTTCGATTTCACCGGCCAGTTCCGGCGACTGCATGATCAGCGCTTCCGTTGGCGATGGAAGCGGCGGCAAGTCGCGCGGCTTTGCGATGATGGAACCGATGGCAAAAAGCGCCTGGGGGCGTTCCTCGACAAGCGCTTCGGCCTGGACCAATTCACCGCCGGCAAAGGCGCGTGCATCGACGGGGACACTGGCCATTTCGGTTCCGGCCGGGGCGGCGCCGTCTGCGCCGGTCGCCTGGCCAATGGCCGCTTCAACGACGCTGCCAGCGCGTTCAATCCGCTCATCTGTTCGATCGCACGCCGCAAGCACCAAGGCGCAGGCGCCCGCTGCCATGGTCCACGCTTTCCAGGAAGAATACTTCACCATCCACTGACCCTCAAACTTATGCTGACGCCTACGGTTCCGCGATGAATGCGCGCCAACCCGTGGTGTGTTAACGACACCATATGTTAGTAATGTGACGCCCGCCAGCACCCACACTTCAATTGAATTTGTAGAGGACACCTCGCCCATGGCGCTCCCCAATTCCATCGTCATCCTCACAGGCGCCGGCATTTCTGCCGAAAGCGGGCTCGGCACGTTTCGCGACAAGGACGGGATCTGGACCAAGTATCCCTTGGAAGATCTCGCCACGCCGGAGGGGTTTGCCCGCAATCCGGACTTCGTTCAGGGCTTTTACAATGATCGGCGCAGGCAGCTGAAAACCGCCAAAGCCCATGCGGGACACCAAGCGCTGGCACGTCTTCAAACCCATTGCGAGGCGGCTGGGCGCGACTTTCTGCTGGTGACCCAGAATGTGGACAATCTGCATGAGCAGGCTGGCAGCACGGACGTGGTGCACATGCATGGGGAACTGGCGAGAATCAGATGCATGGACTGCCACAGCGTGATGGAATGGCATGAGAATATTGGCAGCGATGTGCCCTGCCCGGCCTGTGGCAAAGCCGGATATTTGCGGCCCCATGTGGTATGGTTTGGTGAGATGCCATTGGAGATGGACCGGATCAGCCGCACCCTGTCGGCCTGTGATCTGTTTGTCTCCATCGGCACGAGCGGAGCGGTATATCCGGCCGCCGGCTTCGTACAGGAGGCGCTCTATGCCGGGGCGAGGACCGTGGAGTTGAACCTCGAGCCTTCAGAAAACGCCCATGTGTTCAACGAAGCACGCTATGGTCCGGCCAGCGAAGTGGTCAACGCCTGGGTGGATGAATTGGTCGGCTCTCAGGCTTGACGCGCGCCGTTATCAGAGTGTTCTAATGCGAACGAATTACGAACACCGGGGGCCGCCATGGCGGACGGCGACACAGAATTACACGTTCCCACCTGCGACCTGACACGGGGCGTTGTGCGCCTCTGTGTGCAGCTTGGCCTCGCGCCCGTGACGGAACTAACCCTCGCCAATGGGCGCCGGGCCGATGTGGCCGCGTTGAGCCCAAAGGGCGAGATCGACATCATTGAGATCAAGTCCAGCGTGGCAGACTTCCGCTCGGACCAGAAATGGCACGAATACGCGCCCTTTTGCGACCGGTTTTACTTTGCCGTCTCCAGCGCGTTTCCGGCCGAGCTGATCCCCGAGACCTGCGGCCTGATCATCGCGGACGGGTTTGGCGGCGCGGTGGTGCGCACGCCTGAAACGCACTGGTTATCAGCGGCCCGGCGCAAGGCCGTGACCTTGCGGTTCGCCCGGCTGGCGGCGCTGCGGGCCGCCGCCTGCCACGGTGTCGTGTTGGAGAGCGGGCCCGGCTCCCTACATCAAGTGTGAGATGAGCCACCTCTACCCCCTTGCCCGTTCTGCCGCTGAGGCGTTGGAGAGTGACCGCCCCGCTGCGCGCACGCGTTACGAGGCCGAACGCCTGGCCCATGGAACCCAGATCCTGAAGCTCGCAACCGAGTGGATTTCTGAGACCGAAGGGGGTGTGAGCCTCAGCGATGTCCAGGCCAATGCCGGCCTGAGCAACGGCTTCATTCAGGTTTATGAAGATGAAGCGGGCAACCCGGTCTATGCCGTGACTTACTGGCAGCTTGCGGACACCATTGGCGAAGCGCCACCTGACGCGCCGGCCAAATCTGACCCGCAGAATGAGCCCGCGTCCGAACGGGCGACAAGCGCGGCGAAACCCGCCCCAGCGCCGGCAGAGGATCACACCGACGATCTTTATTTTCGAGCGAAACGCACCAAGCGCCGGGGCCGCAAACGCCACGTGGACCCCCGCCAGATGGATCTGTTTGCTGCGCCCGATGCCCGTGGGTATGAACACACGGAGGGCGGCGCCGTCATCACCGACGAAGAAGGCGATGGCACCACGTTTGGGGGCTGATCCGGTCGTAACTTTCGGGTAGTTTCGAGGAAACCAATCCAAGGCACAAAATGACGTTCAAGACGCGAATATGTCTCTGGTTTGAAAAGGGCGGGCTTGAGGCTGCCCAGTTCTACACATCGCTCTTGCCCAACAGCAGCGTCGAGGCGGGCGATTGGCCAGGTGACAGCGAACCCATCATCGTCAATTTCACCCTCGCCGGGACCCCATATCAGATCCTGAATGGTGGCCCGCATTTCAAGCTGACACCCGCCGCTTCGATCAGCGTGGTGACGCAGGACCAGGCTGAGACAGACCACCTCTGGACTGCGCTAACAGCCGACGGAGGAAGCGAAAGCCAGTGCGGCTGGCTAACTGATCGCTGGGGAGTCTCATGGCAGATCGTTCCTGAGGCGCTCATCGCCATGCAAACCAGCAAAGACCAGGTCGCCGCTGAACGCGCGCGGCAAGCCATGTACCAGATGACCAAGATCGACATTGCCGCCCTTCAGGCCGCCTTCGCCGGTTAAGCGTCCGATTTGGTTCAATAAGCTCGTGAGGCAGGAAATTGACTGAGTACAGTGTCGGCTTCGGGAGCGACCCGGAGGCATTCATCAGAGTGTTCCAGGCCAGCTTTGCCAATTCCGAAGGCGAAGACGAAGGCCGTGTGATCGAAACACTCTGCCGGGACCTTCTGGACACAACGCCCAGCGACGACATCTACACCTTCACAGCGCTTGAGGATGAAGCGATCGTCGGCGGGATCATGTTTACGCGCATTACGTATTCCGAGGACGACAAAACGATCTTTCTGCTGTCTCCGGCCGCCATCCGTACAGATCGCCAGGGTAAAGGCATCGGCGAGGCGCTTTTGCGCTTTGGACTAGAGCACCTCACAGCCCAAGGCGTCGATGTTGCGCTCACCTACGGCAACCCTGCATACTACGCCAAGGTCGGCTTTCGACAGGTATCACCGGAAATGGCGCAGCCGCCTTTTAATCTGTCACAGCCCCATGGCTGGCTCGGCCAATCCCTGACCGACCAACCGTTCCCGCCGCTAAAGGGACCGTCAAGGTGCGTCCCGGCCTTCGACGACCCGGCGCATTGGTGAGGTGGTTTACGCTTCGCTCGGCCTGAACGTCAGCGCGACGCCATTGTTGCAGTAGCGCAGGCCGGTGGGCCGCGGTCCATCGCCAAAAACGTGGCCCTGGTGGCCCTTGCAGCGAATGCAATGATACTCCGTGCGCTGCATCCAGAGCTTGTTGTCAGGCTTTGTTCCAATGGTGCCGGGGATATGATCCCAAAAGCTCGGCCAACCCGTGCGGCTGTCATACTTGGTGGAGGCATCGAACAGCGCCAGGTCGCATCCCGCGCAATGGTACACGCCAGCGCGTTTTTCGTCGTTCAGCGGCGAGGTGAAGGACCGCTCCGTGCCCTCTTCGCGCAGGACATAGTACTGCATGTCGTCCAGGCGGGCGCGCCAGTCCGCTTCGGTCAACGATGTCCAGTCATTGATATCGCTCGCGGAAACGACCGTTGCCGCTTGCGTGGTCTCAGCCTGCGGACGCGCGCCGCATGCGGCCAGGAGGCCGGCGCCCGAAAGCGCTAGAAAGCCCCTGCGAGAGGGCATGGAAAAGGGTGCATGTGTCATGGTGCCCATTTAGCCAGCGTTGCGCCAGAGGCCAACTCACACCTCCGTCATTGGCGCGAGAGCCGCTTGATCCTGCTCGGAAACTGCCCCATTCGGCGCCCAGCAAGCGCATCAGGAGACTTTCCATGGCAGAGTGGACCCTCGGCATTATCGGCGGATCGGGCCTTTACGACATTCCAGGTCTGGAAAGTGCACGCGAGGTCGCCATCGACACACCCTGGGGCGCGCCGTCGGATGTTCTGCGACGCGGCCGTCTCGGCGAAGTTGAGCTTGTGTTCCTGCCGCGCCACGGAAAAGGCCACCGGCTGACGCCAAGCACCGTTCCTTACCGTGCCAATATCGACGCCCTGAAGCGCGCTGGCGTGACGGATATCCTGTCCTTCTCCGCCTGTGGATCGCTGCAGGAGCAGTATGCGCCGGGCCAGTTCGTGGCCGTGGATCAGTTCATCGACCGCACCTTTGCCCGCGAGAAGACCTTTTTCGGCCCCGGCATGGTGGCTCACGTGTCCATGGCGCACCCGGTCTGCGAACGCCTGTCAGGGCTTGGCGCCGATGCCCTGGACGCCACGGGCGCACGGGTGCATCGCGGCGGCACGTATTTGACGATGGAAGGCCCGCAATTCTCGACGCTGGCCGAAAGCCAGCTCTATCGCCAATGGGGCTGCGACGTGATCGGCATGACAAACATGCCCGAGGCCAAGCTCGCCCGGGAAGCTGAGTTGCCTTACGCAACCTTCGCCATGGTGACGGATTATGACTGTTGGCACGAGGAAGAGGAGAACGTCTCCGTCACAAATGTGCTGGAGATTATGCAGGCAAACGCGGCAGCGGCGCGCTCGGCCATCGCCGCGCTTTGCGAAACCCTGTCGGGCACGGCACGTACGCCTTCCCCTCTTGGAATTGAGACCTGCCTCGACCACGCGCTGATAACGGCGCCCGATGCGCGCGACCCGGTGCTGCTCGCAAAGCTTGACGCGGTGGCCAGTCGTGTACTGAAAAGCCAGTAGTAATCGACGTCCGGCGCGGTCTTTGCTAGAGATGCGCCATCCTCAGGAGGGACGGCCATGTTTTCTGTAGAGTTCCAAACCGGCGCCTTGCTCCTGCTCATGATAGCAGGGCTGACCATCGCCTATATCACCTGGCGCGATCGCAACGACCGAAAGGAAGTTGAAGGCCAGGTGCTGGAGGGGGTGGGCCATGAATTACGCCTCATTATTCAGCGTTTCATGGCAGAGCTTGCCGCCATTACGCGCGATGAGCCTGTTGCAGGCGGCGAACTGATGGTGATCCGCCATCCGCAGCTAGATGCGGTCTACGCCCAGAATGTGCCGGCAAACCGGAATGCGCTTTCGGTGATTGGCGCCACGTATCAAAATCTCCAGTCGCGCAAGAATGACATTCTGAATGCCGCCCAGCAGGGCCAGGACCTGAACGCCGCCACACCCGCCGCTATCGATGCTGTGATCGATGCCATCGTGACCCTGTATCTGTGGGAAGAGCATGGCGGGGCCCGGCCAGCCGATGCAGACGCCACACGCTCCTGGCACGTACGCCAGTGGATGAAGGATCACGGCATGGCGTGGGATACGTTCCCGAACATGCATTTGCGCGATGCCGTGGTCGCACGCCTGCGGGCCTATGGCATGACGCTGACACCGCGCCCGCTGACCCATACGGCCCACGAATACTATTCCATGAAGTATGATCGGAAAGCCGATCCGCGCGCGCCCATGTGGAAACGCAAACAGCCAATGCCAGAACCGGTCGAGATTGCTGAGGATGTCGGCCGTCCCATTCGGGATGGCGAACAGGTCGTTGTAGGCTAACGCGCGACATGGATCTGAAATCAACGATCAGGACGATCCCGGATTACCCAAAGCCGGGCATCATGTTCCGCGACGTCTCCACCTTGTTTGGTGACGCGGCCGCTTTTGCGGAGGCCGTGCGCGCCATGTCCGCTCCGTTTGAAAGCGCCGGCATCGCGAAAGTGGCGGGGATCGACGCGCGCGGATTTATCCTTGGGGGCGCGATGGCCGTGCACCTGAAGGCGGGGTTCCTGCCCCTGCGCAAGCCGGGCAAGCTGCCCTTCGACACCCACTCGGAGACCTACGACCTGGAGTATGGCTCAGACGCGCTGCACATGCATGTGGACGGCGTGCATGAAGGCGAGCGCGTGCTTCTGGTCGATGACCTCATCGCCACCGGGGGCACGGCGGAAGCAGGCCTGAAGCTCCTGCGGCGCGGCGGAGCCGAGATTGTGGCCGCCACATTCCTGGTCGACCTGCCGGAACTAGGCGGCGCAGACCGCCTGCGCGCCCACGGTGTGGATGTCCACGCCCTGATGGCCTTCGAGGGGCACTAAGCCCGCCGTCGCCAAATCTTCATGGGCCGGGGTGAAGACAAATCATAGTTAAGCGCCTAGGCTCCTGTTTGCATTGGCAAAACGAGGAGGACTGCACCATGACCGACCACATCAACAAGATGGACATTCGCAATGATGCCGGAAAGGAAACCGGCGTCATCAATGGCGATACGGCAAACCTGGCTCTGGGTGGGCACGGGGCGGAAGGCGACATCATCCTGCGCAATGGCGCGGGCGATGACGTCATCCATATCGATGGCGGAGATGGCAATATCCGGCTCGGCGGCCATGGCGCGAATGCTGACGTGATCCTATGCGAAGATGGCGGCAAGACGCGGATGCATCTGGATGGTGGCAATGGCAACATCACAGCCGGCGGCGAAGGCGCAGGCGGCGACCTCACCCTGATGAACACCGATGGGGTGAAGACCGTTCACCTCGATGGCGGCACGGCAAACCTGACAATGGGTGGTGGCGGCGCTTCCGGCGACATCGCCCTGCAGAATGGCGAAGACGCTCAAACGCTGTTCTTTGACGGCGGCGACGGCAATATCCGCGTTGGCGGCGGCGGTTCCAATGGTGATGTCGCCCTCTTCTCCGATGACGGGAAGCTGCGGATGCATATCGATGGCGGCCGGGCCAACATCTATGCGGGCGGCGAAGGCGCAGCCGGTGATATCGCCCTGAAGGATGATGGCGGCGAGACGGTGATTCACCTCGACGCGGGCGATGGCGTTATCCGCATCAAAGGCAAGCATGTGTCGACCGCTGACCATGTGTTTGCGGCTGGTTACGACCTGAAACCGCTGGCCGATGTGGAAGCCTTCATTGCCTCAAAGGGCCACCTGCCCGGCGTTCAGAGCGCGACCGAGATGCAGCGCGATGGCGTCGACATGAACGCCATGATGGGCACGCTGCTTGAAAAAATCGAGGAGCTGACCCTCCACACGATCAAGCAGGACAAGCGCATCGCTGCGCTGGAAGCAAAACTGCGGCAATAGGCCTGTTTCCGCTGCCCTTGGAGCCCAGGGGCAGCGGGGCCACTTCATCGGGTGAGGAGGGCAAAGCAATGCTGCCACCCACCTATGTCTATGACGGCGAATGCGTTTTGTGCTCCCGCGCTGTTCAGTATGTTCTGAAACATGACCGCAGCGATCCGCCGATCCGGTTTGTGGCGATCAAATCGGCCGAAGGGCGGGAGATTGCGGCGCGGGCGGGGGTCGATCCCGATGATCCGCACACCTTCATTTTCGTTGAAGGCGGGAAAATTTCTCTCCTGTCAGAGGCGGTTTTTGCCATGGCCGCCCGGGCAGGTGGTCCTGGGCGCTTCATTCGCGTATTTCGGTTTGTCCCGCGCCCGCTTCGAGACTGGGTCTATGCGCGCATCGCCAACAATCGCTATGCGCTGTTTGGCAAGCTGGAGCGCTGCTACCTTCCACCTGAAAACACACAAGACCGTTTCGTGCTGGAGTAGCGCCATGGCCATTACACTGTCAGACGATCGGCGCAATGCCCTGATAGGTCATCTTCAGACCCTCTTTTCTGACCAGTTTGACGAAGATCTCAGCGTCTTTCGGGCCGAAGAGATTGTCGACACCATGCTCCAGACGCTTGCGCCCATGGTCTATAATCAGGCTGTCGAAGACGTCCGCGCGCACCTGCAAGGCAAGCTCGATGACTTGTCCGGCGAGGTGCATCTGGACGGGCCGATTGGCTAGTCGCCAGCGACCGCCAGCCGGATCACATCGCCGTTCAGCGTGCTGAGGAACAAGACACCGTCTTCATTTACTCCGGCGCTGATCACCTCTCCCAGCGTGTCCAGGACAAAGCGTTCCTGCTCCATGACGGGCTCAGGACAGAGCTTGCGTGTGGTTGCCAACGGGCCAAACCCGATCTGCGCGCCGTCCAGTGTGAAGGCGCCATTGAAGCTGTTGCACCCGGCCGAGCCCGACACGGTCGTCTCCGGCAGAAATGCGATAGAGGCAGGTGCTTCATCCAGCATGGACTGGCCGGAAATGTCGACAATCGTCCAGGCGCTGCCAGCGGTAATTTCGGCGAGCTTCTCAGCCTGTTCGGCGGCTTGGGCCCGGGCCTGTCGCACCTGCTCTGGCAGATAGGCAGGCTCGTCTGAAACCGGCGGTTCTGCCCGCGCACAGGCGGTGAGTGCCATGGCGGCGAGCGCCGCTGATGCAGTGAGTTTCAAAGCCATTTTGGGCCTCCATACCAGACCATCTAAATAGAAAAGGCCGCCCAATCGAGCGGCCTTTCCAAGGCATTTCTGCGGCGCAGGCTAGTGCTCTACGTTGCGCCAGATGCGCTTGTAGGAAAGCCACAGGAGACCGGCTAGCAGCGTGAGATAGATCATCACAGCGACGCCGAGTTCCTTGCGGTTGGTCTGCTTTGGCTCACCGGCCCAGGCCAGGAATTGCGCGACATCGTAAGACATCTGGTGGACTGTGGCTTCCGGTGCATTTTCGCCGAGATACTCCACGCGTCCATCGCTGAGTTGGGGGGGCATGGCCAGGAAGCCGCCCGGCGGCACCTTGCGCGGGTCACCATCCCATTGGGGGGTCACATCGCCGGCCATATATGGATTGTAGTACTGGCCGACCGGCTGCTCCAGAAGGCCTGTATATTCGTAACCCTCTCCGAGTTCGAACTCGGTGCCAAAGCCGATCTCGCCGTCACCCATCACATCCCAGCTCGGATAGGCCTTGATGAGATTGTAAATGTAGTTGGCGCCGCCATGGCGGGCCTTGGTGATCACCGACAGGTCTGGCGGATAGGCGCCACCATTGGCTGCGCGGGCCATTTGCTCGTTGGCGTAGGGGCTCTTGAACCGATCTGACGGACGTGCCGGGCGCGAGACGGGATCGCCGAACTCGTCCGGCGTGGCATCGATGACCGTATCTTGCGCCGCGAACGCTTTGACCAGCGGGTTATCGTTCGCGTTTGGATAGTCCTCATCATAGAAAGGACCACCCGGCTCACCTAGGTTTCGGTACGACAGAAGCTTCATGCCATGGCATGCTGCGCAAACCTCGCGGTAGACCTGATAGCCGCGCTGGACGCTATCCATTTCGAATTTGCCGAAGACACCTTCAAACGGAAAACCGCCCTCGGGGCCATGGGCATGTTTTGCACCGCCCGCCGCATGGGCGGAGGTTGCCAGGGTGAGGGCTGCCGCAGCAGCCCCCGCGATTTTGAGGAGACGTTTCATGATCACGGGCTCCTATTCAGCTGGCGCCGGGATCGGCGAGCCGGCGTCGGCGGACTTGTGGGACGACCCCAGCACCGACTTGTGGATGGATTCCGGCTCATTCTTCGGACGCTCGCGCAGGCCGAGATAGGGCAGGATGATGAGGAAGTAGGCGAAGTAGTAGACCGTCAGGAACTGCGCCAGATGAATGAAGCGGATCGCGGGGCCCTTCTGGATGCCCATCGATGCTCCGGCCGCTTCGCTCAGTCCATCGCGGAACGTCGCCGCTTCGGTGTATTCAGCGAACGTACGCGAAGCAGCAAGGCCAGCTTCGTCAGTATAATCCACGATCAGCTGGTCTTCACCGAGCGGGATCAGCGGATCATCCGGATTGGACGCACCACACCAGCCCAGCAGGAGGGTTGCGACCACAAAGCCGTAGAAGAACTGACGCGCTACAGGGCGATACCGCATGGACTTCACTCGGCTTGTGTCGAGCCATGGCACGACAAACAGCACAGCGATCGATGCAAACATAGCGATCACGCCCAGCAGCTTCGCGTCAATTGGGCCGATATCGAAGGTGATGGCACGCAGGATCGCGTAGAACGGCAACAGATACCATTCCGGCACGATGTGGGCCGGCGTCACAAGCGGGTTGGCTTCGATGTAGTTGTCAGCATGGCCGAGCACGTTCGGCAGGAAGAAGGCGAACGCACAGTAGACGAGCAGGAAGACGACAATCGCGAAACCATCCTTCACCGTGTAGTACGGGTGGAACGGAACAGTGTCCTTCTTGACATCCTTCACCTCAACGCCGGTCGGGTTGTTGTTGCCCGGCACGTGCAGCGCCCAGATGTGCAGGATTACGGTGCCCGCGATCACAAATGGCAGCAGGTAGTGGAGCGAGAAGAAGCGTTGCAGCGTCTGGTTGCCGATGGACGGGCCGCCAAGCAGCCACGTTTTGATGCCGTCGCCGACAATCGGAATAGCGCCGAACAACGACACAATCACGTTTGCGCCGTGCAGGGACATCTGTCCCCATGGCAGCATGTAGCCAAGGAACGCCGTGGCGATCATCAGGAAAAAGATGATGCAGCCCAGGATCCAGAGCACCTCGCGGGGCGCTTTGTAGGAGCCATAATAGAGACCCCGGAACATGTGCAGGTACACTGCCAGGAAGAAAAAGGATGCGCCATTCGCATGCAGGTATCGCAGGAGCCAGCCATAGGGCACGTCGCGCATGATGCGCTCAACAGACGCGAACGCGTCGTCGACGGTCGCGGTGTAGTGCATGGCCAGCACGATGCCGGTCGCGATCTGGATCACGAGGAAAATAGCGAGGATGCCGCCGAACGTGTACCAGTAGTTCAGGTTCTTTGGCGTCGGAAAATCGACAAAGCTGTCATAGACGAGCCGCGGCAGCGGGAGGCGGGTATCAATCCACTTCTCAATGCCGGTCTTTGGCTCATAGGTAGACTGGTGTCCACTCATGCGGGCATTCCTTTCCTAGAGCGAGATGTTGATGACGGTGTCGGACACGTAGCGATAGTCCGGCACGGGAAGATTGGTCGGCGCAGGACCTTTGCGGATGCGCCCTGACGTATCGTAGTGCGAGCCGTGGCAGGGGCAGTACCAGCCGCCGAAATCGCCCACATTGCCCTGGGCCGGGCCGACGGGGACGCACCCTAGGTGGGTGCAGGCGCCTGATGTTACCAGAATGGCGGGATTGAGCTCACCGCTCGGCAGGGGCGCGAGACGGTCATCATCGCTTTCCGGGTCCGGCAACGAGTCCACCGTAGCGTTGCGCGCGGCGTTGATTTCCGCCTGGGTGCGGTGGCGCACGAAAAACGGCTGGCCGCCGATGAGGACGCGGATTTCGCCGCCAACGGGGACCTTGGAGATGTCGACCTCAAGGCTAGATGCAGCCTTGGTGTCGCCCGCCGGGTTCATCTGGTCGATGAAGGGCCAAGCCACGGCACCGACGCCGCCCACGGTAGCAACGGTTGCTGCGATGTGAATAAAGTCGCGGCGCTCTTCGTCGACGGACTCGTTTTCATTCAATGTTGTGTCTGTCACGGGTCTTCCATCCTTTGGGAGACAAGAATTAGCGCTGACTTACACGAAGTCATGCGACAATCCTTGCGGCGCAACGACGCAAAGTGGAAACTACGTATGCGCCTAATCGTCCCGGCTCCTATGGTGCGCCACCTAACACATCGTTTACCAGGATCAATATGACCACTCTGACCGCCCCTGCCGCCGACCTCGAAACCCGCAAAACCACGGCGCGCGCCTGGTTTGAATCCCTCCAGGGTGACATCATCGCCCGGTTTGAAGCGTTGGAAGACGATGCCGCCCGCCCCCTTTACCCCGGTGAGGCCGGCCGTTTCGAAAAAACGCCCTGGAAGCGGGGCGATGGCAGCGAAGACCTCGGTGGTGGAACGATGGCCATCATGAAGGGTCGTTTCTTTGAAAAGGTCGGGGTCCATGTCTCGACGGTGTACGGGACGTTTTCCGATGAGTTTCGCGCCCAAATTCCCGGTGCTGAAGAAAATGACGGGAAATTTTGGGCGTCCGGAATTTCTCTGATCGCCCATCTGCACAATCCGCGCGTCCCGGCGGTGCACATGAACACGCGGATGATCTGTACATCGAAGTCCTGGTTTGGCGGCGGCGCAGACCTCACCCCCCTGCTCGACTATCAACGCGAGCAGGACTTTCCCGATGCGGTGGACTTCCACGCGGCCATGGAGCGCGCGTGCGGGGGCCATCCCGGCGCAGACTATCCCCGCTTCAAGGACTGGTGCGATGAGTATTTCCACCTGGCGCACCGCGACGAGCCCCGCGGCATTGGCGGCATATTCTATGATCGCCACGATACTGGCGACTGGGACGCCGACTTTGCCTTCACCCAGGATGTAGGCCGTGCATTTGCGGAGATTTATCCAAAGATCGCGGCGGGTCGGATGAATGAGTCCTGGAGTGAGGCCGAGCGCGAGGAACAGCTCATCCGGCGCGGGCGCTATGTGGAGTTCAACCTGCTCTATGACCGCGGCACGACCTTTGGCCTGAAGACCGGTGGGAACGTGGCGAGCATCTTGTCGAGCATGCCGCCGGTGGTGAAGTGGCCGTAGATGAAATCACGCTATCAACTCGAAAAGGAAAAAGCTGATCGAGCAATGATACTGCTTTGCTCTTCTGCCGTTCTGCTCGTTCTGGTTCCTTTAAGTATTTCGCATCTAATTAATTTGGCTTGGGGAGCATTTGCCAGCTTAATATTCTTTGTTCTCGCGACAATCCCAACCATATTATTCTGGCCCTCACTAGCGGACCGCTTTAGATACATACCACCAGAAAACTTCGTTTGTTCAAAATGCGGTCATCCTATCATCGAGAAAGTTTTGCTCGACGTTGAACGCTGGAACCACATCTGCCCAAACTGTGGCCACGATAATATCAATGACTAGATCTCATCGCTCGACTCCCGCAACCAAGCGGCGAAGTCTGCAATATCAATTTCGCTCGCCGCTAAGGCGAGTACTTTCAAGGTCGCGTCGGCTTCACCCGCCTCGAGACTGAACCCATTGACCGCGAGAAATGTCGCTGCGGCCAGAAAAGCCGCGCGCTTGTTGCCGTCGAAGAATGGGTGATTTTTGGCGATCGCGTGAGAATATGTGGCCGCAAGAACGAACATGTCCGATTCCGGCTCGTAGTACGCCTTGTTTTTCGGCGATTCCAAAGCGCTTTCTAGTAGTCCCTGGTCCCGAATGCCCGCGAGGCCGCCATGTTCAGCCAAGCCTTCCTCATGCAGGATGAGCAACGCTTCCAGCCTCAACCATTTTGGTTGGCTCATTTCGCGAGCTCACGAAGTGTGTTGCGATATCGGCGCGCGATCTCGCGGCCAGCGTCAACTTGCTCGGCAACCTCAGGATCATACACATCAAGTTTTAAGCCGGTTGGCGTATGGCTGAGTATTAGCACGTCGCCTTCTTCAACTTTCTGACGCGCCAGGTCATCCGCCGGAATGACCACACCGAGCGAGTTTCCGATCTTCCTGATTTTCAGCTTGGTCATGGCGGGCTCCTTGTTACAACATGTGTTATAACACACCCCCGATATCGACGCCAATCGCAGCGAATGCTAGGGACAGTCGATGACCACGGCGACGGCAGCGCGGCCTTCCTGGCTGACTTATGGGGCGATCATTGGCTCTGTTCTGGGCGTGGCGTATCTGGCGGGGCAAATCTCCACCGGGTCCGAGGATGCGTGGTATTCCATGCTCAATAAAGCGCCGCTCAATCCGCCGGACATTGCCTTCGCCATCGTCTGGCCGGTGCTGTTTTTGCTCATGGCCTTCGGCGCAATTCTGGTGCGGCGCGGTGCGGGCAGTTTTCAGGCCGCAAGCGGGGCGCTGGGGCTCTTCTTTGCGCAACTCATCCCGAATATGGGCTGGTCGTATGCATTCTTCGGCTTCCAGCAACCTGCCCTCGCCCTGATCATCCTTGGCACGCTCTGGCTGATGATCATCGCCATGATCGCCAGCTTCTGGCGTTGGTCGCGCCTTGCGGCCTATCTCCAGCTCCCCTACCTCGCTTGGGTGAGCTTTGCAGCGTATCTCAACGGCTATGTGGTGGTGGCGAATTAGCGCGCGATAATAATTCGCCCCGCCCCGGCGCAAAATCCTGCTCGATCCACCAGTCCTCCAGGGCGCGTAGCGTCTCACCGATTTCAGGCCCGCTCATCCCTCGCTCAACCAGGTCCTGCCCCCTCAGAGGAAAGCTAGGCCGGCCCCAGCCATCGACCGCATCATGGACCGCTTTCCAGACCTTGCGCCCATCCTCCGCCATGGCGGTATAGACGCGGTCGAAGAAGGTGCGGTGCTCCAGCCGATAGGCCGCTGCGCGGGCCTCGGCCGGGGTCATTCCGGGCAAAAGCGCGACATCAGACGCAGCCCAGGCCATCAGGCGGTCGCGCTCTGCATTGGAGAGGCGCAATGCCTTGGCCACCCGCGCTGCTGTCACCTCGTCGCGAGGCAAAAGGGCCAGCAGACGCCGCATTGGGTCCCAGGGCGAGTTCACAACCTCCAGAAACGCCTTGAACCGCTCAGCGCTTGCGCCTGGCAGGATCTGCCCCAGCACGCCGCTTTCTTCCATCCCCAGCAAGGCATCGGTTGGACCCGGCGCGCGCAACAGCTTTTCAAGTTCCTTCCAGATCCGCTCCGCCGCGATCTTGGACAACCCATCTTTTTGCCGGGCGCAGGCCGCCTGCCCATCGGCATCGATACCGGCGCCATACCAGGCGTTGAAGCGATAAAAGCGAAGGATGCGGAGGTAGTCCTCGCGCAACCGCTCATCTGCCTTGCCTATGAAGATCACTCGCCCTGCCTTGGCATCCTCAAGCCCGCCGCCGACCGGGTCATGCACCGTGCCGTTGGGTTCGGCATAAAGTGCGTTCAGCCGGAAATCGCGACGCGCCGCGTCTTCAGCCCAGTCCTCGGTGAACGCGACGATCGCGCGCCTGCCATCGGTCTCAACATCCCGGCGCAAGGTCGTGATTTCATAGGGCTGACGGTCTGCAATAGCGGTGATCGTGCCGTGCTCGATGCCGGTGGGGATCGCGCGCAGGCCCGCGGCCTCAATGGCCTCTACCACCTCGGGCGGGGTCAACTGCGTGGCGATGTCGATATCATCCACGGGCCGCCCCATAAGTGTATTGCGCACGCATCCGCCCACAAACCGCGCCCCGTCGGGCCTGGCCGTTTCCAATGCGGACATGACCGCCAGAGTGGGTGCACTGGTCAGCCAGTCGGCGCCCTGAAGGTTAGTTTTCGCCATTCTCAGCCGCGTCAGGTGTCTGGACCGGCTCTGGACCGTCTTCCGACGCGCTTTCGGCAGGACCAGACGTATCGCCAGCTGGCGCCCCCACTGTCGTCAAATCCCGCTCGCACGGAAAGCTGCGGGCCGGGATCAATTCTCCGTTCTCATAACGGGCCGGCTCATGGCACATGTTGGGCGAGCGTTCCTCTGTGAGCGCGAGGTAGACAAAGCCCGTCACTGCCAATGCTGCGCCTGCGCCAAACAGCACTCGAATTGGCCAGGTCTTGCGCCCGTCCGCCTGTGCATCGGACAGCAAAAGCCTGTAAAAAGCATATCCAAGGAAGGGCAGTAGGAAGAGTACCAATTGGATGACGATGGTGCGTGCCACGGCGGCAGGCCTCCTTCAGAACAGTGTTTCAAGCAGACTTAACCGCCATACAGTTCCAGATATAGTGCGCGAATGATCCCGGCCGTCACCCCCCAGATGCGAAACCCGCCATGGGGCATCTGATAATAATGGCGCTCCTGGCCCCGCCATGTGCCCGATTGCCGGTCATGGTTTGCCGGGTCGAACAGGAAATCGAGCGGCGTTTCGAAAACGTGGGCCACTTCGGTCTCGCATGGGCGGGCCTCGAAGTCCGCAGGCAGCACGCCCACCACGGGGACAATGCGAAAGCCCGTTCCGGTAAGATATGGCGCGCCCCTGGCCACAAGGCTAACGGTCGCGGGGTCCACGCCCACCTCTTCTTCAGCTTCGCGCAAGGCAGCGTCGACCTCATTGGCGTCCTCCGGGTCCACTTTGCCGCCGGGGAATGCCACCTGACCCGGGTGTTTTTCCATCGTGTCCGGGCGTTGGGTCAGCAGCGCCGTGGCCCCGCCCGCGCGCGGGATCAGGCCGACAAGGACGGCTGCGGGGCGGATCGCGGCGATCTGCTCTGCCGTCAGGAAGTCCAGGTCACCGCCTTCGGGCAAACGTGTTGTTCCGTCGACCGGGTCAAGGCGCGCGCTCGCACGGGACAACAGATCATCAAGTGTGGAGTAGACCATGGCGGGCATGTAAGCGCCCGCCATGGGGAAGTCGAACGCCGATTTCAGCGCCTAGACGAAATCTGGCGCCTCATCCTCAGCGAAAAGGTCATCCTTGGAAACCGTTGTTTCGGTGACTTCGGCAACTTCGAGGATGTGGTCGACGACCTTATCTTCGTAGATGGGCGCACGTAGCTGCGCCATAGCGTTCGGGTTCTTCTGGAAGAATTCGATTACCTGGCGCTCCTGGCCGGGGAACTTGCGGGCTTCAGCGATCAGCGCCTGCTGGACTTCCTGTTCAGTGATCTGAACGTCGGCAGCCCGGCCCATTTCGGCCAGCACAAGACCCAGACGTACCCGGCGTTCGGCGATTTTACGGTAGTCCGCTTTCAACTCGTCTTCGGGCTTGGCTGCCTCTTCCTCGTCGAGGCGACCGGCTTCTTTCTCCTGCTGGAGTTGGGCCCAGATCTGGTTGAACTCCTGGTCCACCATGCCCGCTGGCAGATCGAAATCGTGATCCTTATCGAGAATATCCAGCAAGGCGCGCTTGGCTTTGGCGCGTGAAGCGCCTGAGAATTCACCCTGGATCTGGTTGGTCACCAGTTCGCGAAGTTGTTCGAGGCTCTCAAGGCCAAGCCCCTTGGCGAACTCGTCATCAATCTCAGCCTCTTTCGGGGCGCGGATTTCCTCGACCTTCACCTCAAACACAGCGTCTTTGCCCGCCAGGTTTTCAGCGTTGTAGTCTTCAGGGAAGGTGACGTTCAGCTCTTTTTCCTGACCGGCTTTTACGCCGACCAGTTGCTCTTCAAATCCCGGAATGAAGCGCCCCTGGCCGATGACGACCGTTGCGCCTTCGGCAGATCCGCCTTCGAATTCCTCGCCATCGATCTTGCCGACAAAATCGAGCACAACCGCATCACCGTCGCGCGCCTTTGCAGTTTTGCCTCGCGGCTCATATTGCATGTTCTGTTCGGCCAGGCGGCCGATCGCCTCGTCGATATCCTCTTCGGGGATTTCGGCGACAGGTCGCTCGATCTTCAGCTCTTTGGGGTCAGCCGGCGTGAAGTCAGGCATGACATCGAGATTCATTTCATAGGCCAGGTCCGCCTTGCCCTCGAGAACGTCTTCCATCTCGCCTTCCAACTTTACGTCGGGCTGGCTGGCCGGGCGCACATCGGCGTCCTCGATGGCTTTCTCGTTGGTTTCCTGGACAAGCTTCTGGATCATCTCGCCCATCAAGTCCTTGCCAAACATCTTCTTGATGTGTGCTGGGGGAACCTTGCCCGGGCGGAAGCCCTTGAGGCGCATCTGAGGTTGGATTTCCTTGATGCGCGCATCCAGCTTTTGCTGCAGTTCTGCGGCAGTGACCCGGATCTGGTAAGAACGGCTGAGGCCTTCGACCTTGGTCTCGGTGACTTCCATACTGTGTTATCCTTGGCGGGCGCGGGAGCCATCCGGCCACCGCGCCGTGGTGCTTTGACCATGGGCTGTGAAACAAAGCGCGGTCTATGTCATAGCGCTGCGCCTATGTCTATTGCCTGTCGGCAAAGGAGAGTCAGTTTGCGACGAGGCCACCCCCATTGGGGATCAACAGCCTGGAGCGCAGTCCATCGCTAAGCGTAGCGGCACGGGGACGAACAAGGAAAGCGTAGCCAAGACCGGGACCAGTTTCATTTTGACTTGGCCACACGAGCAAGGCGAAGGCGCAGGTGCCTCGCCGACCGGCGAGGACAGCACCGAGCAGCAAGCAGAGCGCGTAGGGGATGAATCCAATCAAAACCGAAACACGGTATTATGTGGCTTTTGGCCCCTGCCAGGGCATTCAAAACCTAAAATCGATCCCCCGGATCGATTTTCCATCGCTTCGCGCTGACCGGTTTTGAATGGTGCGGGTAGAGGGACTCGAACCCCCACGCCTCGCGGCGCTGGTACCTAAAACCAGTGCGTCTACCAATTCCGCCATACCCGCATTCCGGTAGAAGCGGGCTGTTACGGCGCTGCGGCGCCAAGATCAAGGCTCCAAAGCCATCAGATCTGCCAGAACCCCGGGCAACTGAGCTTCCAAATCCGTCGCAATCAGTCCGGGACCAAACCGGTAACCGGCGTCGCCATGCATCCAGGCCGCCGCGCAGGCGGCATCGAAACTGTCCATCCCCTGGGCCAGAAGACCGCCGATGATACCGGCCAGAACGTCCCCGCTGCCTGCCGTCGCCAGCCAGGGCGTCGCATGGGTGTTGATCCGGGCGCGGCCATCCGGACTGGCGATTACCGTATCAGCCCCCTTAAGCAGGACGATGCATCCGGCACGCACCGCAGCCGTGCGAGCCGCTTCAATCCGGTTTTCGCTGTCGGCTTCGAGCTTGCCAAACAGACGGCGGAATTCACCAGGATGGGGTGTCATCACATCGGTTTCGCGCAGACTGTCGAACAAGGCGCCCGGCGACTCCTGGAATACGGTCAAGGCATCGGCATCCAGAACGCACCGCGCAGGTGACCTAAGCGCGGCGAGCACGTTCTGACGGGTCTCCTTGGTGATTCCCGCAGCCGGACCAATGATGATCGTATCGGCATCCTCGGCTTCCATGCGAAGATCTTCCGGGGCCGAAAAGCTCTGTACCATCTCGGCCGTAATCTGGTTTGCCACCGCAAGCGTTGCGGACGGAGGACACAGCAGAGTGACAAGCCCTGCCCCGGACCGGAGCCCCGCGCGGGCCGCAAGCCGGGCCGCGCCCGTGTTCGCCAGGCCGCCCGTGACGACCACAAGGCGCCCCCGGGCATGTTTATGCGTTCCATCGCCCGGCCAGGGCAGGTCCGCGAGCCAGTCAGCGGGAATGTTCTCACCGACGGTCTCATCAATCGGCACATCAATGTCTGCGATCGCGACCTGACCACACAGCGCGCGGCCTGGCACGAGCACATGGGCAGGCCGCAGTCCGGCGAAGGTCACAGTGAAATTGGCTTGGAAGACCGGCCCGCGGGCTTGCCCTGTCAATCCATCGAGCCCCGAGGGCACATCAACGCTTACCACTGGCCCATTCTGGCTGGCGAGTTCGGCCGCCGCGCCTGACAGCCGGCGCGATAACCCGCCTCCAAACAGGGCGTCCAGGGTAATCTCCCGCGGCGCTGACACGGCCGCTTCCAGGGGGTGGACTTCGCCGCTCCAATCGGCTGCAGCCAGGGCCGCGTCGCCCGTTAGCGCCGCGCGGTCTACGCTGCAGAACACGTCGACTTCCCGTCCCAGCACCGAAAGCGCACGGGCGGCCACAAAGCCATCTCCTCCATTTCCACCGGGCCCGCACAAGACGCGCACCGGTCCGTCCGGAAACCAGGATTGGAGATGGGCAGCCACCGCTTCGCCCGCCCGGCGCATAAGCACATAGCCGGGCGTGCCCTCGGACACGATCCTGGCTTCTGCTGCGCGCATTGCAGCGGGCGTGATGACGGGGCGATCCATACCTTTCGCCCTAATGGGTTACCGCGCTGCAATCAATCACGCAGCGGCGAGTAGGTCTTTCGCATTGCCAAGTTCTGAGATCTGAGCCAGCGCTTTGCGATAGGCGGCCGGCTTCGCGATGTTCAGTCTCTGGCGAGCCTCGGCAAGTGGTTCATGCATCAATTCAATGATGTCTTCTTCAATGATCTGGTGAGCAGCGCGCCCATGACGCGTGCCCTCACGCTGGCAAGCCATGATGTCGATATGGCGTGGAAGGGCCTTCCGGATCTGCCGCGCGCCCATATACGAAATGAAGATCACGCCGTTTCCGCCATGCTGGCCCCAGGTAAATCCGAGCAGAGCCGCCTCGCCCAAGGCATCGCGACCGTACCCTGACAGAACATGGAAAAGGTCGTGCGTATCGCGCAGGCGATTGCCGAACCATTTCAGGTCGTCATCATACTCATTTGCGTGGAATTTCTCGGCCTCCTCAACCAGTCCCTGGGCGGAAAGCCCTTCGCGGCGCATGAACCGCAAATAGGCCTGGCCGACAGAGTCGTGGGGAAGCTGTTCAATCCAGCCATGGTCATCCAAAAGCGGCGGCAAGTATCGGCGCTCCGCCAGCCTCTTTGCACCTTTTTGAGAGGCGGCGAACCGCTCCAGGAGTCTCAGAAGGTTGCCGCCGTTTAGCGCCTCAATGATGTGGAAAACCTGCTCGGTGTCTTCCTTGTCCGCAATCAGGCGTCGCATCCGCGACATGGCCGTGAAAGGCTTCAGCCGCGATGGCTGTCGGTTTGGATGAACGAAGATTGATTGGGCCATAGGCTGCCTCCAGACAAGCAATGTACCAAAACACAGGCCCAAAAACAATGACGCCGGCGTCATCTTTATCTGCCCAATCGTTGATCACACAAGCCTAGCCATTAACCACACACTGCCTTCCTGGCCCGCGACCGGGCTTGTTCGCTGGCATGGCGAGCGGCCAGTGGTAAGCCAAGGCCAATCTAAAACGTCAGAAGCGGGAGAGCCCGGGTGAAAAAGATCGAAGCCATCGTCAAACCATTCAAACTGGATGACGTGAAAGAGGCGCTACATGGAATTGGCCTTCAGGGGATGACCGTCGTCGAAGCCAAGGGGTTTGGCCGCCAACGAGGCCATACCGAACTCTACCGCGGCGCTGAGTACGTCGTCGATTTTCTGCCAAAGCTAAAGATCGAACTCATCATTCCAGATGCCGATGTCGACAAGGCCATCGATGCCATCACGAATGCCGCAAAGACCGGCAAGATTGGCGATGGGAAGATTTTTGTTTCCGACGTTGCCGACGCTGTGCGCATCCGAACCGGCGAGCGTGGCGACCTGGCCCTATGAAAGCCCGGTGGGCGAGACTGTGCGCTCGACCCACCATTTGCCATTGACGAGCACTCGCGTGACGCGTTTGTTTCGCAATCGAAATTCAACTCCCAAAAACAGACACAACATCGAGAGGGCTGAGCATGTCTGAGGACCTACTAAAACAAATCGCCGACGATCAGGTCGAATTTGTCGACCTGCGGTTTACCGATCCGAAGGGCAAGATGCAGCACGTCACCTTCGACAAATCGATGGTGGACGGTGACTTCTTCGCCGATGGCCAAATGTTCGACGGATCGTCCATCTCGGGCTGGAAGGCGATCAATGAGTCCGACATGACGCTGATGCCGGACACGGACACGGCAATCATCGATCCGTTCTACCAGCAGAAGACTATGGCGATCTTCTGTGACATCCTCGATCCGATGACCGGCCAGCCCTACGGCCGCGATCCGCGCACAACCGCCAAGAAAGCGGAAGCCTATCTGAAGTCGACCGGCGTCGGTACGGCAGCCTTCTTCGGCCCGGAAGCGGAATTCTTCGTGTTCGACGATGTGCGCTGGAGCACCGAAGCGCACAAGACAGGGTATCAGTTCGACTCGACCGAGCTGCCGGCAAACACCGACAAGGTCTATGATGGCATCGGCAATATGGGTCACCGCCCTGGGCCGAAAGGGGGTTACTTCCCCGTTCCCCCGGTCGATTCCGAGCAGGACATGCGCTCCGAAATGCTTACCGTGATGGACGAAATCGGCCTCGAGCCTGAAAAGCACCACCACGAAGTGGCGCCGGCCCAGCACGAGCTCGGCATGAAGTTCTCCACGCTGACCGCGATGGCCGACCGCCTGCAATTGTATAAGTACGTCATCCACAACGTGGCGGCGTCCTACGGCAAAACGGCAACCTTCATGCCCAAGCCGTACTTCAACGACAATGGGTCGGGCATGCACGTTCACCAGTCTATCTGGAACGGCAACACGCCTCTGTTTGCAGGCGACCAGTATGCCGACCTGTCCGAGACGTGCCTCTATTATATCGGCGGCATCATCAAACATGCGCGCGCGCTGAATGCGCTGACGAACGCGTCCACGAACTCCTACAAGCGTCTGGTCCCCGGCTTCGAAGCCCCTGTCATGCTGGCCTATTCGGCCCGCAACCGGTCCGCTTCGATCCGTATCCCCTACAGCCCGAGCCCGAAAGGCAAGCGCATCGAAACGCGCTTCCCGGACCCCACGGCAAACCCCTATCTGGCCTTCACAGCGCTGCTCATGGCGGGCCTCGACGGCATCGAGAACAAGATCCACCCCGGCGATGCCATGGACAAGGATCTCTACGATCTGCCGCCAGAAGAAGCCAAGGCGATCCCACAGGTGTGCGGCTCCCTTCGCGAGGCTCTCGACGCCCTCGATGGCGACCGGGATTTCCTCAAGAAGGGGAATGTGATGGACGACGACCAGATCGACGCCTACATCGAACTGAAGATGGAAGAGGTCATGACACTCGAACTTCACCCCCACCCGGTGGAATTCGACATGTACTACAAGGTCTAGGTTTCTCCTCTTGACCTGGATCCTGGCGAAGGCCGAGGCTTTTTTGCCTCGGCCTTTGTTTTTGGCCTGAGATTGCCTTGTTTTCGCCGCCGCACCACGACACGACGAAGAGATGGTGCAAGAGCTCATTTTCTACGGCGCGTATGCCTATTTCCCACTTCTCGCGGCAGCGATGCTGGCGATTATCAACTCGCGACGCTGGGTACGCTGGCTATCTATCTTTGTCCTGATCCCCACCACGCTGCTGGCCTGGGCAAGATTTGTCGAACCCGCCATCCTGAACGTGAAACACACCGACATTCTGATAGGCGGCGCAGCACCCGACGCACAGGTCATTCGGGTTGCAGTGTTTGCGGACACCCACTTCGGCAAATTTGGCAATGCAATGCCCATGGCGCGCATCGTCGACGCCACCAACCGCCAGGAGGTCGACCTTGTCCTTATCGCAGGCGACTTTCTCTATCACCCCGAACTCGAGCAAATCTCTTCAGAACTGTCGGAGCTCTCGCGCCTGCGCGCGCCGACATATGCTATTTTCGGCAATCACGATGTCGGCAGGCCCGGCCCAAACCACCGCGACGCCGTGCGTGATGTATTCGAAGCCATGGACATTCCGCTTCTGGAAGATGAGGCCGAACAAGTTGAAGTGAACGGGCAAGCGCTGGTCATCTCGGGCGTGCGGGACCTCTGGTATGCTCCGGAGGTCGACACCCGTTTTGCCGCCGACATTCCGGCAGACGTGCCGCACATCACACTGGCCCACAATCCTGACACGGCGATGGTCGTTCCGGCCAGTTTTGACTATGACCTCATGGTGGCCGGCCATACCCATGGCGGCCAAATCCGCCTCCCCTTCCTCTACAAGTCCGCCATCCCTTGCGAGGGGGACTGGGACAAGGACCTGCACATCTGGCGCGATGCTGGCGGGGTCGACCGCCAGGTTTGGGTGACGCCGGGCACGGGTATGGTTGGTCTGCCCTTCAGGTTCCTGCAACCGCCCCGGCTTGATATACTCACACTTCACTTGCCGGAGGCCTCGCCCAGCCCATGAAACGCCTCGCCGTCGCCTTGATCATGTCCCTGGCCTGCGGCGCGCTGTTTCTGGCTTCCTGTCAATCAACCCCGCCCACGGCGCGGGAACAGGCAAACCTTTGCGACATCTTCGACGACCGCAAGAACTGGTACCGCGCCGCCGCCGAGGCCGAACGAAATTGGGGCGCCCCAATCGCCCTGCAAATGGCCATCATGCAGGCGGAAAGCAGTTTCGACGCCGACGCCCGTCCACCCCGTGGACGTATGTTCTTTGGTCTCCTGCCCGGCAGCCGGCCGAGCTCAGCCTACGGCTATGCCCAGGCCGTCGACGGAACCTGGGAGACCTATAAGCGGGCAAGCCGAAACAGCGGCGCTGAGCGCGATGATTTTGATGACGCGGTTGATTTCATTGCCTGGTACGCCAACGAATCCCGCAAGCAAGCCGGCCTCGCTTTCGCAGACGGCGGCGCCCATTATCTGGCTTACCATGAAGGCTGGACAGGATACCGGCGCGGTTCCTATCGCAGCAAAGACTGGCTGGTGCGTAAGGCAAGCCGTGTTGGCGCCACGGCAGAGCGCTACGGAAATCAGCTGTCTCGGTGCGAGGACCGGCTGAAACGCGACTGGATCCCCTTCTTTTAGGCAACCTTGCCGTCAAGCGCAGCTTTCCAGAGTTTAGTAGACTGGGCCTGCTCGGCCTGGTCACGCCGGAAGGCCGTGAATACACCCAGCTTTGGGTCCGCCGGGCGACCGTCACCAAGAGCAATGAGGTTCTGATAGTACCAGGACATGCTCCCGAAACCGTTCAGCGCCTTGATCAGGCCGATTGGAGAGTTTGGCCCCAGAAGCGGCGTTGGCCCCAGGCGAAGCTGGTCTTCAAAGCGGGGCAATGCGTTGATCTCTCCGCTGAGAAGCCGCTTTGGCAGGTCGGTTTCGATGCAAAGTGGCCTGCCAATTCCGATGAGGTCCGCATCACCTGCAGCCAAGGCCTCATCCATAGCCCCGCGGGTTCGAAAACCGCCCGTGACCATGACGGGCATGCGGGCGCGGGTCTTCACGCTGCGCGCATACTCCAGGAAATACGCTTCGCGCTTGCGCGTGCTTTCGCGCACCTTCGGCGCTTCGGCGGGCTTCAATCCTTCCTGGTCCATCATTTTCGGTTGTTCATAAGAACCACCTGAGATTTCCAGCAGATCCACGCCGAGGTCGTTCAGCATATCAACCACGGTCAGGCAGTCCTCGTGGGAGAAGCCACCTTTCTGGAAGTCTGCCGAATTCAGCTTCACCGAGACTGTAAACCCGTCCCCGCCCTCGCGCCGAGCTGCTGCCACGCACTCGCGCAGCAGCCGTGCCCGGTTTTCCAACGGACCGCCCCATTCATCCGTGCGCTGGTTCGCAAGCGGATTCAGAAACTGGCTGATCAGGTAGCCATGGGCGGCGTGGACCTGGACGCCATCAAAGCCGGTGTCTCGGGCGGCCCGGGTCGCCGTGCCCATATTTGCAATCACACGGGCGATTTCCGCGGCCTCCATCGCGCGAGGTTGACCAAAGAACTTGCCCGGCAGGTCCAGTGCAACCGCGCTGGGCGCAGCAGGCCGCTCATTGATTGCGATCGGCGTTTGGCGCCCAGCATGGGAAATCTGCATGATGACGGGTGCGCCGCCGGATTTGGCAGCTGCCGCAAACGCCTTGAGCGCGTCCATCTCCTGGGACCTCGGCGGGCCATCGATGACGACGTTCGCGGCTTTCTCAAGGTGGTGGCGATCGACTTGCACATTGCCTGTGATCTGCAGCCCGATCCCGCCATCGGCCCAAAGGCGATACAGGCGCTCATGGCGCGGGGTAGCGCGGTTGTGGGCGTCGGCCAGCCCCTCCGTCATCGCGGCCTTTGCCAATCGATTTGGCAACGTCAGGCCAGACGGCAGTGAGAGCGGCGCAGTGATGTCAGTCATGTGAAATCCTCCCGTTTCACCCTCCATCATTGGCTCAGGTGAGACAAATTTTTACGGCCTCTTAACCGCAATCGAGACGATTGGGGACAAGCTTGGGAGGCGCCCGTTGGAAGCCCATCTACACACCGTTATCACAGCGCACTATTGCCGTTCGACCCACCATTTCATCGTGATGGACGCACTGGAGCGGATCGGCGGGCCTAACGCCGAGGGCTGGCGCCGCCTTCTTCTGCATGAGCACAAGGCGCTGTTGAAAGGCGCAAAGGCGCCCGATGCAGAGTTCAAGGACTTCAAGAACCATGTTCTGCATGTGGGCGGTGAGCGTGAATGGGGCGGCGCGCGAGGCGCGGCAACCGAATGGTACAATCGATCTGTCGCTGCGCTCAGCGCCAAACGGTGGCGCGATGCAGCCTATGCCCTGGGCGTGCTGAGCCATTACTATGCCGATCCCATCCAACCCTTCCACACCGGTCAGACCGAAGCCGAAGGCGCCGTTCACCGCGCTCTGGAATGGAGCATCTTCAAATCACGGCCAGCGTTGAAGGCCCGCATGGCCGCGAGTAAGGAAGTGGCCATCCGGGGTAGCGACGACACCAATTTCGTGTCCGATATGGTCGGGGCTGGGGCGCGCGCATCTCATGTGCATTACTCGACCTTTATCGATCACTATAACCTCGACACGGGCAAAAAGACGCCCGAAGCAGGCCTGGACGACACCCTGCTGAACACAACGGCAAGCCTGCTCCAGCACGCGGTTAGCGGCGTTACTCACCTCTATGAACGCGCCTTTGCCGAGGCCCGCGTGGCCCCCAAATCTGTGCGGCTCAGCCTTGATGTGGTTGTCGCTCAGATCGGCAAACCCTTGCGCAAAATTCTCTCGAAAATCGAGGATGCGGGCACGCGCCGCGCCGTTGAAGCGGCTTATGACGAATACAAGCGCACGGGCAAAGTGGTCGAGGAGCTTTCAGACGATGACGCCGCCATTCGGGCCCTCCATGCTCGCGAGGTACGCAACATCTCTCTAGAGGAACTCGACGCAGAACCCCCTGCCTCAATCGGATCGCGGCATGGCATGGCGTTGACGCTCGCAAAACCAGAACAGCCTGCCAAACGGGTTGAAACCCCAGAGCCTGCCGCAAAGAAACGCACAGCCCTTTCGACCCGCAACCGCCCCAACCGGGAACGCGCCCGCACGCCGACACTGGACCGTGTTCTGAGGGAGTTGTCTCCAGAACGGCGCTCACAATCCGTGCCCCCCGTCCCCGTAGAACAGCCGAACGCTGTTGAACAAACCACCCCCACAGAGGCATCGGACACGCCCCCGGCAAAAGCACCCGGCGCTGACCGCACATCTCCAGAAACGCCCAATCCCCGGTCAGGCCTTAACTTGGACAGCCCCGTGGTCGATGCGCCGTCCATAGGCAAACGCACAGCACGCCATTTGCGCAGGGCTGAAATCACTACGATTGGCGAGCTTTTGGCCGCTGAGCCCGCAACTGTCGCGGAGATCATCAACCAGCGCCACATTTCGGGCCAGACCATTCTGGATTGGCAAGATCAGACGCGTTTGAAAATGGCGCTCCCATCCCTGCGCGTTCACGATGTTCAAATCCTGGTTGGCTCTGGCATCCGAGATGTCGATGCCCTCAAAACCGCCTCAGCGACCTCGCTTTTCGAGGCAGCAATCCTGTTTGCCCGCACGCCCGCCGCCGAGCGCATCATACACGACGCGGACAAGCCCACGCGCGATGAAGTCGACGGGTGGATTTCCAAGGCGAATGCGAAAACAGGTTAACGTCAGGCGGCGTTTCGTTAACCGCGCCGAAAGACTCTCGGCGGGATTATCACACCCAATCATTCGCCCACCGCGAATTCGTCTGCTAGGGAGTCGCTCTTGCCCGCCACCAACCAAGCCAAGCTGTTTGAAGACATGACCGCAACGCCCCAGACCCCCGATGGCTACAGCGCCAAAGACATCGAAGTCCTCGAGGGACTAGAGCCCGTTCGCAAGCGGCCTGGCATGTATATCGGCGGCACCGATGAGCGCGCCTACCACCATCTCTTCGCAGAAGTGCTTGATAACTCCATGGACGAGGCCGTGGCGGGCCACGCCTCATGGATTGAGGTCAAGCTCGACGCGGATGGATATCTCACCGTGATCGACAATGGCCGCGGCATTCCGGTGGACCCCCATCCGAAATATCCCAACAAATCCGCCCTGGAAGTGATCATGACCACGCTCCACGCGGGCGGAAAGTTCTCTAATAAGGCCTATGAGACGGCGGGCGGTCTCCACGGTGTGGGTATTTCCGTGGTCAACGCACTGTCAGAACGCGTCGAGGTCGAAGTGGCCCGTGACCGCAAACTCTATCGCCAGGTGTTTGAGCGCGGCCTGCCAAGTGGTGGTTTGGAACTGGTCGGCGCCGCACCCAACCGGCGCGGAACCGCGGTGCGCTTTAAGCCCGATGCGGAAATCTTCGGCCCCAAACTACGTTTCAAGCCAACCCGCCTTTACCAGATGGCCCGGTCAAAGGCTTATCTCTATCGCGGCGTGGAAGTGCGCTGGTCCTGTGACCCAGAGCTGTTGCCGGAAGGCGCAAAAGTGCCCGCAGAGGCCGTACTCACCTATCCAAACGGATTGGCGGACCAATTGGCCGAAGTGTTCCAGGGCAAGCAGACCCTGACGGAACAGGCTTTCACCGGCCTGGTCGAAACCAGTGAGGGCAAAGTGGAATGGGCCATCAGTTGGACCGCCGCAGGGTTCGGCGAATCCGACGGGTTCTCACGCAGCTATTGTAACACTGTTCCCACACCCGATGGCGGTACGCACGAGGCGGGCTTGCGCAGCGCCATCACCAAGGGCCTGCGAAACTATGGCGAACTGACCGGCCAGAAAAAAGCAGCTGCCATTACAGCCGATGATGTAATGAGCCACGCTGGCATCCTGTTGTCGGTGTTCATTCGCGGACCGGAGTTTGTCGGCCAGACCAAGGACAAGCTTTCCACAACGGCAGCATTCCGCCTTGTCGAGAACGCCGTGCGAGACCGGTTTGACCACTGGCTCGCGGCAAGCCCGAAGGAGTCCAACAACCTCCTCGAATGGGCGATGGACCGCGCCGATGAGCGTGCCAAACGGCGCAAGGCGAAAGAGATCCAGCGCAAATCGGCGACTAAAAAGCTGCGTCTGCCTGGCAAACTGGCCGATTGCGCCAATCGCGGGCCGGAAGACACCGAGCTTTTCCTCGTTGAGGGCGACTCGGCCGGCGGCAGCGCCAAACAGGCGCGGGACCGGAAAACCCAGGCTATTTTGCCGCTGCGTGGCAAGATCCTGAACGTGGCCTCGGCCAGCGACGACAAGCTGATGAAGAATGCCGAACTGGGCGACCTGTCCCTGGCGCTTGGCTCTCCCCTTGGGCGTCGGTTCAGCCTCGATGATCTTCGCTATGAGAAAATCATCATCATGACCGACGCTGACGTGGACGGTGCCCATATTGCGGCGTTGCTCATCACCTTCTTCTACAAGATGACGCCGGGCCTGATCGAAGCCGGGCGCCTTTATCTGGCGATGCCGCCGCTTTACCGGCTCTACAACAAGAAGGGCAAATCGGTTTACGCCATGGATGATGAGCAGAAGGACGCGCTCATTGTGTCAGAGTTCAAGGCAGGCGAAAAAGTCGAAATCGGCCGGTTCAAGGGCCTCGGCGAGATGAACCCGGGCCAGCTTAAGGAAACCACGATGGATCCTGCCAGCCGCGTTCTGGCGCGCGTGACCCTGCCCGACTCGATGGATGAGTTGATCGAGGAACGCCCTGCCGACCTCATTGAGACACTGATGGGCCGCAAAGCCGAGCTGCGCTATCAGTTTATCCAGGACAACGCGAAATTCGCAGACGATCTGGACATCTGATCGCGTTTTTGGCGCGCCGACCGACCCAAACCACTGTCACAGTAAAGCGATTTAGTGTTCCCGGGCATTCTGAACCGAGGAGGACGCGCCTATGCCAAAGGTAGATCGCACATCTGCGCCGCGCTACGAACGAGCGGCCTATCCCGGCAAGCTCGTGGACCGAACGAAAGGCTGCTGGAAGACGCAACTCGGTGATCCGTTGGGTCTGACGCAAATGGGCATAGGTGAAGTGACGCTGGAACCTGGGAGCGCAACAGGCCTTCTGCACTATCACCATGGCGCAGACGAACTCGTGTACGTGCTGGAAGGCGAAGTTACGCTGATCGAGGAAGGCCAACCTGACACCGTACTGGTCGCAGGCGATGCAGTTGGATGGAAAGCTGGTGCTACGATCGGTCATACGATTGAAAATCGGTCAGATGAGCCCGCGCGTATTCTGGAGATTGGCACGCGCCCACCTGAGGACACCGCCATCTATGTGGGCCTTGACCTTTTCTACAGAGCCCGAAATGGCGCCGATATCAAAATCCGCCGGCGTTCGGGCAAACCCTACAATCCGGGTGAAGAGGTCGATCCGATCGATGATCCTGCAATCGAGGACCGGGGCTAGACCTGCGGGCTGTCCACCAGTGGATAATCGACGCCCGTGAGATAGAGGCCATCTGGCGGCGCGACGGGGCCGCAGGCGCTTCGGTCGGCGGCGGCAAGGATGTCTCCGATCCACCCTGGCGGTCGTTTGCCCCGGCCCACTTCGACCAGAGATCCGACCATGGAGCGCACCTGACGGTGCAGAAAGGCGCGGGCGCTGCATGTAATTTCGATCCGGTCACCGCGTCGCGTAACCGCGATGGCCTCCAATGTGCGTATGGGACTTTCCGCCTGGCATTGGGCATCGCGAAAGGTTGTGAAGTCGTGACGCCCGACAAGGTGTTGCGCGCCCCGATGCATCACTTCGGCGTCGAGGGACTGGGCCACCCGCCAGGCCAGCCCGGCCTCGAAGGTGAGGTCTGCGCGCCGGTTTGCAATGACGTAGCGATAGTGTCGCCCGATGGCCGAAAACCGGGCGTGAAACGCGTCTGAAACAGCACTGGCCCGCAAGATCGCCACAGGATCCGGGCGCATGTGATAGTTCAACGCGTCAGCGACGGTGTCCGCATCGCGCGGTGTGGCCAGGTCAATATGGGCAACTTGCTGCGTCGCATGCACGCCGGTATCAGTGCGCCCAGCGCCGTAGACGGTTACAGGGGCGCCATCCAGGGCCGCCGCCGCCCGCTCCAGCGTTTCCTGGACAGAAGGCTGGTCGGCCTGGCGCTGCCATCCAAAGAATGGGCGCCCATCATATTCGATGTCGAGGCGGTAGCGCATTATGCCACGCGCGTGCCGCGGGAAATGGGGGACCCGCGCAGGAAGTCATTGGCCGCCATCGGGCCGCGGCCTGGGCGTTGGAGGCGCTGGATTTGCACAGCGCCGGACCCGCAGGCGATTGTCAGCTTGTCGTCGAGAACATCTCCCGGGGTCGCATCGGCCTCGCCGTCTGCGAGGCAACTCATAAGAGCCTTTACGCGCAAGGGCGCGTCTTCGCCGGGCGGGGTCCATTCAAACCATGCCCCCGGAAACGGCGACAGGCCACGGATCTGCCAATCCACCTGCTCCGCCGGTTTTGACCAGTCTATGCGTTGGTCCTGCGCGGTGATCTTCGCCGCGTATGTCACCCCGTTTTCGGGCTGGACAACGGGCTCCAAAGCTCCCTCCGCCCAGCCTGCCAGAGCGCGGGGGGCAAGTTCAGCAGCCAATCCCGCCAGCCGGTCATGCAGATCACCCGCCGTATCAAACGGAAAGATGCGGCACGTCTCAGAGGCCAGAACAGGTCCGGTGTCGAGCCCGGCTTCCATTACCATGGCATCAACGCCGGTCATGTCATCGCCGGCCATGATGGCACGCTGGATCGGCGCGGCGCCACGCCAGCGCGGAAGGATCGAGCCATGGAGGTTCATCGCCCCAATCCGCGGGGCGTCCAGAATTGCCTGGGGCAGGATCAGCCCATAGGCGATGACCACGGCAGCGTCGAGTTCGAGCGCAGCGAAGTCTGCCTGGGCTTCGGCACCCTTCAGGGACTTCGGTGTACGCACCTCCAACCCGAGCGATTCGGCGTGAACATGGACGTCGGTCTGGCGTAGTTTCTTACCCCGACCGGCAGGTTTTGGCGGCTGAGTATAGACGCAGGCGATATCATGGCCTGCCGCCAAAAGCGCATCCAGTGTCGGGATGGAAAAGGCAGGGCTGCCCATGAAGGCGAGGCGCAGGGATGTCATTGGGGAAACTCGCATTCGCCAGAAACTGCCCGCCAGTCGCCGCCGCGCTCAGCACATTGAGCCGGTGAGCGATCGGCGCGTTGGTGGTCTAGCCACCACACAGCCGTTAGGGCGCACCCCAGAAGCAACGCAGCCCCGCAACAGGCCAAGATCCAACGGCGCAGAGCGGTCACGCGGCCTGCGTACGTGATTTCTGACGCTGGGCCTTTCGCACTTTTTCGACCGCGCGCTGGCGCTTCAGTCGGGATAGGTAATCGATGAAGAGCGTGCCTTCCAGATGATCCATCTCATGCTGAATGCATACGGCAAAGAGCCCCTCTGCCCATTCTTCAACAGCGTTGCCATCGTAATCGAGATACCGCAGGCGGCAGCGGATTGGCCGATCCACCTCGTCAAAGACATCGGGAACCGAGAGGCATCCTTCCTCGTAAGGCGCAACCTCTTCCACCGTTTCAAGGATTTCGGGATTCACGAAGTAGCGCGGCGCGGGGTCTTCATTGTCGGATGCCAGGTCCATGACGATGATCCGCAGAGGAACGCCGACCTGGATCGCGGCGAGGCCTATCCCTGGCGCGGCATACATCGTCTCCAGCATGTCATCCATGAGCGCGCGATGCTCATCGGTCACGCCGCCTTCAATGGGGCGCGAGACCTCTTTGAGACGGGGGTCCGGGACTGTCAGTATTTCGCGAATAGCCATGGGGATTAGGTATGAAACCGCCTTTCAGGCGTCAATGGCACTCGGATGAAAACACAGAGATCACGCCGCTTCGTCCTTATCGGCGTTGAACTGCAATTCCCCTGTGCGGTCCGGCAGGCGCGAGGTTTCTTCCAGGGGCGCAAGATCTGGCAATTCCTTCGGCCCGGTCTCTGCGATCTGCAGATCTTCAAACTTGCGCGCCTTGGGCAGGACATTGCGCTGGAGCGACCCGACCATGGAATTATAGCTTCCCACGGCCGAGTTCAGGGATTTTCCGGTTCGCTCCACATGCTGCCCCATGGTGCGCAGGGCATCATAGAGCTCCTGGCCAAGCTTAGCCGCTTCCAGAGCATTGCGAGCTGCCTCCTCCTGGCGCCAACCATAGGCCACTGCCTTGGCCAGGGCGATCAGGGTGGACGGCGTTACGATGAGGACCCGGTTACGCGCTGCGAAATCAAACAGGTCCCGGTCGACTTCGAGCGCCCCGGCGTAGAAATTCTCGCCAGGGACATACATGGCGACAAAGTCCACCCGGTCATCGAAGCTGCGCCAGTATTCCTTACTGGCCAAGCGTCTCACATGATCGCGCATCTTCCGTGCATGAGCCGCCAGATGCTGCTGGCGCAGGTTAATATCGGCTTCTTCGCCCGCACGCAGGAAGTCTTCAACGCTGACCTTCGCATCAATGACAATCTCACGCCCGCCCGGCAGGCGCACAACCACATCGGGGCGTTTGGCGCCGCTTTCGCTGGCATCGTGAACCTGTTCCACAAAGTCCGAATGCGATGACAGTCCCGCCATCTCCAAAACGTTTTTGAGGGACTCTTCCCCCCAGCGACCGCCGCCCTTCGGTGCGGACAACGCAGTGACCAATTTACCCGTGACAGACCGCGTCTGTTCCAACTGCTGGCTGATTGCCTTCACTTGTTCGAAAATCGCGGTCTTGTCCTGGGTGCGTACCTTCTCAAGGGCGTCGACCCGTGCCTTGAAGTCCTCAAAATTCTTGCCGATCGGCTCCATGAGCTTGGCGAGATTGCCCTTGGCGGCCGCATCGTGTCGCTTGAAGGTCTCGTCGGCGCGGTCGAGGAAACTCTTGTGGGCTGCTTCCACGGCCTTGTTCGCCATAGCGATAAAGTCCCGGCGTTCAGATTCCTGGCGTGCTTCCGCTGCGGCCAGAGCCTTTTCTGCCTCCATCACCTGGGTTTTCAAAACCTCCCGGTCGCCCTCCGCCAGTTCCAGTGTCTCATCTAACCGTTGGTGGTCGGCCTCAGTCTGCTGAAGTTTTGCCGAAAGTGCCTGCGCCTCGCCCTGATAAATAGAGCGAAGCCACAGGAGCGCCCCGAGACTGGCGGCGAGCATGAAGGCCAGCCACACATGAACCGCGTCATACGCAGTCTGACCGATGGTTACGACAGGCTCCATTGGACCTCCCAAGCACAAAACTGGAACATATACTGAACGCCACCTATGGTAAACCCTGCCTCTTCGCACGATTTTCCGACGCGCCCTTGACTTCGGGCTCCTGACCAAGCGCACTGCCCCTATTGGGGGACTGTGTTTTGCGTTGGATTTTTCTCATTTTAGCGGGATTCGGACTGGTGGCATGCCAGAGCCAACCCCAGCCCGTTGCGCCGCCTTCCATTTCGACCAGCATTGTTGTTCTGCCCGTTAAGGCGAAAGCTGGCGCAATCAAGCTTTCGGGCGAATATGCGCCGCGCGAGGATTGGGAAAGCGCGATTGAGGACCACCTGACATCAGCGCTGATCGATGCGCTTAAGGCCAAGGGTATCGGCGTTGCTGCGCCTTCATTGGCCGTTCCCAAAGAAATTTCGTTGCGAGCTGAATTGGTTCTGCCGCAAGCAAACGCTTTCCGCGAACTTCCCACGACAGATAGTGAAGACAAGTGGAGTGTCGGCGCTCTCCCCTTTTTTGATCAGATTGTTCTGCTGACCGTTCACGAGACTGAGTTGAAGTCGGGTGGACACCAGATCGCTCAAATTGGATTGGGATTGAGCTTTGCAAATCCACGCCTTCCGGAACGTGGTGACACGGTGACGTATCTGGCGCTGGTTGAGGGCGACACCGGCACTCTTATCTGGACCGCCCAGCTAGGCGGCGGTGATGCGCGGACGCCCGAAAACGCTGCCGCCCTCGCCGCGCGGCTCGCCCCGCTACTTCAGGGGCAAACGCCATGAGATCGCTTTGGAGTGCTTTGCTGCTTTGTCTTTCAGGCTGCACTACTGTCCCGGACGTGGAGCTCGCGCCACAGTATCTTCAGTCGACCTTTCGTCCGCCCTTTACGGTTCAGGGCGCATGGAGTCATTTTCCCGATGCCCTGGACGGGCGAACGACACGCGGACAGCACCTGACCCGGCATGGGCTAGCGCTTGATCGGGTCTGGGTGGTTTCAGGTCTTCGGCCCGGCCAGCGCCTGGTGGAAGCTAGCGCCGAGACCCATGACGGCCCCATTTGGCAGGGCGAAGATCTGCAAGAGCACATTGAAGGGAGCCTCTGGGCGCTTGGGTATGGGGGCGTGAGTTGGTCATCTTCACCTTCGCCGGGATCGGGAAATTGGGGGCCAATGACCAATTTCGAGGCGCTCACAGATCGAGGTCTGTCCTATGAAGGTGCCATGCGCGCGCGCCTGGTCAACGATCGGTTGGACCTCGTGATCTGGGTTGCTGAAGCTGGCGTTTACGCCCCGCGCACACAAGCAGACGGCTTCGCCATGTTGTCAGGCCTCGGTTAATACCGCGCCCCTGCCCTCAAACTACGCCGCACAGGCCCCTCATCCTCTGGCGTGAACCCCTCGAACAAGCGCGAAAGATATGACGACAACGCATCGCGCACATCATAGGGCGCCTCCATTGGAAGGAAGTGGCTGGAGCCACGCTTGCGCTTCAAGATCAAGGACGGGACCTTCCGGATCACTTTTTCGACGACCTTGTCTGACATCACCGAGCCGGTTTCAGCCCTTAAAATGGTGATGGGTATCTTTTTACGCCGCACCTTGCCCAGCGCGCCCCAGGGCCGATTTCTCTGGGCACCAAAGGTCGCCGCCTCCCATTTGGGCTCGCAAAGCAGCCGCCAGACCTGGGGGTCATCGTCTTCTGTGTTTTGGTCGATCCGTTCCAGGCCGTCAAGAAGATAGTCATCCAGAAATGGATCGCGCCAGGATTTGAAAGCTCCGCGACCTGTATAGCGCTCCTTGGCCTCCTGCACGCTGGAAAACTCTGCGCGCCGCTTGCGGGCCTGGCGGGCCATGGGCTGTCCCTTGCGCACGCTCCAGGCGAACGGTGGCATCAAGTGCATCCAACGATAAAAGCTCGGCGCCATCACAACGGGATCAACAAGCACAAGCCCTTTCACAAGGTCTGGGCGCTTTCCCGCCACGAGCAATGCCACGGTGCCCCCCATGGAATGCCCCCCGATAACGAGGCCGCCCGGGGCATTACGCTCGATCCATGCGATGACATCGTCGCGGTAGGTCTTCCAACTCTTCAGTTTGCCTGGGCGCGCCGTCAGCGTGGTGCGGCCATGGCCGCGCAGGTCAATCGCCGCCACCCGTGCGCGCAGTCCCAAGGGGGCAAGAATGGATTGGTAGGTGACAGCGTTGAACCCCGTGGCGTGGAGCCAAAGCGCTGCAAAGGGCTTTACAGGATCACCAAACTCAACACCGGCAATTTCTCCATCGTCAGAGGCGTGGCGGAAACGTCTCATGCGTTGGCGGCTCCAAAGACTTTACGCAGCAGTTCCGTTGTCCGCGCAACCGGCTCATCGCGAATGCGTTTTTCTTCGGCTGCGACATAGAGGAACAGACCGTCCAGGCCGAAGTTCACAGCGCTTGTGGTCAGATCATCGCGCAGCGATGTCGAAAGACCGCCCAGTCCGTTGCGCTGGGCCACGCTGTCGAGCGCCGTGTAAGCGCCCGAAGTCTCAAGAGCGTCTCTGATGTAAGGCGTGAGCGCCTGACGCAGGCCGCTTTCGGTCTTACCCCGCAAGAAGTCCGTTGCCGCAGTGTCACCGCCCTGGAGAATTCCCAATGCGTCTTCCAGCGTGATCGACTGAACCGCATTGATCACAAGGGTTTTGGCCTGGGGGACGGCTGCTTCCGCGCCGCGGTTCAGGCGCAGCTGTAGATCGTCCAGCGGCGCGGAAAGCCCGACGCGCTGCAGGCCGTCCTGAATTTCTCCGAGACGTCCGGGCAGCGGAATGCGGACTTGTGGGTCGCCGAAATAGCCGTCGACCTGGCCCAGATCCAGCGCAACACGTTCCGTTCCGATCGTCAGCGCTTCGCGCAGGCCGGCTTCGATTTCGAACTGCGTAAGCCCTGCCCCGTCCTGGCCCGCGGCAATCTCGCCCAACACGCCGATGACACCCGCCAGGTCGCCCGACCCGCTCGTGCCGGTAGTCTGGCAGCCGGAAAGGGACGCGAGCGCGCCAAACGCGAGCCCCCAGAGTGCGTTCATTTGTCGATGGATCATGGCCGTTGGTCCTTATCAACAGTTTCAATTGGGCGTTTGTTCTTACAAAGCCGATTTGGCCGCACGCGCAAAGGGCCTGCCTGCGCCAAGTGCTGCATCACGCTGCGGCATGGTGGTCGCAATAGAGGTCTTATCGTACACTATCATGAAACCGGAGGAGACCTGCCATGCTTGCCAAGACATATGAGTGTTTCACCGTCGAAATCGAGGACAAGGTCGCTCACATTCGCCTGTCCCGCGGCGATGCTCTCAACACGATGACCAAGGCATTCTGGAATGAATTGCCCGAAATCGTTCGCACCATCGACCGGGACGTACTCGCCCGCGTGATCGTCATCTCGGCCGATGGCAAGCATTTCTCAGCCGGCATGGATCTCGCCAATTTCGGCGACGGGTCGGTGACTGCGAAAGCGGCTGATAAATGGGTCG
The DNA here is from genome assembly GCA_038526245.1 of Pseudomonadota bacterium. Classification (GTDB taxonomy): domain Bacteria; phylum Pseudomonadota; class Alphaproteobacteria; order Caulobacterales; family Hyphomonadaceae; genus UBA5336. The sequence goes on from JBCBGZ010000011.1 coordinate 61,421, forward strand.
CGGCCGAGCAGTTCCGAAGCAATGTCAAACAGATCCAGTCCAGCTTCAATGCGCTGGAGGAGGCGCGCATGCCTGTTCTTTTCGCCTGCCAAGGTGGGGTGATCGGCGGCGCGATTGACATGATCAGCGCGGGCGACATCCGCTGGTGCACGGCGGATGCCTGGTTCTGCATTCAGGAGACCAATATCGCGATGACCGCCGATGTGGGCACGTTTCCGCGCCTGCAGCGCTACATCCCCGAGGGCTGGGTGAAAGAAATGGCCTATACGGGCCGCCGCCTCGGCGCGGCGCAGGCCAAGGAAATCGGTCTCGTGAACGATGTGTACGACACCCATGAGGCCATGATGGACGCCGTCATGGCGACCGCGCGTGAGATCGCCTCGAAAGACCCGCTGGCGGTGACGGGCTGCAAGGCGCTGATCAATTATGGCCGCGACCACTCCACGGCCGACACGCTCGACTATATCGGCGTCTGGAACGCTGGCATGATCCCGCCGGGCCACATGCAGGAAGCCTTCAAGGCGAAGATGGAGAAACGCGAGCCGGAGTTTCCGGATCTGGCGCCCCTGCGCGACACGCCGATGTAGGTGATTTTAGCCCAACGCGTCCCGCTCTCCAGGCTGCGGGAGAGGAGCCGGTAGTGGCAGCAGCCTACTCCAACCCGAGCTTCGCTTTCAAAATCTCATTCACCGCTTGCGGGTTGGCCTTGCCGCCCATGGCTTTCATGACCTGGCCGACGAACCAGCCCATGGCTTTGGGTTTTTCAGCGACCTTGGCGGCCTGGTCCGGATTTGCGGCAATGATCTCGTCCACCACGGCCTCGATGGCCCCAGTATCCGTGACCTGTTTCAGGCCTTCGCGCTCGACGATATCGGCCGGTGCTTCGCCAGTTTCGATCATTTTTTCGAAGACTGTCTTGGCGATCTTGCCGCTGATCGTGTCATCGCTGATGAGATCGATCAAGCCACCGAGATTGGCCGCTGAGACCGGGCTATCGGCCAGCGCAATATCCTCGCGGTTCAGGTATCCGAACAGCTCCTGGGTCACCCAATTGGCGGCCAGTTTTGCATCGCGCCCCTTGGCGACATCCTCATAAAAGGCCGCGCTCTCAGCGTCCGCCGTCAGAACACCGGCGTCGTAGCGCGAGAGGCCATACTCGGCCTCGAAGCGCGCGCGCTTCTGGTCCGGCAACTCCGGCAAGGTCTCCCGGATCGCGTCGACGTAGCCGGGCTCCAGCACCAGCGGGAGCAGGTCCGGGTCGGGAAAATAACGATAATCGTGGGCGTCTTCCTTTGAGCGCATGCTGCGCGTCTCGCCCTTGTTCGGATCGAACAGGCGGGTCTCCTGGTCCACCGTACCGCCGGCCTCGATGATCTCAATCTGGCGGCGCGCTTCATACTCGATGGCCTGCTGGATGAAGCGAAACGAGTTCATGTTCTTGATCTCGCAGCGCGTGCCCAGATGGCCGAAGTCGCCGGTTTCGCGGAACTTCTCATATCCGCCCACCTTGCAGACCGACACGTTCACATCCGCGCGCAGCTGGCCCTTCTCCATGTCCCCGTCACAGGTGCCGAGCGCCACGACGATGGATTTGAGCTTTTTCACATAGGCGGCGGCTTCCAGAGGCGTGCGGATGTGCGGCTTGGAGACGATCTCCATCAGCGCCACGCCACATCGGTTCAGGTCCACATAGGTGCTGTCCGGGTCCATGTCGTGGATCGATTTCCCGGCATCCTGCTCCAGGTGCAGGCGCTCAATACCGACTGTGAAGCTGTAAGCCGGGTCGCCATGGGCAGGCTCGACATCCACCTCGATCTCGCCTTCGCCGACGATGGGCTGCTCGAACTGGCTGATCTGATAGCCCTGGGGCAGGTCCGGATAGAAGT
>JBCBGZ010000012.1:0-60920 GCA_038526245.1 Pseudomonadota bacterium
TTGTAGTCTTCACGCATGTTTTTCGTATTCCACTTAACTATCCGGGGGCGAGCCAAAGCCGGTCTTGCCTGAATTCGCTAGGTCGGTTTCACCGTTGGACCTGCCCATACTTCGGCATATTGGTGGCGTGCCAGTCGGTGCGCCGGGCGAAGATCCAGGATTTCCGAGGCCCCCATCGACTGGCATGCGTTGCGGACGGTCTCCTGGTCGCTCTGTGTGAGCGAATCGAACGCATCATGTACGCGTTGCAAGGACCAGAAGGTGTTGGTCTGCGCGATGCAGCGCATATTAATACCGCGAACCTTGAACTCAGTCCGGCCCACACTGCGCGCCACCTTGACAGGTAACAATGGTGTCCCGGGGGCACGTTCTTGCTGGCTCGCCCAGTCCTCGAACACGGCAAATGCCGCTTTCAGTTCCGGGAGATATTCATTGGCCATGAACCTGACTGTTGCTTTCAGGGTCTCAGGAAGGCCATCGCCTTCAACAAAACGGCCGGGTTGAGCATCGACGTATTCCGGCATGTCGAAATCCTGTTGGCACATGCGCTCGGCATAGCGAAGCACCTGCGGTGCGCGCTCGCGCATGATCATGCCTGGATAAGGATCGCGCGCAAGATGCGGATACAGTGAGCCATTGAGCGCGCAATCGGCAACGCTCTCCGCAAATCCAAACAGATAGGGGTAGACCTGAAAGTGGGCACTGAGGAGGTCGAGGAAGTCCCGGTATTGTTGCTCAATCAATTGGTGGGTCGATTGCTCGATTCCGAAGCTTGTGAGAATGTTGATCGCCGAGTCGCGAACGGTGTCGGCCACGAATTTCCGACTTGCTGAATCTGCATGGGCGCCGAACCCGAGGATGCTCGCACCAAACGTATCTCGAACAAAATGCTCCTGCGTGTGATAATGGCTCCAACGCGTGAAGAGCGCGAACCGTGGCAGCATCTCGCTAAACATGAAGTCGAGGATGTGGGCCGTTATCTGTTGCACCGGTGTCGCCGGAACCAGGTTGCGCCCAGCGAGATTGTGGGCGGTTATGTAGTCGGCGATGTCGTTTGAGTCCTGAACGATGACGCCGTCGACCGTCTGGATTACGGGCACGACCGGCCGCTCGATCACCGGTTGGACGACCGTCGCATAATGGGGATGGCCCATCGCAATCTCTCGGAATGGAACTTTCGCCTTGCGCAGATAGCTTCTCGTTTTCGATGCGTAAAATGATCCCGCCCAGCCATAAAAGACCAACTCGCCAAAGGGATTGTTTGCAGTCGTATAGGGGGTCGCGTCTGTCATCGCTTATCAGGCCGCCAGTTTCGGCTTCCACTGCTCCAGCAGGTCACGCGTGTCAGCGTCCCAGGGGTGAAAATCGTCCCGATAGAACTCTTTGTGGTGCGGCATGTACTGATGCATGAAACCGGTTTTACCAAAGAAGAACCGGGTGGCACTCTTCAGGGTCGACCATTTCCAGAGCTGTTTGTCGTGGCGCAGTATTTTCGCGGTTACCGTCAAGGTGCTTTTCAACATCATGAACATGGTGAGTCGCATGACGCGCTTTCGCATTTTCTGGCTACCGGCCACTTGCATGTAGACATCGTAGGCGACGGATTTGTGCTCCATCTCCTCCACGCTGTGCCATAGCCAGAGATCGCGAATGGTCGGCTCAGCGTCGTCGAGATAGGTCGACTTCAGAAGGATCTCGGCGAATCCCGCGGTAAAGTGTTCAGACCCAACGGTGGACGCGAGCTTGACCTCCGTCGTGACCCTTTTGTGCGCCTTTGCCGTTTCGATCATACGCAGATAGACGCCTTCGAGCGCATCAAGGTCATATCCTCGCGCCTGGCACAGCTGCTCATTGTAGCGCCGGTGCTCACGGCTATGGATGCCCTCTTGCTGGTAGAACCCGCGAATTTCCATGAGCAGTTTCTCGTCTGAGATCCGGTCTTCAAAGTGGCGAACGGAATCGATGAATTCCTTTTCACCGGATGGAAAACTCAGGCTCAGCGCATTGAACAGCGCCGTCAGGAATGGATCGCCACCGAACCAATCTCCGGCCAAGGCAGCCTCCAGATCGAATTTCCGATTTCTGGGCGCAATGGTGACACCGTCAGGCGTCGTGGATGCGGCGGGAATTGCTGTCATGATAGATCCTCGACTTCGGGCGCAGGATATACCAGCCCAACTTGACCTTTGGGGATATATTCGGCCATTACGGGGGATAATTTCGGTCAAACCATAAGAAGATCAATATACGCACACCGTTTCCCTTGCCCGTCGATTTGTTCAAACGCTTTGTCGAACGGCTATCGGATTACCAATTGGGAGCCGATAGGCTCGTCGAGGCATTCGGTTCGTTCGAATCTGGCGCAACAGCTGACGGTCTCGTTACCGTCGAAAGGGCTGGATCTGCCCTGGTGCGCGCGATTGAACTGACCGGCGATGCCGAGTTTAGTTTGCGGCTCGGTCAAGATGTGAAACTCACACAGTTTGGAGCCTTGGGGTTCGCCGTCATGAGCTGCGAGACCCTCAGGGATGCCCTGGGATTGCTCATCCGCTACCATCCCCTGATGGGCATGGGTCTGCAATGGCGACTGACCAAAGGCGAACGGACCACCAGATTAGCCCCGGTCTTGGCCGGTCTTCAGACCGACGTTCTGCAAGCCTTCATGGAAGCCAATTTGTCAGCACTTGCGGCAGCTGGCCGAGAACTGCTGGGTCGGCCACTTTCCAGCATTGTCTTCCATCTCAGCTATCCTGCGCCAGACCACGCCCAATCCTACCAAAAATACATCCATGCGCCCACCGAGTTCGAACAGCCAGACTGCGAAATCGTTCTGCCGAACTGGCTCCTTGATCAATCAATTCGAACGGGAAACCCCGCAGGACATGCCGTCTTTCGTGCACAGTGCGAGGAGATGTTGCGCACGCTCAGCGCGCGCGAAGGTGTGTCGGCAAGCGTGCGGCGCATCATCCTGCAGGGCGGGCGCAGCGCCCTCGACATTGAATGGGCGGCCAGGGAATTGGCCTATTCCGAACGCACATTGCGGCGGCGTTTGGACGATGAGGGAACCTCGTTTCGATCGATTTGCGATGAAGTGCGCAACCTTCTATCCCAGAATTACCTCTCGTCCACGCAATTGACCGTCTCCGAAATTGCAGAGCTTCTCGATTACGCCGAGCCCGCAAGCTTTCGACGCGCCTTCAAGCGTTGGAATGGGGTCACGCCGCAGACGTTTCGACAAGGTGACGAGGCGTTGGACTGACCGCTTTCCATCCGTTCAGATGCCCCCCATTGTCAGCGCTCAGACGCGAAGAGTGAGATCAAAAAAGTGTCCGCATTGCATCCCAAACCGGGCACTTCTTATCCAGAGCCGAATGACCGCTTTCGGCGAATTCTCGCCACTCGCGACAGCTACTGCCAAAGTCCGGATTACCGCCGTAGGCAGACGTGCCTCTGATCAATTTCTTCCGATTATGAACGGCTCGATGTCCGTCCTCGTGCTATTGCCATTTGCCAATTTGCCAAAATTGCCAAAATAAACGTCGATCCCGAGTTTTGGCAATTTTGGCAAATTGGCAGCAAGGGATGCTATGAACTCACAGGTCCCAGGCATCATCGGGACCCTGTTCGATAATCTCGTAATCCCGTGCTTTCCGGCCAGGCCCGCTCTTGGGGATCCGCCGCATCAGCCCGTCGTCCACAAGAAGAGACCAAACCGCCGCCTCTACAGTCTTGTCAGCCAGGCCTGCAATTCCCCATTCACGCCTGACCTGGCGCGCATTGATAGTGCGGAGACCCTTGCGTCGCGTTTGTCTCATTATCTCGTCTGCCGCTCGGTCGATGGGTGAGCCGCGCGACTGTAAAACCAAGCGTGCCATGGGTAGCAAATAGTCCTGCCAGAGCCGAATGGCTCGCGCGGCGGTCTCCTCCGAAATCGTCTCGGGCGGTTCCACTGCGTCGCAGTCTGCCCAGTCCAGGAAGGAGAGGACACCTGCCAGCCGAGCCACCAGTCCGGGCGCTTTTCCGATCCAGCCGGCAAGGAGGCCCGATGTCTCGCCTGCCAGGTCGCGCACGTGCTGGCGGAAGCGGAAAAACGTCTCGGCGGAATCGGGTGAGAACCCAAGTGGGAGAGGGGCAAGCACTCCCTCTTGGTCACCAAGATTCAACCCATGCAGTCGCGAGAAGGCCTTTCTAAGCCGTGCCTCATCAACCGGTTCAAATGCCCGTCGAAGCGGTGGGATATCCGACGCGCAATAGATGAACCGAGCGAACAGGCCGTCATCGACACTGCCAGCCACCAAGTCTGATAATTTGTCCGGCTGGATGCCGCCAAGGATCGAGACGAGCGCGGTCTCCACCTCAATCGGCTCCTCATGCTTCACTCGGTCCACCACGATCCGCTTGCCATTGTACATTTCCAGCCAATGCGGTCGGTTGGACGTGCCCGAGTAGCGCTCCATGGCATTGAACCAGCCAGCGAGTTCGTCGCGCCATTGCAGAAGACCTTTTGGCGAGGCGTTCAGGATCACCGCCATCTTCTCAATCGTGGCATCACGGACCAACAGACGAGGTACTTTCACAGGTTCAGGAGGCTCGGCATCGTCAGGCTTTTCCGGCCTGTCATTGCCGGTCTTCGCGGCTTTGCGGACCTCGTCCTGCCACGCCCGCTTTACCTGATCGGCAATATCGCAGCGGGTCTGATGTTCTGCCAGGACACCCTCATGGTTCGCCCGAACCTCTTTTTCGATCCGGTCGAGTTCGGCCTCAAACGGGGCAAGGGCAGGGGTCTTGCCAGAGGAGGGAGGTCCGACGATGGCGCACCACAATGCTACCGGTTCAGCCCAGCCTGAGCGCTCGGGATCTGGCAGGATGGTCCGAGCATTTCCGATAAGCGCTGCCGCGCTGGTGAGCAGGGCGAATGCCACATAGTCGGGCGGCGCGGAGGCGGCCTTAGCTGCGGTGTCGATCCAGGCTTGCCAAGGTCCAAACACGTCGACGGGGAGGTCTGGTGGCCGAGGGGCAGCGGGAACAGGCCCAGGTTTGGGGAACTGGCGAACGAGTGCGTCTTTGGCCTGCCTTGCAATATCAGTCGACATCACTCGCCTCCTGCAAATGATAGGCGAGACGCACGCGCTCTTCCGGCGTGGCATCGATCAATCCGAGCAGGTCATCTTGAATGAGCTCGAACAGCAGGGAGTTGATGTAGCCGAGCCGGGTCCGGACCGACTCTGGAACTCCGTCCTCCCATCGGCAGAGCGACAGGTAGGCGATCACGGGCGTAAGCGTGGCCTCCAGTCCGAAATGCTCTTCGGGATACGTCACTACGCATCCTCCAACTCGATGCCGATGAACCCCGCTAGGAGACGGGCACGGTGAGCAGGCTGGCCAGTCTGCCGCGCAAGTTCGCGGACGTGCCAGGGGGGCGTCGGTGGTTCGGTTTTGGATGCCGGGCCATTGCGTGCAGCCCAGGCCAGAAGTAGCAAATCCATATCATTGCGATAGGTAATAATCGGGTGTACTCTGCGTATCATCGCAAAGTCCCCATGCTTTGGGATTTATGGTGAGGCCCGGGCGCGTCGTGGTTGGTGTGGTCCGGGCCGCGTTTTTCTGAGGGCGGTTCGACTTAGACCGTCGTTGCTTCCTTAGCCTTCAGCCAGGCGTCGAGCTCTGCAACTCTGATCAAGCGACGTTTGCCGATTTTGATCGAAGCAATCTCATTCGCGGCCAAGAGCTCGTAAAGTTTTGTGCGCCCAAGCCCGAGCATTTGCGCGGCCTCGGCGGGCGAGACGGCGAGTGGTCCCCGCCGTGCGTGTTGTGTGTCCATGTTTCCGCGATCTCCTCGTGCTGTCTGAACACATGCAAGGTCTCACGGGTCAGGGTCCGGATCGATACGGAGCGTTCAATCCGGACAAGCGGGGTTTTCGGACTCTACCGATGCGTCCCGAAGCTCATCGAGTTTTGCATATAGAGTCGAGCGGCTCGGAACATTGCCAAAACCCTTGGGCCAATGCTCCTGCAAAAGCTCTCGCTGGGCTGCCAGCGCTTCGGGCCAATTGCCGCCTCGTTGAAAATGGGCGATTGCGCCAGCCACATCGTCGCGGCGATTGCGCCGACCGCCGCGTCGCCTGGGTTTCTGATTTGGCCAACCCATCCGAGCGGCTATCCCTTCGTAATTGGCAACCAGATCACCTTGCTCGATCCGCCAGACATCCGAAGGCCGGGCAAGCCGATACCTTTTCGGTAATGGCACCGCAAATGACAGGGGTTCAGCCGCAATAAACAGTCCCGGTCCCCTGCGCACCTGCCGGCCGAGCGTGTCCATCGCTGCCGAGAGCCGCGCTTCGCGGCGCAGCTTCCAGCCGACGACAGACATCCAGTCGCGGCCCTTTGTCCCCTTTGTAACGAGTCCAAGTTCCACAACCGAACCGTCAGCATAAGCGTTGCTTTTGCCGGCACGCAGATCAAGCGCACGACGGCAAAGACTCTGGAGTTGTTCCAGGTCGGGTTCCAGGGCTGTGACAGTCTTTCGATCGAACTGTTGCGGCGGGCAAAAGGGACACGGAATGCAATAGCTGCCCGACCTCGAAAGCACCTTTAATCGCAGCTCGCTGTCGCACTTTGGACAGCTCAGCTCTTCGGGAACACCCATGTCCCGCAGCACACCTTGAGTCACCGCCCAGTCCGCGAGGTGGAGATTCAACCGGGTGAGCTGGTGGCCGATGATGCGCTCGCCACCCAAGCCATCGAGAAACGCAAAGAGCCGGTCAAGATCGTCCATGCTGTATGCTCCAGGGCACAAGCTCAACTCTCAGCCACGCGTCGAGAACACTCATGTGTTCGGGGAGGGCGTTTTTGAAACTGCGCCGGTTCGGCCAGCTAAGGGTCAGTCCAACCCGTTCTGCTTCGGTATCCGGCGCGCTCGGAAGCTCCTTGAACTCCAGTTCAACCTGCCCGATGAGCTCGCCAAAGAGGTTTGCCTCCTTTATCCCGAAATCACGAATGCGATCATAGGCAGTGCGGCCTGCCTCTGCCCGAAACCGGGCCTTTCCTGCAGTGTCGCTCGCGCGCCGGAAAGCGATTTCCCGCACAGCCACCGTAGCAAAAGGCTTGGGTGGTCTAGGCAGCTTGACTGTGAAACTCATGAACCGCTCGAAGCGCCATTCCTCGCGATCGACCTGTTCGACATCGACAATTCCAAGTGCCTGGAGCGAAAAGGCCTTTGCGACAGCCTCGAACACCCGGCTGCCTCCCGCGCCCTTTCCGGCGATATCAAGGCGGCTTTGCCTCGGGTCGAAGGTCAGTCCGATTTCAAGCGCGGGTCTGTACAGACTTTGCACGAGGTCGTTGGTCTTGTTGTCAAACTCGGTGCCTGACTTCGTGCCGCTTTCCACCCAGATCGCGACATGGAACAGTGTTGGCTGGTCTGCAGCGGTTGAGAGTTCAAAGAGGTCGTGTTGTACGCGCCGCCCGCTGAATCGGGTCTGGAATTCGTTGCCTACGGCGCGCGCAGCAGCAGACTGTCTGGATCGAATTTGCCAGCGTCGACATGGAACGCGCAGTGATATCGCCCGTCGCGATAGGCAAGCGACGAGGCGACGTTGGTCGCGCGCCGGAAGCGCTGGAAATTCGCGATGAAAAATTCCAGCGCCCGGTCTTCGAGGCTCGTCTCGCGTCGGGCGATGGCCTGCAGGTCGCTTCGTCCCCTTGCCGCTTCGCTGAGCCCGATCTCGCAAAACTCGGCGAGTGCAGTGACCCGCAGGATTTCGCCTGCCGTCGCTTCCGCCCGCTGCAGCCGGTCCAGGTCGCGGTCTGCGAGCAGATGTTCTTCGAAGGCCCTGGTCAGCTGGCGCGGGCCAAGCTCGCCTTTCTCGAACGCACTCACGCCTGCCAAGTCACAGAGGCGATTCAGCCCTTCCTGCGACAACCGATGAATAAGGTCTCGCAGGGGCTTGTCCATGGCTCAGACCCCGGGCTTTCGGTCGAGAGTTGGTGCGGCGTGTGGCATGTGATGTGGGCCTGGGCGTGTTCACTCACGACCAAGTGGGTCCGCTGGCCGCAGACACAAGATGCTGTCATTGAAATTTCACGAACTACAATATGTGGTGGCGGCGTTGGGGCGAGAATGGTGTGCCATTTCAGCAGACGAAAGCCGTCACTAGAATGCTGAATTGGCTACAGCATACTCAGTCATCAGCGACCGGATTTCGCCGATAGTGGACGGTTCACAGGTCAAGATTTCCGGCTTCCTTTGAAGGCACAAGAGACATTCGGATTTCGTGAGTGGCTCTTGCGCCGAAAAGGGTGCCGGTTTCCCGCTCCGCTCAGGTTTGGTCTTTTCAGACATCGCCGAGAGCCTGGCACAGCTGTCCTCATTGAGTTGATGACCGGTCGATTTGCCGATGCTGGCCGCAACTGAATGCTCTTTGGCCGTCTGGGAGCTATCGAACCGCGGTCTGCGAGCGATATTCGGGCAAGTATTATCAGGGACATTGGAGCATAAACCATGTTGGGACTTGCCAGCAACCTTCTGCGCACTCCGGCCGTGTTCGCCCTCGGCGCGCACTTACTGGCCGGCTGCGCTTCCGGCCCCGAAACGGTGGTGGATTACGATGCGTCAATCGACTTTGCAGAGTATGAGACCTTTGGCTGGGCCGGCGATGATCCGGTGGACACTGATGGCGTGGACCGTGCGATCAGCCCTTTCATCAAGCAGCAAATCCAGGACGCTGTCGCGGCAGAGCTCGCGCAGAAGGGCTACGTGCGGGCTGCCGATGACGCCGAACCGGACTTCCTTGTTCTGATCACGCTGGGGCGTCGGGATCAGTTTGAAATCGATACATTCGCCGAAACCCAGTACGCGTATGTGCCACGCACCGGGCGCGCCATAGGGTACGCGCCGGGCGTCTATGGCTATGGCTACAAGACAACGGGTCAGACCGTCGAGCAGTTCACCGAAGGCTCGATCTCGATCGACATTTTCGACAGTTCGGTTGGGCGCCCTGTCTGGTTTGGCCATGCGAGCGATGAGGTCGATCCATTGATGGGCCGCGATCGGGCAAGGGACATGGTCCTCGAAGCCATTCCCCTGATCCTTGGGCCGTTTCCGCCCGAAGGCTCCTGAGCTTTCACCGCGCGGGCCTGGCCGAACCCAGCTGTATCATTCCTGCTCTGAAGTTGAGGCGCGCTGCGCCGGAGAACATCATGATTTCTAGTCGCTTTGTCTGGCCTTTCGTTTCTGCCCTCGCGTCCTGCCTCGTCGCTGAGGCCCAGTCGCCAGTCATCGTCACCGACAAGATAGAAGAGCCGGGAGACGCTGCGCCGCAAGAGGCCATGGCCGCCGATGATGCACCGACGGCCATGGAGTTCCCGCGGACACTTACCTTTGCCGAGGGCGGCTTCACCATCTACGAGCCCCAGATCGAGGACCATGCCGGTTTCACTAAGGCGACCGCGTGGAGCGCGGCCTCGTTTCGACCCGCGGGCGGTGACCCGACGTTTGGATCGACCAAGTACAAGGCCAGCATGGTTGTCGACCGTCAAAACCGGCTGGTGACCGTTTTTGACCGCGAAATCCTGGACATCCAGTTCCCGGAACTGGATGAGGCTGAGGCGGCCGAGCTTGAAGAGACTTTGCGCCGCAACATCGCGACCGAGCCGGAGACGATCCCGCTAGATGTGGTGCTCGGCTATGTGGCCGATGGGGCGGGCGACGATGTTTCCATTGAGGTCGCCACCGCGCCGCCGACCATCCTCCATGCGACGACGCCCACCCTGCTGGTCGTCCTGGACGGCGAACCGATCAAGGTTCAGGTCGAAGGGGCCGATGGCCTGTCCCTTGTCGTGAACACCAATTGGGACCTTTTCTACTCTGAAGAGGCTAGCGCCTACGCCCTGTTGCTGGGCGATGCCTGGCTGGGCGCCGCTACGCTTGACGGCCCCTGGCTTGCCACCGTCGCCCCGGCGGGGGTGTCCGCGCTGCCTGGCGATGATCGCTGGCAGGCGGTGAAAGCGGCTGTGCCGGGCGAAACGCTGGCCAGTGAAGACACGCCGGACATTCGGGTCGTGCAGGCACCCGCCGAACTTATTGTCACCGACGGCGCGCCCGAGCTTGAGCCCATCCCGGGAACCGATCTGTCCTTCGTGGCAAACACCTCCAGCGATATCGTTTTCAATACTGGCGATGCTCACTACTACTTCCTGACGTCGGGCCGTTGGTTCAAGGCGACGTCGCTGGACGGCGTGTGGAGCTTTGTTCCCACCACACCGGCATCCTTCCAGCAGATCCCGGCCGATCATGCACGGTCGGGTGTGCGGGCCTCCATCGCTGGCACGCCTGAGGCTGCGAAAGCCGTGGCCGAGGCACAGATCCCGCAAACCGCTGAAGTGTCCCGGCAAACCGCGGCGCCGACCATCACCTATGCGGGCGACGCGCCTGACTTCGAGAAAATAGAGGGCGTAGACGTCTATCGCGCGACCAACACGACGTTTGATGTGTTCCGGATCGATGCGCTCTATTATCTCTGCCATGACGGGGTGTGGTTCGTTTCTGACACGCCGAACGGTCCGTGGTTTGTGACTGAGGCCGTCCCGACGGCGATGTACGATATTCCAGCCAGTTCGCCGGCGCACCATGTCACCTATGTCCGGGTGTACCAGACAACGCCGAACACGGTCTATTTTGGCTATACGCCAGGGTACCACTACACCTATGTCAGCAACGGCGTGGTGGTGTATGGCTCGGGCTATTATTGGGGCACGTACTACACGCCGTATGCCTATGCTTATGCCCCGTACTGGTATTATTCCCCTTATCCCTACACCTATGGCCAGGCCAGCATCTACAACACGGGGACCGGGCGGTACGTCCACGGACACTATGCCTACGGACCCTATGGCGGCTATTGGGAGGGCAATCGCTACAACCCCAATACCGGGCGGTATGGCGGCGGCGTTTATGCCTACGACTACGACACTGCGGTTTATGAGGGCTGGTCCTACAATCCCAGAAATGATGTGAGCACCAATACGAGCCAGGCCATCCAATGGTCAGACGGCAACAATTATGAGACCTGGGGCGACACTGTGGTCCAGCGCGATGACAATTGGGTCCGGGCAGAGCGGTATGGAACGGAAGACGGTTTCCGCCGCGAGGTGCAGACATCGGAAGGCGGCCGGGCCGTTCAGGTCGGCAATACTGATGGGCGGGCAACGGCGGGTCAGACAGGCGACGGAGATCTGTACGCCGGCGCAAACGGCAACGTTTTCCGCCGCACAGATGACGGCAGCTGGGAGACGCGTTCGGAGGGTGAGTGGACGAGCGTGGATACCGCCTCTGGCGCGGATACGGTCCGGACCGAGGCAAGTGCACGCGGCATGGAGCCGATCACCCTTGATCAACCTGAACGCCTCACCAGTTCCCAGAACAGCCAGTCCTGGGACTTTGATCGCCAGCGCCTGGAGCGTGATCGCTCGGCACGCACTGGTGGCCGGTCGCAATATGAATCGTTCCGTTCAAGCCGATCCGGTGGTCGCTCATTCCAGGGACGGCAGCGATAGTGTTGTGTGTTGGCGAACGGTCACGAGGTGGCCACTAAGCCATGCGAAGCTTCTTCGTCGCTCTGGCCATAACCGGCGCGCCCGTGGCTTCGGCGCAGTCAACCGGTGGGGTTTTCGGTCCTGTTGTCGATGAGAGCGATAGGGCGTGGGATTTTCGTGTGAGCTATGATCCAGACAGCGAGAACACGGCGCTGCGACTGCACTATCAGCGCGCAATCAGCAGCGATGTGCGATGGCGCGTGGTTGGACAGGTCAGATCGACTGAAGACGCCGACTTCGACCCTGATAGCCTGACTGCACAACTCTTCTGGCAGGTGACGCCGGACCTCCAAGCCTACCAGTCTGGCTTCAGGTTTGACGGTCGCTACCGTTTCGACGATCGACCGGGCCAGTTCACAGTCCATTGGATACATCAGTGGAAACAGGTCGATCACTGGACGCTTCGCTTCATAACCGGCGCGACACTCGAAATTGGCGATGACGCACGAGACGGACTGGCCATCCAGACGCGCGCATCGGCAATGCGTTCGCTCGCCTCAGGACCTAAGCTCGGTGTGGAACTTTTCAGCCAGTATGGATCAACATCTGACTGGCTGGGCTTTGAAGAGCAGAGACACGAGGCAGGACCAGTTGCGGTCTGGTCCCTTGGAGAAGGATGGGGCCTCTATACGGGTGCATTGTTAGGCGTCAGCGAGGCTACCCCAGACGCCACATTTCGCGTGCGGGTGACCTATGCCGACTGAACTGTCATTTGCTTGTTACAACTTCCTTTTGGCCAAAGCTGGGCTTTGGCGTTATGCTGCGCTGCACACTCCAGAATGACAGCCATCTCGACGACACCATGCATTCTCACTTTGCGAGACTCCCGACTGACCCCTTGGCAGACCGTTTCGAAGTTGGGGGCTGTCCAATTAAAGAGTTGACGGGGAGGCGGTGAATGGCGTCTTCCCATGACAATACGGTCGTGTTCACCATGGATACGCCGGCCTTGCCGATGAATTATCCTGGTTTTGTCTTTCGCACGCTTTGCGAAGATGGCCATGACGCCGATGCACTTCTCGAGGGCACAAATCTGGAGCCGGAGCTGTTCGCAGATCCCTATTTCCGCACGGATTTTCTTACCCTGCGGCGCTTCATACTCAATGCCCAGGAAACGACGCGCGATCCCCATCTCGGGGTCCGGCTCGCGCGCAGATTTGACGTCACTTATATTGGCTTTCCAGCTTACGCGGCCATGAATGCGCCCCAACTGGTCGACGGCCTAAAAGTGCTCAGCCGCTTTGTTCATCTGACTTTCCCGGCGATCGGCCTGACCATTCCGGACAGAGAGTCCGGGCACACGCCGGATGAGACTGAGGTGCGCTTGACGCCGAAGCTTCCGCTCGAGGAGATCGCCTATTTTGTGAACGCCAGCGCGCTCATTGTGCTGAACAGGTTGCTGCTCGAGATGCTGCGGATCCCGCTTGTGGCGACGCGCGCGGAAACAACCATCAGCGAGCCCGAGGGGTGGGGCGAAATCGCGGCCGAGGTCAGCCGCGTGCCCATCCGGTTCGATGCGCCTGAAAACAGAATCATCTTCCCGGCCGAGCTGTTGGAACAGGCGCTGCCGTGTTCTGACCCGATCAATCACGCGAAGCTGGTGGCGTTGTGTGAAAAATTCTCAGCCGATGCCGGTCACAATGCAACACCGGTCAGCCAGATCCTGGCCTTTCTGGAGAAGGGAAACAATGTTGGTGTGCCGCTTTCCGGGGCCGCGAATGGTCTTGGATACTCCGAGCGCGGCCTTCGGCGTCAACTTGAGCGGGCTGGGACGACCTATCGCAAACTGGTTGACCAGGTGCGGGAGCGGCGCGCCCGGGAAATGCTGTCCAACAGCACGCAGCCCATACAGTCCATAGCCCACGAGCTCGGCTACGATGCGCCGTCTAACTTCGCGCGCAGCTTCAAGCGGTGGACCGGCCAGACGCCGAAAGCATTTCGTGAAGCGCTCCTTAAGCGCGAAGACAAAGGTCAAAATTGAATACGATTTGGCCTGACGGGAGCTGTGCATGCAGCCGGATTGGGGAATATCAGCGCTAGGTCTTTCCGGGTTAAGGGACAATCCCATGCACAACGTTGTTCGTTTCGCACATCGGGCGCTTATTCTGGCCGCTTTCACGCTCTCGCCAATCGTGGCGCCGGCCCAGGCCCAGGGCCCCGAGGCCGAGCCGGCCGAAGCTGTTGCGCCGGGGGCAACGCCGACCGCCCCGCCAAACATTCTCGTGGTGCTGTTCGACGATGTCGGCTTTACGGGCTTCGGTGCCTATGGCGGCGACGCGCGGACCCCGAACATTGACGCACTGGCGCAGTCGGGCACGCTCTTCTCCAGATACTATTCCTCGCCGTTCTGCGGGCCGAGCCGCGCAATGCTCCTGACAGGGTTGGACAATCACCAGACCGGCATGGGCACGCTGGTCGAAACCGTGACGCCCGAGCAAAGGGTGTTGCCTGGCTATTCGATGATCTGGGAGGACGATCAGGAGACGATCGCCACCCATCTGTCTGATGCGGGCTATCGGACCTATGTTTCCGGCAAATGGGGCGTTGGCGCCAAGGGCAAGAACCTACCTGACCGCTTCGGCTTCGACCGCTCTTACGTCATGGATTCCACAGGTGGCAGCAACTACGACCACACCCACTACCTCCCGGGCTACCCAAAAGTGTCGTGGTACGAGGATGGTGAGCCCGTCGAACTGCCAGAGGATTTCTACTCGTCCCGCAACCTTGTGGACCAGATGATCGATTACATTGACGAAGGCGAGGCGGATCAGCCCTTCTTCGGCTTCCTGGCACTTCAGGCGGTTCACATTCCTGTTCAGGCTCCAGTCGAGTTCATCGACAAATATGAGGGTGTGTTCGACGCTGGATGGGACGTGATGCGCGAAGAACGCTGGCAGCGCACAATTGAGCTTGGCCTCGTGCCCGAGACGACAGTCTTGGCGCCAGTGCACGAAGACCACCGCGTCTGGGATGATCTTTCGCCAACCGAGCAAGCCACCGCGGCGCGCCAGATGCAGGTGAATGCGGGCATGATCGAAGCGGCCGACTTCCATATCGGACGGCTTCTTGATCACCTGGACTCCACCGGACAATTGGAAAATACAATTGTCGTCGTCACCTCCGACAATGGCCCGGAGTCCGGTGTCACAAAGTTTGGCAATCCCCTCTACGATTTGCTGCTGAGCGGAATCCACAGCCTCGAAGGGTTCGATACGTCTGCTGAAAATATGGGCCTGCCCGGCAGCCTGACTGCGATTGGTCCGGAATGGGCATCGGTGTCGGCCTCTCCGTTCAACCTCTACAAGTTCTACTCCAGCGAAGGCGGGCTGCGTGTGCCCCTCGTGATCGCCGGGCCCGGTGTCGAGACCGCCGGTATCAGTGACGCTCCCGTTCATGTGGCCGACCTGATGCCGACCCTGCTCGACGCTGCCGGGGTCGAATACGACACTGGCGCACTCTACGGTCGCAGCATTTTGCCCGTGCTTTCAGGCGCAACAGATCAAACACGGGGAGAGAATGAGAGCTTTGGTGTCGAGGTCAGCGGCAACGCGGCGCTTTATCGCGGCAACTGGAAGCTTGTCCGCACGGCGCTGCCCAGGGGCGATTTCACCTGGCGGCTCTTCGATCTGTCGGTGGACCCGGGCGAAACCACCGATCTGTCAGCCGAAAACCCGGAACTCTTCACAGCGATGCGCGCCGAATACGAGGCCTACTCCTCGCAGACCGGCGTGCTCGACCTCGCCCGCGAGGATTATGCCCAGGCCCAGCTCTTCGCCAATCTTCTGAACCGGATCACGGGAAAGTACTGGCCGTATCTCGCCGGCCTGGTGCTGATGCTGCTGATCGGCCTCTATGCCGTTTACCGCATCACCCGGATGGCGTTCCGCGGCCTCGCGCGCTGATCCTGAAGCCAGTCCGCATCGGCACCAGAGGCGCTAAGCCAACATTCCACGCCGGAGACCTGTCATGAACTGGATTGTCACCACCCTCCTCGTCCTGGCTGTTCTGGCCATCCTCACCTACCTCTGCCTGCCTGCAGTCCTGCAGTTCTTGGGCATCCATCGCCACTACACGATCCCCGAGTTCGTTATGAAAGGTCGGCGGGCCCTGGTGATCTGCACCAATCACAATCGGCTTGATCCCCTGAATCGCGACACCGGTGCCTTCGGTTCGGAATTCACAGTGCCTTACTACGCATTCATTGATGCGGGCATGGAGGTCGACATGGCCTCGCCGAGGGGCGGAGAGATCCCGATCCAGCCCGGCTCCTGGTCTTGGCCGGTCGTCTGCAAGGAGGACAAGCGCTTCATGGCCGACGAAAAGGCCATGGACGACCTCAAGAATTCGCAAGCCATCGCCGATATCGATCCGGGCGACTACGACGTGATCTTCCTGGCCGGCGGTTGGGGAGCGTCCTATGATCTGATGCAGAGCGAGGCGCTGGCTGATTTCATCACGCGCGCAAACGCTGAGGGCAAGATCCTCGGCTCGGTCTGCCATGGCGCCCTGGGTCTTTGTAGCGCTCGGGGAATTGATGGCGAGCCGTTGGTGAAGGGCCGCCGCGTCACCGGGGTCACGGACAATCAGATCAACACATTCGGCATCGCGGTGACGCCCAAGCATCCTGAAGAAGAGTTACGCAAGGCCGGCGCGATCTATGAATGCCAGCATGCCTGGCTTGATCCGTTCGCGACGCACACCTCGATTGATGGCAATCTGATCACCGGCCAGAACCAAAACAGCGGATATGAAACCGCCCACCGTATCCTGGAGAGGATGGCCACCCAGAGAAACCGTTAGAATGCGGGCGGCACGCCTTCCCAGGAGTTGATCGTGGTGATCCATGCCCATATCCCGCACTTGAGATGGGCGACCCTCGAGAGAGAAGCGTTTGGGCTCATTTACGGCGCCATCATCGTCCTCAGTCTCTTGATGGCTCTCTCCCCGGAGCCCGTTGCCCCTTTCAAGCCTGCGGCAGTCCTTTTCGGTTCGGTCCTGGCGATGACCCTGGCAAGGGCGCTCGCGGCACTGATCGCTCACTCGATTGAAACCGGCGAGCGGATGTTACGCTTGCCTGCCATGCGTGAGGCCTGGCGCGGCAGTCATCCGATCCTCTTTGTCACGCATCTGCCGACAGCGCTCTTTATAGCTTCGGGTCTTGGCTGGCTTTCGTTGGAAGCGGCGATGCTCGTGTCCCAGCTTTTCTGCATCCTGATCCTCGTGATCTTTGGCGCCCGGGTCGGCTGGGTGATCAGCCATGGTGCCGGATTGGCTGTGCTGGGCGCGCTTTTCGCCGGGGGGCTGGGCTCTGCACTTGCCCTGCTGAAATACGCCATCCAATGATAGAAGCGCTGACAAGAGGATGGCTGATATGGTCAGGATCATGATTGCTGCAGGAACTGCCGTCGCCGTGATCGTCATCGTGCTGGCGACGGCGATGTGGCGAGAGTCCGCATCGGTTCCGATATCAGACACCGGTTGCATGTTGGGGGACGCCGACCTTGGCGGCTTTGTCGATATTCCCGGCGGCGGGTTCACACTGGGCGCGCATGCGCTCTATTCCGAAGAAGGTCCGCCGCAGCGCGTGTTTGTCTCCCCGTTCCGGCTGCAGGTCCATGAGGTGACCAACAGCCAGTTTGCCGCGTTCGTGGCGGCGACAGGCTACATGACCGAAGCAGAAAGAAACGGCGGTTCGGCGCAGTTTCGAGAGACCGACACGCCAACCAACCTCTTGTCGTGGTGGCGCATAGATGCCGGGGCAAGCTGGAAAACGCCAGGCGGGGCTGGCACGGGCCTGCAGGGTTTGGACCTTCATCCCGTCGTTCACGTGACCCTCAACGATGCCCGCGCCTATGCGGCATGGGCAGGCGGGCGAATTCCCACCGAGGTTGAATGGGAATATGCAGCAAGTCTTGGCCTTCTCGATCCCGACGACCCGGAGTCAGGCGTGAGAGCACCCGACGGCACAGCCCGCGCGAACATCTGGACAGGATTGTTTCCAATTCACGATACAGGCCGCGACGGATATGCCGGAGCTGCGCCTGTCGGCTGTTTCCAACCCGGTGTCACAGGGGCCCATGACATGATCGGAAATGTCTGGGAGTGGACCGACAGCTCGTTCGCGGCCGAGACAGATCGTTTTGCGATCAAGGGCGGGTCGTATCTTTGCAGTGAGAATTATTGCCGGCGCTATCGCGTCGCTGCCCGCGACAGTCTCGAATTTGATTTCAGCTCTGCCCACATCGGATTTCGGATCATCAGGGATGTCCCCGTTGGGGAGTGACCGGCGCTATTCCTAACATCCCGGCTGTGGTCAGAACGGAATGTTCTTTGGCCCGTAGCGAGCTGTGCACAGTGTGCTGCGAAAGCATATTCACGCCCACACGTCGCCGTAACACCCCCCGGAAACAGGCGACCTGCCTCACAGCAACAAAAGACAGCTGACCAAGGAATATGCAAATGTCGTTCAAACGGATCCTTCTTCTGGCCGCCGTGGCAATGCCCGGAACGGCGGCTGCAGAAAGCGACTGGGGGTACACGGCCAAGCTCTATGGCTGGTTTCCCGGCATAACCTCGACACTGGAAACGCCCATTGGCGAAGTCGAAGCCGAAGTGGATTTCGATGAAGTCCTCGAGACGCTCGATATTGCCTTTCTCGGCGCCTTCGAGGCCCGCAAGGGGCGAGTGTCGCTGATTGGTGACTTGCAGTTTTTTGACGTGTCTGCGGAAACTGAGCGTGCGCCAGGTGCCTTCACCGGCGCCGAAATCGACTCGCAACTGGTCATCTTCAGCGCCTACGGAACCTATGCGCTCGTCGACAGCGATGATTTCCGTTTCGATGTCGGCGGCGGCCTGCGCTTTAATGGGTCCTCAGTCGAGGCCCAGCTTGTGGAAGCGGATGGGACAATTGGCCCGTCCTTCGAGGATGATGGCGGCTGGACCGACCTTCTGCTTGCAGCGCGGGTTCGCAATCAGTTCAGCGATAAATGGTACGGCACCGGCTATGCGGACGTCGGCGGTTTTGGCATCGGGGACTCTTCGGAACTGACATGGCAGGTCTCTGCGGGGCTCGGATACGAGTTCAACGACACATGGTCGATGGTCGGCGGCTACCGTTATTATTCGGTCGAACATGGCGATGAACTTGTGACCGCCACGGTTGAAGTCTCCGGGCCGTTTCTCGGCGTAGACATCGCCTTCTAAAGCCTGCACTTGGCGAGCTCAGGGTGATGCGGAGGCGCAAATGGATTTGGCACTGAAAGTGGGGGCCGGACTGCCGGCAGCTGCCTTTGTCCTCCTCGGCCTGTCCTGGTGGATCGTTCCGGACTTTGCGTCCGCCCAACTCGGGATGAGCATGCTGAACGGGATCGGCCTGAGCAGCCAGATCGGGGATGTCGCGTCCTTCTTCCTGACGCTCGGCGCCTGCATCCTCATCGCAATCGCCAGCCGCAACAGGTTCTGGCTCTACCCCGCCATCATGCTTCTTGCGCTGGCGACCATTGGCCGACTGCTCGCCTGGGCGGTCCACGATGCCGCTCTCGCCACCCAGATGATCGCAGTCGAATGGATCGTCCTTGCGGTTCTCTTTCTTCTCTCTCGCAGGCTGGAAGCGCCATCATGACGGGCCGCCTCTCGCCTTCCGTGTTCTGTCTCTGAAAGGACCTCACATGAAACGTTCTGTTTTCGCTTCTGTCTCCCTCCTCCTCCTGGCTGGCTGCGCTTCCACGTCGATTTACGACGAGCGGGAGTCGCTCCTGGCCGACCCCGTCGACTGCGCCGTGGCGGAACAGGATATCGCTGACCTGGAGGCCGCCATGCCTTCGCGAAGGGAACGGGCCTTGTCAGTCGTGCAGTCGGTCACGCCGATCGGTGCCGCCAGCGGTGTGGTGCGGGGATCCTACAGGGACAGGGCAGCCGTCCTCACGGGCCGCACGGAAGGTGAGCTTTCCGCACGGATCGATGAAATCAGGGCAACCTGCGGCCTGGAGCAACCTGAAGAGAGCTCAAACGAGTAGATGAAGGCCGAACCCATGAGCCCAAAGCCAGGCATAATCGCATCGCGGCGTGTCAGCAGGCTGGCTGCCTTAATACTTGCAGGCCTCATTCTCGCAGGCTGCGCGTCGAACAAGCCATCCCTCCTGGTGCCGATCGAGGCAGCCCCGGAGAATGCATCGGTCGTCGATCTCCTCGCCATCACGACCCGTGCGCCCTCTGACCTTCCCGGGCAGGTTTACGGCTCGCAGCGCGGTCAGCTTTCCGGCCATGCCTTCAAGGTCTCGGTGCCTCCGAACCACCAGGTCGGCCGGATGGAATGGCCGAGCGGGGATGCCCCCGATCCCGAGAACGAATTTGCCATTGTCGATCTCGAGCCCGCAGAGCCGAGCGATATCTGGCGCTGGTTTGATGAACAGGACACCGATGGGCGCGTCCTGATCTTTGTTCACGGTTACAATGTGCAATTCGCCGACGCCGTGTTCCGCCTTGCGCAGATCGCCGAGGATCTCTCCATCAGGGCCGCGCCAGTCCTGTTCTCATGGCCGTCGGGCGGCGAGGTGGCGGGCTACTATTATGACCGTGAGAGCGCCAATTATTCCCGCGATGCGTTCGAATCCGTGATCACGCAGGCTGTGGAAGACGAGAACGTCACCCAGGTCTCCATTCTCGCCCATTCCATGGGAAGCTGGATCACCATGGAGACCCTTCGCCAGATGGCCATTCGCGACGGCAGGCTGTCAGAGAAGATCACAGATGTGGTCCTTGCGGCGCCTGACCTGGATGTCGACGTCTTCCAGACCCAGTTCCAGCGGCTCGGAGCCGAGCGTCCGCACTTCACATTCCTTGTGTCGACAGACGACCGGGCGCTCAACATGTCCAAGGTGCTTGGGCGCGGGGTCCAGCGTCTCGGCGCCATAAACCCGTCGCAGGAGCCTTACCGATCTAGGATCGAAGCCACGCCCGGAGTAACCTTCGTCGACCTGTCCGCATTGGAGGGTGGGGGCAGGATGGCGCACACGAAATTTGCTGAAACCGGCGAAATGGTAGGGCTTGCCCGTGAGACTCTCGCAGACGATGAGGCGCTCACCGAAGAGCGCACCTCGATCGGTGAGCAGGCTGGCGCTGTCATCATCACGCTTGGACAGAGTGTGGCCGGTCTATCAGAGTAGCGCCGTGAAACTCAAACCAGATGGAAAGTCGCAATGAAGATGCCCATGAACCGATCATGCTTTGGCGCGCTCCTGCTCGCGGCGGTGTGCGCGGCCACGCTCGGCGGCTGCCAGAATCTGCGTTTGGCCATGGCCATTGCCGACTATGAGCGCACCTTTGACACCTATTCGCAAACCGACACGACCGTCACGGACGTGAAGAACATGCAGCACGCCGATGGGCGCCAGGCGCACCTAGTCTCGGCCTTTTTCGGGCTCGATAACGGGCTGCCGGAACGGCTCACCGACCGCGTTGCCTGCGAAGGCGCCGGCGGCGCCGATGGCATGCCAGTGATTTTCTCCCACGAGGTGGACATTGCAACCCTGGAGCCGGGGGATCTCCGCATCACGACCCAATCGGGCGCCGAGTATCGGGCAACCTGCCTCACCCTCGCGCCGGCCGATGACCCGGGCGAGTTGCGCACCGCCCTTCTGGCCGGCGAGTATGGCGGCGCCGAGGATGAGCCTGCGACTGTTGAGATCATCGGCAATGTGCTCTCCTTCGACGGCACCGTGAATTTTAAGGGAGCCAGCGTGGACGTCATACCGCTGGAGGACGGCCCGTCCCTTGTCTGGGCCGAGATCGTCCCACAACGCCAGTGGGACCTGGGCGGCGAGGCTACGGCCTCACCCTGGGGCGGCGGCAATCGTTGTCCGATGGGCACCGAGCAGGTCGTGCGCGTTACCTGGAATGGCGGCATCACCAAGCCCGGCGGTGACCCGGCGGATGACGATGAACGCGCGCTCTACCGGGTCTCGACGGTCACCGCCGACGGCACGGCTTCCAAGATCGCGCCATTCGCACTGGCCGATCTCAGGGATGGCGACAACAACCATCTGCTCTGCCTTGACACCACCGACGCGGTCACGTCCGTCTTCTTCCCTGCCGGGCATGTCACCGATCCGCGCGAAGACCTTAATCCCGACACCGCCATCACCCTCGCCCAGAACTAAAACGCCAAGGAAACCCGCCATGCCCCATTCAATCGATGTCTATTGGTCGTTCCGCAGCCCATACTCCTATCTCGCCACGCCGGACCTTTTCCGCCTGCGCGAGGAATTCGAGGTGGAGGTCAGGCTGCGCCCGGTCCTGCCGATCGCGGTGCGCACCAAGGAAACCCTATTCACAGGCGACCAGCGGCGGGTGAAGTACATCATCTTAGATGCGTTCCGCCGTGCAGAATTCCTTGGCATGAAGTTCGCCAGGCCATCCCCAGACCCGATCGTCCAGGACATGGCGACCTTCGAGGTCGCCGGCGACCAGCCCTACATCTATCGCCTCACAGGGCTCGGAATTGAAGCCGAACGGCGCGGCAAGGGCGTCGATCTCGCCTACCATGTCTCGCATCTGATCTGGGGCGGCGAGCCAAACTGGAATGAGGGTGACAAGCTGGCGAATGCCGTGGCTCAGGCGGGCCTGGACCTTGCTGAACTCGACTCAGCCATTGCCGCCACCGATCCCATGCCCGACATCGAAGCCAATCAGGCTGCGCTCGAGGCCGCCGGAGGCTGGGGCGTGCCGACCATGGTCTTCAACGGCGAGCCCTTCTTCGGACAGGACCGGATCGAAACCCTGCGCTGGCGTCTTGAGAAAAGTGGCGTCCCGAAGCGATGAGCTTGCAGGCTCAAGCAGCCGGGTTTTCCAATCGACGCAACGCCTGAAGCCAAGACGACATATCAAATATCTGCCCTTCAATCGGAGTTGGCCGATAATCCACCGTTGGACCGGCGATCGGGAACCCAAACAAAGTCCGACAATTCTGAAGGTGAAACCCGCAAATGAAAGAGGGCGTCTGAACCGCGTTCGAATGCGATCGGAATTCTCAACCTGTCATCGCCCCGGGCAATAAACTGGCTGAGTAAGTGCTCCTCACGCATGAAGGTCCTTCATGGTTGGCTGAGACCAAGGCGCGAAAATCAATGAAATATTGAGCACACAGGATGTGAACAAGCGCAATAACGCGCTCACTTTGATCTGTCCGAAAAGGCAACCTCAACGCCCACTGTCAATGTCTGCTCCGGCCGGCTCAAAAGGGCCATAAACCGCTATTCAACGACCTCTAGCGTCGTGTCGAATTCGATACAAAGCGGACATAACGATCAGCGCCTAACATCAGAAATGCCTAGGCTCTCCAGGGCTTATCATCGAAAGATCCGGTCGTACCTGCCAACTTGCCCGGCATTCCGGGCAGAAGCCATTTTCACTGACGGATACGATCGTGTCTCCCCATGCTGGTGCCAATAGCCTAATCGGTACAACACCATGAGCGTGGCAGCAGGGGTTTCCGGTGCAATGCCAGATGGCCGGCTGACTGAGTTTCGGCGGAGGTTCGCAGGCCATGATGGGTCATCGCACGAGGCTTGGAGCCTAGACCAGTCTCTACACAAACGATCTCACAGAAATCGCGCCGACTGAGGCCACTCTGCTCGCACGCGCTGTAATGCGGCCGCTGGCGAACATCGGCGGAAGCCGCGTTGATTTCTGACCCAATCTGCCAACTGATTTGGGCAAATATCGGAGGCTGAGAGTTGGGCGGCACAGGATCTGGCGGGCAAAACTGGCGCCATCGCGGCACTGTCGAAGGTTGGCGCCGGATCAATGCCGCAATCATGCAGAGGCGCGGAGTGCTTCGAGAGGGCTGGTTCGGCCGATGGACCTGGACCTCAGACGATGGAGAGCAGAATTTCATCCACGTCTTTGGCGGCCAGCATTCGATCAAGCTGAGCTATCGTTACCGGCGAAACGGCGAAGAGTGGCAGGACGTTTCTGAAACCGTTCAGCTCGATTGGTCGCCGCGCCATTTCGGGGGTGAGCAAGCCTACTTTCGCTGTCCGAACTGCTATGCGCGGCGGAAACATCTGATCGGCGCGGGCAAGCGGTTCCTCTGCCGATCTTGTCATAGGTTGGTCCACGCCTCCTCACGCGAAGGCAAAAGCGACCGCATCTTTCGCAAGAGCTGGAAGGTGAAGCGTAAAGTGGGAGCTGATCTGGCCCTTGGCGGACATCGCGGCACGCGGCCCAAGGGGATGCACAAGTCGACCCATGCGCGGCTGCTTGCTGAAATTGATGAACTGGAAAGCGCGGCCATGGATGATAGCTATCGGATGCTGATGCGCATGCAGTCGCCAACCATGCGTTGGCGCCGCCCGGACTTCTGGCAATGAGCGGGCCGGCCATCCTCCCGAATGGGCCGCCGCCTTATCTCACTTGCGGTTTGCTGGCCTGGGAAAACGCCGATGAGTTTGCCGAGCTTTGGCAGGCTTACCTGTGGAGTCATGAACCGGTCGGTCCCGCCGAAACTGGCCTGGTTGAGCAACTCGTCTGGCTCGATTGGCGACGCAGGCGCCTGAGGCTCGGAGAGCGCGCCTTGCACATGGCCAATCTCGACCGGGCCACAAGCGGAGATCGGAATGACCGTCTGACCCGCCGCGCCCTGGCGTTGACGGACGGCAGACGGCCGGAGCTCTCCTCGGCGGGCGCCGTTCGCTCAGACGATGAGGACGATGCGGGAAGTGCTCAAAGCTGGCAGGAGATGTTGGAGGCGGCAGAAACCGCCGAGCGGCTGATCGATGCTCAAGGACAAGACGGATACGCCGAAGCGGTTGCTGGCCTACCGGAAGAGACCGCCGAGTGGTTTCTGGATGAATGCGAAAGCTCAGAGAAATGGACCGCTGATGCGGACGGTCTGAAACGGTTCCTCATTCTGGAGATTTTTCCGTGGTTCCGCGGACATCTTGCCGGCGCCGAGGGTGGACCCGCTGTGCGCCTTCAGGCCTGGGGCGAAAGTCTCGATCCCGACCGGATGGACAAACTGCTCGCACTGGATGAACGGCTCACGCGCCAGTTCGAGAAGGTGATGGGGATGCTGATCAGGCTGCAGGAGCTGCGGAAAAGTTCGCCGCCGTCCAAATGATTTGGCACGAATGTGGCACGAATTTTCAAGCCAGAGCGCGGCGCTAGCCCACCGAGTATGTCTAATACATTGATAAATATGGTGCCGGCTGAGGGACTCGAACCCCCGACCCCCTGATTACAAATCAGGTGCTCTACCAGCTGAGCTAAGCCGGCGACCAAGGCGCATTTTCTATGCCGAGCGGTCGGGCCATGCAAGGCTTTCGATGCTTGACCATAAAAACTCTGCAGCCTAGCGACTGCGCGCAGGAATTCTGCCGCTCGGGGAGTCTGGTTTAATGAGCACTGAACAGGTATCGGCGCAGCGGCAAATCCTGCCAGACCTCGTCCGCGCCGTCGCGTTGATGGGCATTGCTGTGGTGAACTCGACGGTATTTGCTTACCCGATGGAGACAGGGCTTTTCGGCGCGCCATCCAGCGGCGCAGTGAATTTGGGATCAGCCTACGGCATGTACTGGCTTGCCGCCGGAAAGTTTTATGCCCTGTTTTCCCTCATGTTCGGCGTCAGCCTTTTCTATCAAATGGGCGCTGCCGACCGGGCTGATGCGAATTTCTCACGCCGTCAGACACGCCGACTTATCGGCCTGGGGCTGATCGGGTTGATCCATTATACATTCTTTTTCCTGGGGGACATTCTCGTCACCTATGCCCTTTTGGGAGCGCTTCTGCTGACCCAAATTAATGCATCTGAGAAAACACTTATCCGCATCGGCATCGGTTTCGTTCTGCTGCAGGTATTGGTTCTGCTGGCATTCGCCGGTCTGTTCGCCGGAATAGAGGCCATCAAACCTGGCTTCATGGCCAAGAAGATGAGTGTATCACTTGATGGCGCGGTTGAAGCCTTCTCAACCGGCAGCTTCCTCGACCAGGCACTCTTCAGGATCTCATCTTACGCTGACATTTTGCCCAGCGTGTTGATGTCCCAGGGCGTTGCGACGTTCGGGTATTTCTGTCTCGGCCTCGCCTTTGCCCGCAAGGGATGGATCTCCAACCCAAGCGCGGCCATTTGGAGCCGTGCACGATGGATTTTCCTGCCCATTGGCCTTTTGGTCGGGGCCGCCGGAGCCTGGCTCGTGCTCCAGGCTGACAACGGATTTGATGCCATGATGATGCTGGGGATGGCCGTGATGTTCCTGGCAGCGCCAGCCCAGTCTCTAGGCTACGCCGGACTTCTCGCCGGGCTCGCCAAGCGGCCGGGGCCGGTGGTGACCTTTGTTTCGAAAGCCGGTCAAGCGTCGATGACCGCCTATCTGGCCCAGTCTGTTATCATGACGACCGTCTTTTCCGGCTGGGGCTTTGGCCTCTACAGTCAACTCCCCGCCGCGCAAGTCATAGCCATTGGCGCAGGCACTGCCCTATTTACCATTCTGGCTACTGCCACCTGGATGAGTTTTTTCAAACGTGGCCCGGTGGAGACGCTGTTTCGGGCCTGGACTTACGGTTAACGCGTCCTCTCAAATTCCATCAAACCATCACGCGGTGGTCATGTTTGCCTCCATGCGCGCACATTCTGGCCACGGACCGGCGAGAAACTTGCAACCAAGCCGATGGAAGAAAGGGCTTGGATATGAGAGTTTCATTTTTGGCATCAGCCATGGCCGCCCTGGCCGTTTTTGCTGCGCCGTCCGCCACAGCCGGTGAGTTTATCGGTGATCTGGATTGCAGCGCGAAGGACGTGGTTGTGTATTTTGCGCCCGGTGAAGCGACACTTACACCGGCTGCAGAGGCCTTGCTCGATCACATAGCCGATCTGGCAAATCCGTGCACGCTGACATCGGTGGAAACGGAAGCCTGGGCCTTCGATGCGATCGAACCCGAAGCAGCAGATGCCCTGGCCGAAGCGCGCAAGATTTCCGTTCTGTCGGCGTTGGCTGAGCGGGGTTTGATCGCTCGCGCCCACGTTCAAATGCCATCGCAGCTCAGTGAAGCCGACCGGGATATGCCCGTGGGCCGCTCGGTTTACGCAACGCTTCGCCTGGCAGTTCCGAGCGTCGGATAATTTGAAGCGGGGGCCGGGTCACAGCCTGGGTTTGCAACACCAAGCCGCGCGCGTATGAGTGCGGCTTGTTGTACATCCGCCTGGACCAAACCCCATGACCAACACTGGCACACGCCGAATCCTGATCACGTCTGCCCTGCCATACATCAATGGCATCAAGCATCTGGGTAACCTCGCCGGGTCCATGCTTCCGGCAGATGTCTATGCCCGCGTGATGCGTTTGATGGGCCATGAGGTCGTTTATATTTGCGCCACGGACGAGCATGGAACACCAGCTGAACTCGCGGCTCAGAAAGCCGGCGTTTCCGTGCGCGAGTATTGCGATGCACAACACGAGATTCAGTGTGCCGCGGGGGAAGCTTTCGCGCTGTCCTACGACCATTTCGGTCGCTCATCTGCCGCGTCAAACCATGTACTGACTCAGAACTTCGCTCACGCCCTAGAGGCCAACGGATTGATCGAGGAACGGGTTTCGACGCAAATCTATGATGTTGAAGCGGGCCGCTTTTTACCCGACCGGTATGTGGAAGGCACCTGCCCCCATTGCGGGTTTGAAAAAGCGCGCGGTGACCAATGTGACAATTGCGGGCGTCTGCTCGACCCAATGGATCTCAAGGATCCCTATTCCGCAGTTTCGGGGTCAAAGAATGTCGAGCCCCGAGAAACGCGCCACCTTTTTCTGCTCCAGTCAAAACTTGAAGCCGACATTCGAGAGTGGGTGGAAGCCAGCGATCACTGGCCCAGTCTAGCGCGGTCCATTGCCCTCAAATGGCTCGATGAAGGCCTCCGAGACCGCGCCATCACTCGCGACCTCTCCTGGGGTGTTCCCGTGACTCGTCCCGACGGCTCCATTCGCGAGGGCTTTGAGGACAAGGTCTTCTATGTCTGGTTCGACGCGCCCATTGAATACATCGCAGCCACCCAGGACTGGGCCGAAAGGCGGGGCCAGGCTGAGGCCTGGAAACCGCTCTGGGACACCGAGGCGGGTGCGCGCGAGACCGAGTACGTCCAGTTCATGGGCAAGGATAATGTGGCGTTCCACACGGTGAGTTTCCCAGCCACCCTGATCGGATCGCGGCAGCCCTGGAAACTCGTCGACAAGCTGAAGGCCTTCAACTGGGTGACCTGGTATGGCGGTAAATTCTCAACCTCAGAAAACCGCGGCGTATTCATGGACCAGGCGCTGGATCTGCTGCCCGCAGACTATTGGCGCTGGTACCTGACGGCCAATGCACCGGAAGGTTCCGACGCAGCCTTCACCTGGGAAGGCTTTCAGGCCGCCGTGAATTCAGACCTTGCCAACGTGCTCGGCAATTTCGTCAACCGCATCACCAAGTACACCAAATCCAAGTTTGACGGGAAGGTGCCGGGCGAAGGCCAGGCGGGAGAAGATGAAGCCTGGATAGCCGAGGAACTCTCAACACGCCTGAAGGCCCTGACGGAACACTATGAAGCCATGGAATTCCGCAAAGCGGCCGCCGAAACCCGCGCGATCTGGGCGGCTGGCAATGAGTATCTCACACGCGCTGAACCTTGGGTGAAGTATAAATCCGATGTGGACGCGGCCGCCATTGGTGTGCGCACCGGGCTGAACCTCGCCGCGATGTTCGCGATCATCGCCCAGCCCATCATCCCTGCAACGGCGGCGAAGATACTCGATGCCCTGGCCGTGCCAGAAGGCAATCGCAAATGGCCGACTTCCACCGATCAGGGACTGCTTGACGCTCTGCCCTACGGGCTGGAAATCACCCCACCGGATGTCCTGTTCCAGAAGATCGAAGACGAGCAGGTTGCCGAATGGACAGAGCGATTTGGGGGAGAGGCCTGATTGCCCCTTCAAAACCGCGTTGACCCGTTTTCGCGCATCCATGCCGTGTCCGCCCGCGGCTTGTTTACGGGCAATCGCGGCATTCTGCATGACCCGGAAACTCAGACCCTGAAGAAGCAGAGCTGGGCCACGGAGGGCTGGGTGATTTGTACCCTCGCGCCCCTGCGCGGCCGGCAAAAACGCAAAAGACTGATGTCTCGCAGCCGATGGACAGAATTGTTCTTCCTCGACGAAGCCGTCGGACTCGCTGCCGGTCATCGCCCCTGCCATGCCTGCCGGAAAGACGACGCTGTGGCGTTTCGCGATGCGGTCGGCGTGACCCGATTGAGCGAACTAAGCACACTCATCAACACCGAAATGAAGCCGCACCTGCGGGTTCGGAACCCGATGTCCAGACCTTTCTGCAATCCCAAGGACCTGCCGGATGGGGCTTTCTTTGCGCTGGGCGCGCAGTCCTTCCTTGTCCGGCAAGGTGCAGCGCGGCGCTTTTCGTGGGCGGGCTACGGCCCCGCTCAGCCGCTTCCGAGGCGCGCCGTGCGCCTGACACCCGCAATCACATGCCGTGCATTGGCCAATGGCTATCTACCGGCAATGCATCCCAGTATTGTTCACGGGGCCTGACACCTTGCCGCTCGGCCCACCAAAGCCTACCACCTGCAAAAGAGGCGACGAGACGGGGACTGGATGACATGGGCATAGCGGAAGACACACTGATTTGGGGTCTGGCAGCGTTCTGCGGCTACCTCGCAGGCTCCATTCCCTTTGGCCTGGTCCTGACGCGATCAGCCGGCATCGATCTCCGCTCCACAGGCTCGGGCAATATTGGCGCAACGAATGTCCTTCGCAGTGGGCGCAAAGACCTCGCTCTTGCCACCCTGCTGCTCGACAGTTTGAAAGCGGGACTGGTCGCTCTGGCATTCGCCCTGGTGTTCGATACGCGCGTGGGGTTTGTCGCCGGAGCCGCGGCTTTCTTCGGACATTGCTATCCTGTGTGGCTTGGCTTCAAGGGCGGCAAGGGCGTTGCCACCTATGCCGGGCTCTTGGCATTTGTGAGTTGGAAAGGCTTGCTCTTCGCCGCGCCGGTTTGGCTGGGATTGTTCGCCCTTTTTCGTATCTCGTCTCTCGCGGCACTGGTGGCTGCGATTGCTGCGCCCGTGGGCGCATACATTCTGGGTGAAGACCCGTTTGTCGTCGCCGGACTCGCACTTTTATCCCTTTTGGTATTCTGGACCCACCGCAGTAACATTTCGAGATTACTGAGCGGAAGCGAACCGCGGTTTGGAGCTGCGAAAGACTCCGAGGCATGATCGCGCCACCGCGCAATCAGGAAGAACGCCGCGACTGGCTGAGACTGGCCCGCACCCCAAACGTCGGGCCCGTCACATTTTTCCAACTCGTAACGCGCTACAAAACTCCTGCACGCGCATTAGACGCCCTGCCTGAACTGGCTCGAAAGGCGGGCCGCAAACGCCCCCTCAAGGCGCCTGCCATTGCAGACATTGAAGCTGAGATGGAAGCCACTCAGAACTACGGTGCGCGACTTTTGACGGCTGCGGACGGAGACTTCCCAAACCTCTTAAAAGCGCTTGCTCCCCCGCCGCCTGTCCTGACAGCGCTGGGCAAACCAGAGCTCACCCACCAGCCAACCGTCGCGATTGTTGGCGCACGAAACGCTTCGGCTGCCGGCCGAAAAATTGCCCGGGATATGGCAGCGGATCTCAGCCAGGCGGGTTATGTGACGGTCTCAGGCCTCGCTCGCGGCATAGACGGGGAAGCTCACGCTGCGAGCCTGGAGGGCGGGACCGTGGCCGTTCTAGGCGGAGGCGTGGATCATGTTTATCCGCCCCAGCATGAACGCCTCTACGCGGCGATCGCCGCCAAGGGCCTGATTCTCTCAGAGAGCCCCTTCGGCCATCGGGCGACTGCAAAGGACTTTCCACGCCGCAACCGATTGATCACAGGATGCGCGCGCGGTGTGATTGTCGTCGAAGCCACGGAAAGGTCAGGATCGCTCATCTCGGCGCGCACAGCAGGCGAACAAGGCCGCGAGGTCATGGCAGTTCCGGGGTCACCTCTGGACCCTCGTGCATTTGGTACCAATCGGCTTATTCGAGACGGTGCCATATTGGTGCGCAATTGCGATGATGTTCTTGAAGTCCTGAACAACCTATCTCCGAAAGAGCTGTTCGCGCCACCACCGCCCAGTTTTGAGGGCGAAGATGACAGCCCCATTCCAAAGAGCCAGATCGATGCGGTCAGGGAAGCATTGACGCCCTATCCCTTGCCAATCGATGAGATCGCGCGGTCTGTTGGACTGGGCGCTGCGCGCTGCGCTGCGATCCTCGTTGAACTGGAGCTGGCTGGAGAAGCTCACACCTTCTCCGGAGCCATGGCGGCGCGCGACGTTGGACCTTGAAGACACAGTTGAATGAATTGGCGAATTCACAGCGTTCGACGACTGGACGCCTGCTCCGTGAATCCCTAAGCACATCTTCGGGCAAGGGGCGACCGATCACGCCCAGTGAGAGGTCTGAGTGACAAAGGTGACCCGCACCATGGCCGCATTGAAGTGTGTCTTCGCTGCTACCGCGTTTGCAGTGGCGAGCCCCCTCGCCTTGGCCCAAGTTTCAGAGGGCACAAGTGACCAAAGCGAACAAGTGGTCCTTATCGCTGACGCGCTGACGGAGAATGAGGCGGAAAGCACCGTTATCGCCGAAGGCAATGTGGAAGCCAGCTATCAAGGCCGTGTCCTGAAAGCTGACCGGGTGATTTACAATCGCCTGACCAACAAGGTTCGCGCCACCGGCAATGTGATAATTCTGGATCCTGATGGCACCGAACGGTTCGCCGACGAGGTCGAAGTCAATTCGAACTTGTCCGACGGCTATGCCATCGGTTTTGCGGTGCGACTTCCCAATGGCGGTCAGGCCGTAGCCAACAGCGCGATCCGCCAGGAAGGTGGCGCAAACGCCCTCGACCAGGTTGTCTATTCCTCCTGTGAAATCTGCGAAGAAGGGGATTCCCCCACCTGGGCTTTGAGAGCTCGGCGAGCGGTTCTGGACGAAGCCGACCAGATGATCTCCTATCAGGACGCCGTCCTGGAGATCGCCGGATTTCCGGTCTTCTATCTGCCCTACTTTGCGCATCCCGATCCTTCATCAGACCGTCGCTCCGGCCTCCTGTTTCCGGATATTGGCGTATCCAGCCGGGTCGGCCTGTTTTATCAGCAGCCCTACTATTGGGCGATTTCCGACCACCAGGAACTCACGATCGCGCCGGAGTTCTTCGAGAAGGTGAACCCGATTCTCGAAGTGGATTACGCCAAGAGGTTCTGGTCCGGACGCCTGGATATCAATGCGTCGGTCACCCAGGAAAGCCTATTTGACGGCGATGGCGAGCGTCTCGAAGACAGCGACGACAGTGTCCGCAGCCACATATTTGCGAAGGGCCTGTTTGCGATCAACCCAACTTGGGACTGGGGTTTTGGCGTTGAGCGCGCATCCGATGATCTGTATCTGCGCCGCTATGATATCGACGGTGAAGGCGACTTGCGAGGCCTCTACCAGTCGCAGAACAGATCCCTGCTCAGCCAACTCTTTCTCGTTGGCCAGGATGAAGACTTTTTCAGCGAAACCGCGATCATCGCGAGCCAGGGGCTGCGCGCCTTCGACAACAACGACACGATCCCGTTGCTGGCGCCGATAATCTACACCGAAAAGCTCTACGACCTTGGCGCATTCGGATCCGGAGGGCTGCAAGCCACCGCCGCATCGGTGACCCGGGATGTCGGGGTCGACAGTTCGCGGGTTTCCATCGGTCTAGACTGGTCTCGTAGGACAGTCTTGCCGGGTGGTGTCCTGGCGACCCCCTTTGCGGATGCGCGCGCTGACTACTACCGCCTGGACGAAGAAGTCTCGGGAGAAGACGAAGTCAGCCGTGCGCTCGGATCAGTTGGCATGGAGCTATCTTACCCGCTGATCCGCCGCGGCACCGGCGTAGATATCTTGATCGAGCCCGTGGCCATGGCCGCCTACGGCGCCTCGAACGCCAATGATGATGTAATTCCGACCGAGGATTCAGCCGCCTTCGAAATCGGCACGGCATCCTTGTTCGACTCAAATGGAGCGGCTGGCTACGATCTCTACGAAGGCGATGGTCGCGCCGCCGTGGGACTGCGGGCGTCAGCGCGCTGGCGCAATGGCGTATCCCTATCGGCGGAGGGCGGGCGGCGCTGGCGATCCAGAAGCGATGACAGCTTCAATGCGTTTTCGAATCTCGAAGGCACCTCTTCCGACTGGGTCGCCGATGCTGAAATCGACCTGGGAAGCTTGTTCAAAGTCTCAGGCGGGGTTCGACTTGATGAAGATACGCTGGACACCAACCGCATTGAGGGCAGCATCAGTACCCGCTTTTGGCGGTTCAGGGGCAACGCCCAATACTACAAGCTAAGCGAAGACATCACCACGAACGGTAATGCCGAAGAAGCCGTAACTGTCAGCGCCCAAATGCGCCTGACCGACAACTGGTCTTTGCTTTATGCGCGCCAACGGGAAATCGAAGAGGGGTTCGATCGAAACCACTCGATTGGGGTGAGTTACCGGGACGATTGCTCAGTGTTTACAATCGCCTACGAACGCCGTGACACCTCCGACAGGGAACTGGGTCCCTCAGAGGCCCTCACCTTCCAGTTCTCATTGCTCACGCTGGGCACGTTCGGCTCTGCTGACGTCGATTAGAGGGCGTTAAAACGCTGTAATTTTTCAGCGCTGTATGCGCGAGAGACATTGCACGGTGGGAGTAGCGCAGTATGGTCCGCCAAAGCATGCTGAGCGCGATCACGCATGCCAGGAGTAACTCTATGATCCCTTTTCGTTTCCTCGCATCGACCCTGTGCGGAGCTCTTTTTACTCTGGCTGCATGCGCGCAGACGCCGAGCGCCACTGTGGCAAGTCAGGATGACGGAAGCCAGCGGATTGAAGGTATTGCCGCGATCGTAAACGATCAGCCCATTTCATATTCAGACGTACGCGAACGCGCACGGCTTCTGCTTCTAAGTCTCGGCAGTCAGCCAACTCAGCAGGACATCCTGCGCATCACATCCCAGGCGCTTGAGCAGCTGATTGATGAAAAACTGCAGCTCGAGAAAGCAGCCGAGTTCGAAGTCGAAATCGCTTCTGAGGAAGTTCTGGCGAACATCGCAGATCTTGCCTCCCAGTCGGGGCTCTCCCAGGATCAGCTTTACCAACAGCTCCTGGCAAGCGGCGTGAACCCTCGTAGCCTGGAAGACCAAACCCGCGCCGAAATCGCGTGGCGGCGCATCATGAATGGCCTTTACGGCTCGCGCATCCGTGTTTCTGAAAACCAGATCAAGGAACGGCTGGACCAGCTTCGCCTTGCATCTGAAGAGACGCAGTACCGCGTTGCGGAGATCTTCCTGTTCGCACCAGACCCAACCAGCCAGGCGCAAGCTGTCGAAGCAGCCAATTCCATCCGCGCCCAGCTTATTGAAGGCGCGCCGTTTCAGGTGGCCGCGCAGCGCTTTTCTTCGGCTCCGACTTCGGCGACCGGCGGGGACATGGGTTGGGTCGGCCTTGATGACCTGGAACCCGAAGTAGCTGACGCGATGCTTGCATTGGGCAATGGCGGTCTGTCACCGCCCATCGTTGTGGCAAACGGCGTCTATCTGGTTGCGCTGACAGGTGTTCGCGAGCCCCAGGAAGCAGATACCCAAGTCTCGATTACACGCCTTTTGGCCCGCGATGGATCGGCCGACACACTGGCGGCGGCGACACGCGAGATCACAGGGTGTGATGACATTGAGTCCGTCGCAGACGAATCCGACACGCTTCAAGCTGCCAGCCTCGGGCGGATCAGCCTGAATGAGCTGGCACCGGATGCTGCGGAGCGGATCGAAAGCACGGCCATTGGCGAAGCCAGTGTACCTTTCGAAACATCGACAGGTCTTGCCGTGATGTACGTTTGTGACCGCACCAGCAGCATTGATAGTCTTCCGTCCGAAGACCAGATCGAGAACCAGTTGTTCGGCCGTCAGCTGACGATGATCTCGGATCGGGAACTGCGCAACCTGCGGCGCGAAGCGACGATTATCCGCCGCGACTAGAACCGGTTTCGCCCCTGTGGCAGAGGACGTTCATGTCGTCCTCCAGCCCTCTTTGCATCACCCTTGGCGATCCCGCTGGCTGTGGGCCCTCCATGACGATGGATGCATGGCGCACGCTCAGAGACCGTACCGATCTGACTTTCTATGTCCGGGGCGCACCCGCGCTCTACAACGAGGTTCCCGTGGCCCTGATCGCGGACCCCAAAGATTCCGAAGCTGTTTTCAAGGATGCGCTTCCGGTCATCCCGCTCGAAGCTGACATGGGCGAGGTCACGCCGGGACGACCAGACCCGAACTCGGCGGAGGCCACGCTTGAATCGATTGAACACGCCGTAGCCGATGCGATGAGTGGTGAAGCTGGCGGAGTGGTCACGAACCCAATATCAAAAGCGCTACTCAACAAGGCTGGATTCGCCCATCCCGGTCATACCGAGTATCTCGCTGAACTTTCGGCCAACCATGACCCAGTTCCCTTCCCCGTCATGATGCTGGTCGGCGGCGGCTTACGCGTGGCACTGGCAACAATTCATATGCCCCTGGGCGACGCCATTGCCGCGATCACCCCAGAGCGCCTCAAGACTGTCGCCCGTATAGTGCATTCGACCCTGGTCTCGGATTTCGGTTTGGAAACGCCAAGGATCGCTTTCACGGGGCTCAATCCCCACGCCGGAGAAGGGGGTATGCTAGGGTCTGAAGAGATCGATATCATCAATCCTAGCGCAGAATCTTTGCGCCGGAACGGTGTCGAAATCACCGATGCTCGCCCGGCCGATACGGTTTTCGCCGAAGCGCTTTCCGGCGCCTATGACGCTGTCATTGCCATGACTCATGACCAGGGGCTGATCCCGGTCAAGACACTGGACATGTGGGGCGGCGTAAATACGACTCTCGGACTGCCAATCGTGCGCACCAGCCCAGACCACGGGACGGCCTATGAGGCTACGCGGGCAGGCCAAGTGCGAGCAGACAGCCTGATTGCCGCCATTCGGCTGGCTGGCGAAATGGCACATATACGCGCCGAGCGCGCCCATGGATAAACGCCCTGATCTGACCCAGGCGCCCGCCCGAAAGGCGCTGGGCCAGCACTTTTTGTTCGATCCGGATATCCTGCGCAGGACTGCGTTGGCGGCTGGGCCGGTGCAGGGCCGAACGGTCTTCGAAGTTGGGCCCGGCCCTGGCGGATTAACAAGGGCATTGCTGGACGAGGGTGCGGCGCGTCTCGTGGTTGTCGAAGCGGACGAACGGTTTGCCAGCGCACTTCGCGAATGGCCGGAGGCTCAGGACGGGCGCCTCGAAATCGTTGAAGGTGATGCGCGCAAGGTCGACTTTGCAAGCTTGGCCGATGGAGACGAGACCGATAACCGCCCCGCAATGATCATCGCCAATCTGCCATATAATGTGGGTACACCCTTGTTGATCAATTGGTTGAAAGCCGGATCATGGCGCGGTGAGATGGCGCTGATGTTCCAGAAAGAAGTGGCAGAACGCGTCTGCGCCCGGCCCGGTTCACCCCACTATGGACGCCTCGCCGTCCTTTCGCAGGCCGTATGCGAAACTCATATCGCATTCGCACTCCCTCCCGGAGCCTTCAGACCCCCTCCGAAAGTGGACAGCGCAGTCGCTGTTCTCCGCCCACTCTCCAAACAGGACAGGTTTGATTCGCTTGCGGCGTTGGAAACTGTCACGGCAGCGGCATTCGGCCAAAGGCGCAAAATGCTTCGCGCAGGTCTCAAGGGCCTCGCAAAGAAAGTCAGTCTCGATGCCGCGTCCTGGGTCGAAGAAGCAGAGTTAGACCCAACTGACCGCCCAGAGACTGTGGATCAAGCCGGGTTCCGGCGACTGGCAGAAATCTTTGTTGAAGCCTCAGGCCGCTGACCAGGACCAGGCGCCCGTAAACCGCTGCGCGTCGCGTCCATCACCGGCGGCCCGAAAAGCTTCCAGGGCATCCGATTGCACGCTGGACAAACGTGGTTCGCTCGGCCCGGTCACGCGCGGCACAAATTGCACGGCGTTGGCGCCGGTTTTGGAAATGATGAGTGCGGCGATGTCGAGAATGGTCTCGGCTTCCAATTCACTATCATCGCGTTCGGCCTGATCGACGATGCGCCGGGCAAAGTCGACGGCATCGCGCGCTCTCAATCCGTGTGGATCACCGCAGCCGAGTGTGCGCCAGCGGCGCGCCAAGCGCAGTTCCGGCAAGTCAACTTCCACAACACGATCATTGAACAAAAACAGCATGTTCCTCGCGCCCCAAATTCGCACGATGGGAACATGTCCCGGCTCGGTTAACGAGAGATTACACGACCGTCATCTGTGGATTTCTACGGGCTCGGTGAGAAAGTGTCGCCCCTCTCGGTCTTCGATCTCGACAATCCAAAGATCGCGGTCTCGGTCTTTTGCACGCGCTACATATTCGTCGATCGCAGTCTCCGTGGGCTCGATACCCCGGCTAGCCAAATCCTCGAATATCCGTGCGCCAGTTTCGAAATCGACTGTTGGCACAAATGCCCGCGCCATGCCGTCCAGGGCAGCGACCTTAATCAGAACGTCACCGCGCTCGGCGTCCCCTTTTTGCAATACAAATGCGGCCGAACCTGCCAATTGAACGCGGCGCAAAAGCGCCTCAACCCACAATCCGGTCCGCAGTCTCGCTTCGCTCACTGGGCCGCCTTTTCGAAATCATTAAGATTCGACATGTCAGCGGGGCGGAAGGTCACCTCGACCCGTGTCCCCTGCCCTTTGGCGGTTTCCACTTTCACGAACCCGCCATGCAAATCCGCAAATTGCTTCACAACGGCCAGCCCCAGCCCAGTGCCGAGCCGTCCGGAAGCGTTTGTCCCCTGCCGGAAGGGGGATCCGATACGTTCGAGATCTTCCGCGTCCATACCGGCTCCGAAGTCCTCGACCGACAGGAAAACCGCATCTGAGCGCTCGCCAACCTGCAGAATTATGTCCTCACCCGACACGGAGTATTTGATGGCGTTGGACAAAAGGTTCTGCCAGATTTGACGAACGGCCCTCGCATCCGCCTCTGCCCAAACTTCCTGGTCCAGGTCAAACTCCAGGGTCACGCCAGCCCGCTCCGCTTGCGCCTGCATCTGCCGCAGAACACTGGCACCACTCGCGGCCAAGTCGACAGGTTCGAGCTCCAGTTTCAGTTTGTTGGACTCTGCCTTGGCGAGGTCGAGGATATCATCGACCAGCAAGAGCATGTCCTGACCGCTCTCCTGAATGATCTCGCTATAGTCCTGATACGCTTCGGGCAGCGGACCTCGCAGGCCCGACCGCATCATGTCAGCAAAGCCGATGATGGCATTGAGCGGTGTTTTCAGGTCATGGCCTAGGGACGCGAAAAACTGCGTGCGCTCGCGGAGCGCATCACTCGACGACTCGCCATCGACTTTTGGGGTGAGGATGACCACGGGGCCAGACACAAGCTGAACAATCTGCGCTGTCACACTCTGTCCTTCGACGCCCTGCAGCACTGTCGTCGAGTCGCGAGCCAGCAAGGATTCGTCGAGGGCCGGATTGTAACGCCCAAGCGCTTCAACCGCGATCTCCCCAACCCGCATGGGGGCGACCAAAGACCTGTTCCCCTCTATGGCGCGGATACGGCCCTGGGGCGTTATAGACACCACGGCGCTGGCAAAGTCGGACGGCAGATGAACGCCGCCGCGAAGGTCCATGGACGGACCGAGTTCCTTGACCTTGGCCTGCGCGGAGAACTCTCCCTCAACCCGCCGTCGCAAATTCACGATGGCCGTCGCGCTCAAAACACCCGCATAGATGATCGCAGCCAGCGCTAACGCAGTTGTGAAACCGACCAACTGATCAGGCACCAGAGGCGGCTTGATCCAAAGATTCAGGACCCAAAACGAAAAAAAACTTATTGCCGAAAATATCGCGGCCTCAACGGCGATCTTTCGCTTCGAAAGCGCAAGTCCCGTAAGCGGTCCAAGCGCAAACAGAATTGTCAGGGGCGAGCGTATTCCGCCACTTAGCGCAAGCCCGATCACGCCGATGAGTGTCCAACCAAGCACTTGAAAACTCTCAGACTCTCTCGCCCAGTGATTTGGCAGATACGCTGCAAGCACTGGAAGCCAAAGCACAGCGACGCAGCCGAGAATCAGCGCAATGGGCGCGCCCGTCAGCCAACCAATTCCGCCAGCAATCACGCTGACAATCAGCCAGATTTGGCGGGGTGTTGAAGAGGGTGAGAATGAAATCAAGGTGTTTTGTTAACTCGCCTCAAAGGGGTTTGCTCACATGTCGGCATTGTAATGCCTTTTGGCGTTTGCGCTGCAAAAATTGTGCGGACCGTAAGTGCCAAGTGTGGGATAAGGAAGGCCGTAGTGCCGTTGACGTGTAAAAGGGGTGTATAGATGAAACTTGGTAAGCGAATTCTCGCCGTCCTGTCTGCAAGCGTGGTTGGGGGGCTCACATTCTCCTCGATGGCCACCGCCCAGTCGGAAGGCCAGGATGCCATCGGCGAAAGCGCCGCTGTCTACGCAACGTTTCAATCTGATGTAACCGACGTTCGCCAGAATCCGCTGTCTTCAGCGGGAGACATTGAAAACACGCTGACCAATCTCGGTGGTCACAATGCGCAGCAACTGTCCAACGGCTTCATCGCATATTCCGCTCTGGTGGCATCCCAGGATCCGGAATTTCGCGCGGCTGTTCGAGACATTGAAGGCTTCTACGGACGCGACAGCCTGATGCTGGGTCTGCGCAACGATGTTCGCTATGCGCGCACGCTTGAAGGCGGCAATTCGGCGGTTCTTTCATCGCTGAACTCTGTCAATGCGGACGCAACACGCCTGCGCGGCGCCGGCGCCTATGTGAAAGAGCAGGCTTATTCACTGCAAGCTGCAGGTTGGGCCAAGGCGACCATCGGGAACACCGACGCCATCATCACACGCATCCAATCAAGCGCCCAGGCCGGACGCCCCGTCCGCGCTAACCTGCGCACAGCCTTCGCATCGAGCGAGATTGACGGCGTGCTCTTCCAGGCTGGCCAATCCGGCGCGCCATCTCTTTGGGAAAACGTCAACAGCGCCGCCGGGGCTGTACGTTTCCCAAGCGTGAATGTCGGCTATACGGGTCGCTCTGCACGGATCCGGTCCGGCAAAGAGCCGATCGCAGACCGGATTGCGACGCTTGCGGCGTACCGCGTGCTCGGCACAGACAGCACACCAGCGCAAGAAATTCGGACCGCCATGCGCGAGACCTCCACGCGCAACTGCATCAATATGGCACAACTGAACCTGCAGCAGT
Organism: Pseudomonadota bacterium; assembly: GCA_038526245.1. Lineage (GTDB taxonomy): Bacteria > Pseudomonadota > Alphaproteobacteria > Caulobacterales > Hyphomonadaceae > UBA5336. Next base: position 39,934 of record JBCBGZ010000012.1, read on the forward strand.
GTGTGGCTGCGGCCCACAAGCAGTATGAGGTGCCGTTCTGCATTGGCGAGCACGCCCTTACAGACATCGGCGACTGCATCGGAGACGTGGCTCAGTAAGCTGAAAAAACACAGACGTGACAGCGTGCGGGGGTTTCCATTTGGAGGCCCCCGCACCACATTTCACGTATGGCCATAAACGAAACAGCGCGCGACCTTCGAGACGAGTTTGCCTTCCTGGAGGAGTGGGAAGCGCGCTACGAGCACATCATTGATCTCGGTAAATCAAACCCGGATTTGCTGCCTGAAGAACGCAATGAAACGACGCGTGTGCGCGGATGCGCTTCCCAGGTTTGGGTTGTGACGCGCCTCGAAAAGGACGGCACGTTGACTGTGCGAGCAGAGTCGGACGCTGTGCTTGTTTCTGGTCTGATTGCAATTCTGTCCCGCCTGTATTCCGGCCAGTCTCCGGAGGAGATAGTCGCATTTGATGCCAAGGCGCTTTTCAAGGACATCGGCGTGAGCGACACGCTGACTGCGCAACGCTCAAACGGCCTTGCATCTATGCTATCGCGAATTCGGTCTGACGCTCAGGCTGCCCTGACATAAAGCGTCACGGGCTAACGGGGCGCGGAAACACTGAGTTTATACGATTCCGTCAGAGCGATGAGCGCCTCGGAAAGCTTGATTCGAACTGCCGGTATGGAAGTCTTATTCATCTGGGCGAGGGATGCCAGGCTACGCTCCTGCGTGATCAGGCGGATCAAGTTTGTGAATTGCACCGAGTTCAATGCTGCGTGGACCTGGTCAAGTCTGCGCTGCGCAGCCACAGCCGATTCCATCCGGCCACCACCCCGACCGGATGACACCCCATCGACATGCAAACTGACATCCCAATTCTGAGTGACGCGCTGACCGTAGGCTGCCCGTTCCATGTCGCCCGCGAAGCGCGAAGCCGAGGCGCTTGCAAGTGACCGGGCGCGCGTGTCACCGAAGGTATCAAGCACGCTTTCCAGGGCTGTTCGTCGACGGATAGTGGATTGAGGGCGCAAATCCGGTGTTCGCGCAGGCCTCCGACCGGCCTGCATTCGCTCACCAGCCCAAACAAAGTGCCCTTTTCGCACCTCTTTCAGGTCTCCAGCCTCAAACAAGGATACAAATGTCGCCTGGGGAAGAATCCCAATCGCTGCCCCGCGCAGATCGTCCTTGCGGATCACAGACCAAGCACCCGCTCGCCAACACACACTGCCGCCTCTCGATAGGGCTCTGATCAATCGCTCTGACACGGGAAGATCAAGCCGCTCGACTGGAGTGCAAAGACGAAACGCTACTCAATCCGTCTTCGAGTTGCTCAATCCACTGATCGAAGTTCGGATCATCGCGCCGGTTCTCGACCTGATGACACCCATACGCAACGGTCGAGCGATCTTTGTTGAATGATCTCGCCACGCGCGCCAGGCTCATACCCAGGGCCACATGGCAAAGGTACATGGACACGTGCCGGGCAAACGACACGGCCGGGCGGCCCCGCCCCTCACTCATGATTTCCTCAACGCGTTGGCCCAATGCAAAGGCGGTCAAACTTGCCGCAAGCCGCGCGCTATCTTCGTCAATAAGGATCTGTTGCTTGTCCACCTGTCACTCCCACACCGTTTCAAGGTGAGCATATCTCAGCGAATAGAGTGTAGGACAATATTCCTATTTAGGGAAGTTTTTCTAATGGTTACGCAGCAATAGCTACTTCTTCGACAGGGATATCATCGTGGACAGACCCGCCTGACCCCCGCTTCGGATCAACATTCACCACCTCGTTGAAGCAGAGCACAAACTGAACCGAGCCGTCTCGCCCAAGGAGCGGCAGCCTGCTGAACACAAGGTCAGCCTCTCCATCTGCCGTCCGAATTATTCCCGAGACCGGCAGATTCCGGGTTCGCGTCATCTGGCTGCCGAGGGCAAGAATTCTGGACCATCGCGCCGGCAACGCGCTCAGAGACTTTCCTGCCGGGTCTGCGCCTAGTTCCGCGCGGAGGCTGGAGCCGCAAAGACGCACAAGGAAATCGTCTTCCTGCGTCACTTCAAGGAGTGCGACACGCGACAAGAATCTTCGCAGTCGACCCGGGTCCATGGACGCACGGCGCACGCCGCTGGTATCGCTGCCGTCGCGCAACGCGTACCATAGTCCAACAAGCTCTGACTGAGCCGACGTTGCCGGCTCACAAATTTGACAGTTCATTTACAGCCACCCCGACTGATTCGTTTCACTATTTTTGAATCGATTTGGATTCCGGGATCAAGCCTTACTGCTCATAAATATTCACACATTGTCAATATTTATTAAGCGCCCTGCGGCCGTAAATTAACACTTTATTTACCGCGAACCTGGCCAAGGCCCATTTGCTTGGCCAATTTGGAGCGTTGGCGCGCATAGGCAGGCGCGACCATGGGATAATCGTAAGGCAAGTTCCACTTCTCACGGTATTCCTCGGGGGACATATCGTATTTGGAACGCAAGTGCCGCTTCAGACTCTTGAACTTCTTTCCGTCCTCGAGACAGATCAGATACTCATCAGTAATTGACTTCCTCACGGAAACAGCAGGTTTCTGCTCCTCCAGCTCAGTCTTTTCAACAGCCAGCGTTTCCAGTGACTCGTGAACACTTCTGATGAGCGCAGGAAGCTCAGTACTTTGCACAGGGTTATTGCCCACATAAGCTGAAACAATCTCTGTTGTGAGATTGATCATGGCCTCTTTTTCTATGCCGGTATGATTATCTGTAGACACTTTTTTCCTCCAGCCAACATCACCACCGGGTATTATACCTTCTCGTGGAATGTAAACTGGGCAAATGCAGCACTCGCTGCATTTAATGTGTGGCCACATTCACTAAGATCAGGGCGCAGCGCCGACAGTAATAAATGACAGCAACATTGCCATTCCCAAAAGAGCGGCCGTCCAGATCGCCATACCCCCGCTGAGCGGGCCTCGAGACAATTGCCCGCGGGGGCTGAACGCTTCTTCAATGCGATCAAACGCCCGCCCAGCCACGGTCGCAGATACGCGGCTCATGGCGGGCCCCGCCTTGGCCCAGACCGTGCTGGCCCATGTGGCAAACCCGAAGCCGAGTTTCCGGTAGGTCCAGTCCGTATCCAGGATTGTTCCAGGTTTTTCGGGTGGATAAAGGCCGAACCGCTTGAGCAGTATGAATGCAAGGATGGCGAGCATAAGCAGCTGCATCTGCGTTAAAATGTGCTCAGCAGTAAAGGGTTGGTATCCGTTCGCCTCCGTCGGATAGGGCAACAGATTGTAGAGCCATCCATAGCCGAGCCCCATGAAGGTCGGTAGGCCGACCAGAATGCAGATGGCCGCCGCTATGCCCATCGCGAGAAGCATATTGAACGGGGCTTCCTGCACGCGTTTTCCGCTGTCATGGCCGAAGAATGCGAAATACGGAATCTTGATTCCCGAATGCTCAAGCACACCAGCGGACGCAAACAGCAGCATCAGCCAGGCGATAATGTAGCCCTCATGGGCCACAGCGCTCATGGTGAGCGATTTCGCCACGAAGCCTGAGAAGAGCGGGAACGCAGAGATCGATGCAGCGCCAATCAAACAAAAGACGGTGGTGAACGGCATCGACTTGTACAGACCGCCAAGTTCGTTGGCCTTGGCCGTGCCAGTGCGGTAGAGCACCGCCCCCATGCTCATGAACAAAAGCGCTTTGTAGATGATGTGGGCAAACGCGTGCGCGGCAGCGCCGTTCATTGCCAGGCGCCCATATTCGGTTGTCAGGTCTGCCACCCCAATGGCGCAGATCATGAACCCGACCTGGTTGTTCAGCGAGTAGGCAAGCACTTTGCGAAGATCATTCTCGATCACAGCGAAGAAGACCGGGAAGATCGTCATCACCGCTCCGATCCAGATCAGGATTTCAAATCCCGGGAACAGGCGCGCGCAGGTCAGCACAGCAAGCTTTGTTGTGAAGGCCGAGAGGACCACAGCACCCACCACGGTGGCTTTGGGATAGGAGTCCTGGAGCCAGTTGTGCAGGAATGGGAAAGCCGCTTTGATTCCGACCGCCAGGAAGATGAACATGGCCCCCGGCTCATTGAGGCTTGTAAATGCCTCAATCGTCAGGGAGTTCGTGGACTTGTAGACGTAGGCGATACCATCCAGCAGCAGCACGCCTGACAGGATCTGTATCGCCAGATAGCGCATGGACGCAAAGTACGCCGCCCGCGTGCCGGCCCGCAGGATCAGGAAGACCGAGCTGACGGCCGTGAGTTCCCAAAACACGAACAGGGTCATCAGGTCGCCAGCAAACGCCGCCGCCACGGCCGCACCAGCATACGCCATGGCCATGCCGTCCTGCAGCCGATCGTCCGTATGCATGGCGTAAATGGCGTTCAGCAAAGCCGCGATCAGGAATGCGAGACCAAATATGAAGTTGAGATTGTCGACCCGGTAGAGAATCAGATCGATCCCGAGTGCCTGCGCCGTCATCAGATTTGTGTCTTGCTGGGCATTGGCGAGCATGAACATACCGATCAGGGGCGCAATTATCATCAGCCCCTGACGTACGCGTTGTACCGGAACAACTAGGCCAAGCAGGCCAATAACGACGAGCACAAAGCCCGGATTGACGGTGCCAAGGAACGCGCTCATTCGCCTTCTCCTTGACCCGCTGCATCCTTTGGCGTGGCATCACCTTCGCCGTAATAGTCTTCGCCCCGGCGCAAGAGCTTGCCGAGAGGCCACCCCGAAAGAACCGCTATTGCAAAGGCGCCGAAACCCCAAAAGGCGTAAAAGCCGTTGAAGTTGGCAAAATCCATGTAGTCGTGCCGGTTCATCCCATAGTCGATCAACACAAGCGCAACGCTGATCAGGATTGTCCCCCAAAGGAAGATCGACGGCGTCGCCTTGGCGGAGACCCACCCAAACAGGATCTTGGAAACGGGGTGCATCTCGTCTGCCGACAGGGGCACTGGCGCTTCGTCCGTTTTCACAAAGCGGCCGGTCTCATCGCGCTCAGGGGCTTTGGTCTCACTCATGGCAACACTCCGCTCGTCACTGCTGCCGACAAGTCTGGCCGCTCGCCAATTGCCTGTTTGATGAATTCGTCCATCGGCCCGATGAAGAAGAACAGAGCCAGACAAAGCGATGCGGTGAACACGGGCGCAGCGACCGTGAAGAAGGGCGCACCATCCGGTCTTTTGAAAGGCGCAGGCTCAGGTGACCCCGGCGGCGGCATCAGCGCCAGGATCGGAATAGGCAGGAGGTACGCCACGTTGAGCAGCGACGACACAATCAGCACGATGGGCACATAGTCCAGACCCGCATCGGCGGCGCCTTGCATGAGCTCATATTTCGGCCAGTCGCCGGCGAGTGGCGGGATGCCAATGATCGAGAGCGCCGCCACAAAAAACGCGATGAAGACCAAGGGCATTCGGTGACCGAGCCCGCGCATATCCGATATGTTTGTGAGCCCTGTGGCCACATAGATCGCGCCCGCACACATGAAGAGTGTGATCTTGCCGGAGGCGTGCGCGGCGATTTGCAGGGCAGATCCCTCAAAGCCTGCCTGGTCAGCCAACATCACACCAACTGTGCAATAGGACAATTGGGCGATCGTCGAATAGGCAAGCCGTGCTTTGAGATTGTCTTTTGTCATCGCGATCAGCGACGCGACGATAATGGTGAAACACGCAACAGCAAGGATGAACTCTCGCGACGGCGTGGCGTTCAGCAGCTCTTCGCCAAAGATATAGACCCCGACCTTCAACACTGTGAAAACGCCGGCCTTCACAACAGCAACAGCGTGCAGGAGCGCCGAAACCGGCGTCGGCGCGACCATGGCGTTGGGGAGCCAGAAGTGGAACGGCATCAAGGCCGCCTTGCCGATACCGAATGCAAACAGGAGCAACAGGACGCTGCTGACCAGCGGTGTCGCAGCGGGATTGCCAGCAAGAAGACCGCCTTGAACGAAATCGAGCGAGCCGCCGGACACCACATACGTCCCGATGATGGCTGGGAGGAGAAGCCCAATGGATGTGCCCAGAAGGGTGAGCAGATAAATGCGCCCTCCCCGTTCGGCCGCGGCATCGCCTTTGTGCGCCACGAGGGGATAAGTCGACAGGGTCAGCACTTCGTAGAATACGAACAGCGTAAACAGGTTGCCAGCCATCGCCACGCCCATGGCGCCAAAAATCGCAATGGCGAAACAGATATAGAACCGGGTCTGGTTCCGTTCTCTGTTCCCTCGCATGTAACCGATGGAATAGAACGAATTTACGATCCAAAGCCCGCTCGCCACCGTCGCGAAGAGCGCGCCAATTGGTTCCAGCTTGAAAGCAAAGCTCAGCCCGCCGATCACTTCCCAGAGCTCGACCGTTGGGCGCTGCCCATCGGAGACTTTCAGGACCAGCATCACGATGACGACAAACAGGGCCGCTGCACCGGTCAGCGTTACACCTTCGCGCAGGTCTGGGAATCGACCGAACACCGCAATACCCGCGGCAATCGCCAAAGGAAGCCCGAGCGCGAGCAGAACCAGCGTTTCACCACTCATCGGTTGGCCTCCAGAGCGAAGACAGAGGCAGCCGCATCCACCGACAGATCAAATGGAAGCCCTGCATCAAAGCCAATGAGGATATTTGCCGCCGCCAAAACCCAGAGGGGCACGAGCAATAAGAGGGGGGCTTCCTTGCGCACTTTGCGGGGGTTTTCCGGCGCTTTGAAGAACACAGCCTCCAAAATTCGGCCCATATAGATCACCGCCAGGACGCTGGAGAACACGATAATCGCTGCCGCCCACCACCAGCCGCTCTCAAGCGTTGCCGTGAGCAAGGCCACCTTTGACTGGAAGCCAGCTGTCAGGGGCACACCAATCAGCGACAGGCCGCAGATTGCAAAGGCCGTCATCGTCCAGGGAGCGGAGCGACCAAGCCCCGCAAAGTCCTTCAGCGTCGTGCCCTGATAGGTCAGCACAACGCCGGCGACTGCCATAAACAATCCGCCTTTCATCAAAGCATGATTGAACAGGTGGAACAGCCCGGCAGACAAACCAGCGGCGGTGGCAAGGGACACGCCCAGCAGCATATACCCCACCTGCGCGACAGAAGAATACGCCAGCGTCCGACGCACATCCGCCTGGAACACCGCCTGGAAAGAGCACACAATCATGGCTGCGATAGCAAGGGGCGCGAAGATCCACTCGAAACTGGCTGCCTCGAATGCGAATTCCGGCGAAAACACCGTGAAAAGCCATCGGATGAGTGCGTAAAGCGCAACTTTCGTTGCCGTAGCGGCCAGAAAGGTTGTCACGAAGCTCGGCGCATACGCGTAAGCGTTCGGAAGCCATTGGTGCAATGGCCACATGGCCGCTTTCAGCCCCAGCCCGATAATGATGAAAGCAAAGCCAGCCTGGACGGTTCGCTTGTCGACCAGGCCTGGCAGGAGTTCGCTCAACTGTGCCATGTTAAGCGTGCCAGTTGCCGCATAGAGGAAACCCACGCCGATCACATAGAATGTCGCGCCAATCGTTCCCATGACCAGATAGTTGAACGCAGCAGGAAGTGCACGACGGTCCCGCGTAGCGCCGAGCGCGACCAATACGTAGGTGGAGATCGATGAAATCTCCAGAAAGACAAACAGGTTGAACGCATCCCCCGTGATCGCGACACCACTGAGACCGCAAAAGCAGATCAGATACGCCGAGTAGAACAGGTTCTGTTTCTCACTGCGCACCTCAGCATTCACGGTGGGCCAGGAGAAAATGGACGCCAGAAACCCGATCCCGGTGACGAGCAGCAAGATCATAGCGTTGAGCGCATCGACCCTGAACTCAATCCCCGCCGGGGGCGCCCAGCCGCCGAGTTCGTAGGACAACAGTCCTACGGAAATCAGATTGGTATCAATCCCCGCGCGCGCCAATTCGCTGCCGACAGGGCCGCTGGCTTGCACCAGCCCCAGCAAGATCAGAGCAAAAACCACCGACGCCAGCGTTGCGATGACGGAGATAAACCAGGCGGCCCGGCCGCTGGGCACAAACACCAGCAGCGTTGCGACCATCATGGGTACGACAACCAGCAGGGGCGCAGCATGGGTGATCGCCCAGGCTGGCGCAAAATCTGTCAGGATAGACTGGATCACGCAGCGCCCTCCGGCACGGTATCTTCGGCCTCTTCGGCCAGTGCAACGTCAATGTCGATGTGGCGCACTTCGTCGGCTTCAATGGTCCCGTAGGCTTCCCGAATGCGCACGATGATGGCCAAACCGACAGCAAGCGTCGCGACACCCACCACAATCGCCGTCAGAATAAGAACGTGCGGGAGCGGGTTCGAATAGACGTTGTAAAGCGAGCTTTCGACTGCCTCATAGGGAACTGCAAGACCGGATCCAGCCGCATTGTCCACAATATCCGTCATGGGATCAGGAACCACTGTTTCCATGAGGCTGGCGTCTTCGCCCTCAAGCACATCGACCTCAGTTGGGGATGACGTTTCGGGCGCTGTTTCGGCCTCCGGCTCCGGACCTCTATCGGCAGGGGCTGCTGCAGCCTCGTCAACAGTCGGTGCAACGCTCTCCGTCTCGGCTGGATCTGACGAATATGCGGGCGAGCTGTAGTCGTCTCCGCCGTGGCTGTCTTCGCCATACCCGTATTTCGGCAGGTCCTTGCCGAACAGAATTGGCGCGGTGCCACCCGCTACCTTGCTGAGCGTGATATAGAAAAGGAACACAGACGTCTGGAAAACGGACAGACCCACGAGCCGCTTGATCAGGTTCTGCGCTGCGAACGTGATGTACAGCCCTGTCATCATCAAGGCGATGATCAGGAGGTAGTTTCCGCGCGCGAGAAGGAATTCGAGCATTGCGTTACCAATCCTCGTCCGAAATCTCGGCCACTCGGCCCGCAAAAGCGTAAAAAATGGTCAGCATTGATCCTGCGACCCCGAACAAAACACCAAGCTCAATCAGGATTATGCCCGTATGTTGGGCAGCGTGCCCTCCCTCAGGCTCCTCAAACAGCGCGTTGTATTCAAGGTAATTTCCATTACCGAACAGGGCCCAGATGCCCACGCCTGCGTAGAGCAGGACACCGGCTGCCGCGAGCCCGCGCGTGAACACTGGCGGCACCGTCTTCATGGCCGCGGAAACGCCGAAAATCAGCGCGTAAAGGATCACGCCAACCGCGAAGATCACGCCAGCCTGGAACCCGCCCCCCGGCGAATACTCACCGTGGAACTGAACGTAGAACGCAAAAATCGTGATGAAGGGGATCAGCGTCTTCGCGACGATACGGAGAATGACGTGGTGGTCGGGGTTCACTTCTTGCGCCCTCCCTTGCGGATCGATTCAGCCAGGGACCGCTCGCCAAAACCGAGGAGCAAAGCGACAGCGAGACCAGCGGTGAACACCACAGCAACCTCGCCGAGCGTGTCAAAGCCACGATAGCTGGCGAGGATCGAGGTGACGACGTTGGGGAACCCCATATCGCCATAGTGACGCTCAAGGTATTCCAGCCCAACACCGGTATTGGCCGGCGATTGCGCATCGCCAACCGCAGGCAGATCCACCGTGGCATAGATCAGGATGGCCCCTGTCACGACAACCACGAGGAATGGAGCGAGACGGGCAAAGGGTTTTTCCGCTTTGGCAGTGCGCGCCGTGAGGAGCATGCCGCCGAGCAGCAATGTGGTGGAGATACCAGCCCCAACCGCCGCTTCGGTGAACGCCACATCCACGGCGTCCAGCAACACAAACCAAGTGGCCGATACGAGCGAATAAACCCCCGACAGCATCACAATGGCAAACAGACTTCTCAGACGCGCGATAGAAACGCCGACAACAAAAAGAATCAGCAAAAGCAGGATATTGACCATGTCGAGGCCAAATTCTGCCTGTTGGGCGGGATCCATCTCAGCCCTCCCCTTCGCTTGCGGTTTCAGGCTTTTGCCGTCCGATAATCGGCTCCAACCCAGCCACATGGGCTGCATTGGCAATTGCGTGGCTCGCGGTCGGGCTCGTCAGGAAAAGGAAGACCCAGATCGCGGCGAGTTTTGCAAGCACCAGCCAATGGGGGGCAAGGAACGCCATGCCAATCAACAGGAAGGTCGCGCCAGCTGTATCGGTCACGCTGGCTGCATGCAGACGCGTATAGAAATCAGGGAACCTGAGCACACCGACGGTGCCAACCAGCGTGAGAAGCGCGCCCAACACGCAGAACGATGCGCCGATATAGGGGCGCGATACCGCCCAGAATTCAAGGAGTGTTTCCACCATCTGTCTAACTCCCCTCCCCGGCACGCGGTGAGCGCCGCGCCAAGGACACCTGGAAGGAGCGGTAGCGGAAGAATTTGAGGATTGCGATCGTCGCGACAAAGTTGATCAGCGCATAGGTCAGCGCGATGTCCAGGAAATCCGGGCGCCCCATGACAAACCCCAGCAGGCCAAGAAGCACGACGGTTTTCGTACCGAAGGAGTTCACGGCAAGGACGCGGTCGTAGAGCGTCGGCCCAAGGAGCGCACGGATCAACAGAAGAACAAGCCCAAACAGGAGCGCAATGGTTGCAGCAGCGAGCATGAGGGTCATTTGCGCACTCCGTCCACAGTCGCAGCGCTGCGCCGGTCCATCTCGTCAAAGGCTCCCGGCTCCGCATCTTCTTCGTACAACGCATGAACCAGCAGTTTGTCGCCATCGACGGAGAGCGTCACCGTCCCGGGCGTCAGCGTGATCGAATTGGCGAAAGTGGTCTTGGCGAGATCGGACATGCATGTCGTTTTCACTTTGACCAAGGCAGGATTGATGTCGATGTCCGCCTTCAAACACGCCTGGATAACACGCCAGTTCGCCTTCAGAATTTCAACGAAGAGCCAGACCCAGTAAAATCCGAACTGGAAGATCCGTCCGTAAGGGGAGCTTTCTCGGTTCACGATATCGAGCCGGACAGCGAGAATCATCGTCACTACGATTGACGCCGCCCCCAGGCTCAGGATGAGGGGCTTGTTCAAGCCGGACATCGCATACCAAAAGGCAATGACGGCCAGGAGAAGTCCTGCGAAATAGCGCACGTTGTTGGAAGCTCCGCGTCAGCCCTGACTGATAACTTCGCGGAGACCTAAATGTCAGAATCGAGTTTGACCAGTCCCGGCGCGACGAATTTTCACTCATCGCCCTTCTGCGGGCTCAGCCCGGACAGCGCGTGAACGCCGTTAGCGCCCAAACAAGAGGTCAGCCGTTTTCCTGGCCGCGGAGAAGCCGCCTTCTTCAGGCACATCCTCGTCATCGACGACGCCCGATCGCGGTGAATAGGCCGACGACAATGACCAGTTCCAGTACCGCAGAACGGTCTGGGCCTTCGCGACCGTCAACAGCTGGTAGCAATGAACAACACGCTGAAAGCGCGGGTCCATCTCACCCTCTTCGGTTTTGCTGCGTCGCTTGAGCGCCTTCCATAGGAGTTTAAGGTAAGCGGGCTTCATGCCGGTCGCTTTCGCAAGAACAGCAAGCCCTTCGCCGCCATTGTCAGACAGGATTTTGGCAATCGTGATGGGTTTAACACCCGACAGATAGCCGATTTCCTGGGCCATCTTGGCGTTCATACCAGACTTGGCGGCAATCTCGACGGCGTGTTCGAGATTAACGAACTCGCTTTTCTCGATCGCACCCCGATTGCGCTGGCGCCGTTCAATCAACTGCATTGCCTTGCGCGCGTAAGGGTCCTGCCAGTTTTCTGCAGCCATCATCGGGAAAACATCGGCGCATGCCGCGATCAGGTCCATCCTGTCCGCGGCGTGGCGCTGAAGAATGGTTCGGCGCACCGGAGAAGGCGACCACCAGAACAGGACCATGGCATGGGCTGGCGTCAGCTCGGGCCGGTCCAGTAAAAGTTCACACAGATCCGTGTGCTCCCGGGAAATATCCAGGACCTGGTCAAGACCCAGGTCCGAAAGCACCGCGAGCTTGTTCGTCAAAAGCTCCGCGATGACGTCCGGCTCTGCAAATCCGATCAGAACGTCGGCAAGCATGGCGCCAACATTCTTGCGACGGGCAATCAGGAGACGGTGCTCCCTGGACGCAACCTGCGCCACATGGGCCAAGTCTGGCTCTTCAACGCCCAGATTGTCTTCGAGAATTGGGCGAGCCACTTCAAGCGGAGAGGCGGCGAGGAACCTCAAAAGACGCCGCGGCGCCTCTGTCTTGTCCGCAAGGCGCTGGGCGCATAGCGCAACTTCGTCGATGGGCGCGCCAAACAACAGCTCCAATAGAATATCACTTCCCATCGAGCGGTCCTGGGGCGGCAGGCGCGACGACGGCAATGCAATCACATCAATGAGACGCTTAACGAGCGCCTTGCGCGCCGGACTGTCAACGGCGGTGCCTTCTTCTAGGGCCGTAGCGAGATCTGACATCGTAAACCTGTTCTGGCAGCAGCCGACAGCTTTACCGAAAACCCTTAACGCCGCGTGGACGGGGCGAAGACAAGCTTCAGCAGATCAACGCGCGGCCTCTCGCGCGCGGCGTCCGGGGTGGATCATCACCAGAAGAATACTCACCACCAGCATGGCAATCGCGAGCATGAAAAGTGCCCCGCCGTCCGTTGGGGCATCTGGACCCAGCGCCGTGGGCGTTTCGCGGCCAAGCCATGGCGAAAGGTGAAATCCTACAGCGCCTGACAAGACGCAGAATGACACCAGCGCGCCGAACCGGCGCGACCATGGAATCAACAGCAAGAGCGCTGCGAACAATTCCAGAAACGCAACGCCAACACGCCCTGCAGGCTCGAACAGTGCAATCCCGGAACGCTCTGCGAGTGTCGCGAACACGATGTTTTCGCCCGGCAAGTCGAACAGTTTCACCGATCCCACCGGAGGGTTTGGCAGCGGATGGAAGGTGGCCTGGAGGAAAACGAAAATCAGCCCAAGCGCCAGAAACCAGCTCAACAAGGATCGGATTAACAACATTCTACGCCCTCCGGGTTCGTCGTCGATTAGCATGCACTGGTGGCGTGACAAATTCACGACGCAGTGCGCTCCATGTTTCTTTTCAGTGCGCTCGCAGCTTATAGGTAAGGCCAACCAAGGAGTAGCCTTCGCCATGGCATCACCCCCCGGCGACACCGAAAACCCCCATCATACAGGGGGCACCATGGCGCAGGACGATGCTGCTGGCTCGGTCCGTTCGCCCGTGACCGGGCTCGATTCGGCCATGTCGGCCGGGGCTTCATTTCTGGAAACAGCAGAATCCCTGCGCGCACGCGCCGTGCGCCGGGGCGTCACACGTGAGTTGCCAGCTTACCTGATGGTCCAGTCCAGCTGGTTTATGGCGTTTGGGCTACAAATGGTGCTGTTTCCGTACCTCATAACGAGCGCGAACTATTTGAATCTCGACGGCTTGGAACTTGGCCTGGCCAACATGGCCCTGTCAGCGCCATCCGTCGTGTTTCTCCTCATCGGCGGTGTGGTGGCTGAGCGGGCTGACGGCAAACGCCTCTTGATATTGTTACACCTGCTCGCCGCGGTGCCTGCCCTTGGATTGGCCGCAGCCGTCGCGAGTGGCCAGCTGACCTATCCGCTGATGATCTTCTACGGCATCACGATTGGGACGGTCGGCGCCTTCATGATGCCGGCGCGAGATGCGATCATCAACGAAGTGGTCGAAAGGCGCGTTCGCGTTGGCTCCGCGGTGACACTCCAATTGGGTGTGACCCTTGCCACCATGGCGCAATTCGTCAGTCAAATCGTCGGTCTGATCCTCGGCGGATATGCCGACAAGATGACCCGTATGCCGAGTTGGCTTGGTGGTTTCGGCGTCGGCCCGATCCCAAGTGAAACCCTCCTGGTGATCCAGGGCATCGCCTTGGCGTGCGGCGCGGTGTTCGCGCTGTTCCTGGCCCGCGGACGGAAAGTGAAGACGGGACGGTCCGGCCTTGGCGCCGCTTTTGGCGACATTGCGGAAGGATTTCGCGCGGTTCGCGCCGACGGCAAATTGTGGGGCATGACAGCGTTGATGTTCGGCGTTGGCATCTTCGTGATCGGCTCGTTCCTGGTCGTTCTGCCGATTATCAACCGGGACCTTTACGGCCTGGACTCCGACGGGATCCGGGACATGTTCGTCACGTTCTGGATGGGCGCCTTTGTTGCCTCGGTCGCGCTGTCGGTCTTCAAGCGGATCAAACGCCAGGGCCGCCTCCTGCTGACCGCCCAACTGGTTGGATCGCTTGCCATCCTGATCATGCTGGCCAAGCCACCGCACTATGTTTTTCTGATGATTGTCTTCATCTGGGGGATTGCTGGCGGCATCTCGATCGCCATGTCCCGGTCCATCGTTCAGGACGCGGCGCCGAAAGACCAACTTGCCCGGGTCCTGTCGATTTACCAGCTTGGCTTTATGGCGGGCGCACCCTTTGGCGCGGCATTCATGGGCGCAGTCACGGATCTCTTTCCCGATGAGCCCCAGAGAGTCGCGATCATTCCGGCCACGGGTATGGTGCTGATTATCATCTGGATGGTGCTGCGCACACCGATCTGGAACATGAAGAACGAGGTGGCCGATTAGTCATGTGCGGACGGTTTTTCAGGTATGATGTTTCCTGGGCAGACTATCGCGCCGCCCTGGACTTGATCCCGCCCGAAGACGTCGATCCGCCTGAGCCAACCTTCAATGCGGCGCCCATGAGCCTCCAACCCGTGATTCGTCCGGCAGAGCGCGGCGATCACTATGAACTTGTGCCCATGGTCTGGAGCCTGATCCCAAGCTGGTGGAAGAAGCCCCTCAGCGAAAAGAAGTTCACGAGCTTCAATGCCAAATGCGAGACGCTGGCCGAAAAGCCCGTCTTCCGCGGCGCTTACAAGTATCGTCGCTGTCTGGTGCCGATGTCTGGATTCTACGAGTGGACCGGCGCCAAAGGTGCCAAAACCCCGTTCGCGATTTCGCTGCGCAATCGGCGTTGGTTCTGTCTTGCAGGGCTCTGGGACAGGGCGATGATCGACGGCTCGGAGATCGATAGTTTCACCATCGTCACCACCACGCCCAACGATCTGATGGCGGGGCTCCATACGCGCATGCCCGTAATTGTGCATCCAGAGAATTATACCCGCTGGCTCGACCCGAAATCAGGTCCGGTCGATGATCTCTTCGAGCCATTCGCGACCGAAGACATGCATGCCTGGGTCGTCGGCCCCGATGTGGGCAATGTACGCAACAATCATCCGGGGTTGGCCGAAGAAGTTTAAACCGCGCCTTCATCCACGAAGACATGTCTCAGGGCGTATCGTCGGCAACAAACGGGTAGAACTGGAACGGGTCATCAAGCGCCTCCATGGCGGCATTGAAGACCTCCACGTGTCCGGGCTTGGCACGAATAATCGCCACATGGAAATCAAGGTTTTCCCAGAAAAATCGCTGGTCCGCGCGGACAGAGCCTCGCGCCAGGCGAAGTACAGACAGCCCGTCACTCCGGCAAAAGCCGCACCGGCAAGCCCCCATTCAGCGGCGTCATTGTTGTCCGGCGTGCCTGCCGCAAGGAGCGCAAGCCGCAGAAGCATTGCGGCGGCAAACAGTGACGCCAAAGCCGGAAAGGCTTTCAGGGTCGCATCGACCCACTTCAGGTCAGCTGCCCCCGGCCCGTGCCATGGTGAAGCGCACAGATCAGCGTGAACAAGCGCCGGGATGTGTCGAAGTCAATTTCGACTTTGCCCTTCAAACGCTCGGAAACCAGTTCCGATCCTTCATTGTGAACGCCGCGCCGCGCCATATCGATCGCCTCGATCTGGTGCGGCGACTGGGTCCGGATCGCGTCGTAATAGCTCTCGCAGATCATGAAATAGTCTCGGATGACGCTTCGAAACGGCGTCATGGACAGGATGAAGGTATGGATCGCGTCGCCTGCCTCGTCGCTGATATCGAAGACCAGCTTCCGCTCCTTGAGCGACAAGGACAGGCGGAAAGGCCCCGTGTCGCGCCCCTCCACGCCAAAAACATTGTCCTCGATCAGGTCGAAGATCGCGACTCGCCGCTCATGCTCGGCTTCGGGCCCGGATGCCGCCAGCGTTGCGTCGTCAATATCGATGGAAATCAAACGGTTGTCGGTCATCGCCTTCGCCACATTTGCCGCGATGGTGACAGAGCCCCTGAGTCCGGGCAAGCCCTGGCGCCTGCCCCCTCCATCAAAGCCCGATCAGCCTTGGCCATGGTCCGGTGTTTTGCGTGTCGGCCAGGCCGTCTCCGAATCCAGCAACGTCACGTCCAATGCCTCAACGTCCAGCGCGATCTCTCCATCCCCGGAGAGCAGGATAATCACCTGGCCTTCCGGCGCTGTCTCACCTGGCTCAAACCGCACTTGTAGAACAGAAATGACGAGATCCTGCTGGGCCTGCGGCAGACCGCGTACACGCGCGGCAAGCACGTTATCAATACCAAGAATGGCCCGAACACGCTGTTTTGGTGCGCCCTCATGCTCCCACCGAAATCTGTTGAGCTCGAGTGTGAAACGTCTCTGGCGCGCCTTGTAAGCCAGGTTTCCAGCCTGGCTGACAGCGTCTTGCACCGCCGCTGAAACAATCTCCAAATCGCTGGCGTCCTGCGCCATCAGGCGAAGCGGATTAGGGCTTGTCATAATTCAGCTCCCCCGAGGATGTCAGTCTGACTCGCGCGAGACACCGGCCCCGCACGCATTCAGTTTTCGGTCCAGGCCTTCGAAGCCGCGGTCCAGATGATAGATGCGGTTGACCACAGTCTCCCCCTCCGCGGCAAGCCCGGCAATGACAAGAGAAACCGATGCTCGCAGATCCGTCGCCATAACCGGTGCTCCGTGAAGCTGCTCAACGCCCTTCACGACCGCTTCGTGCCCTCGCACCGTGATATTCGCGCCAAGGCGGGAAAGCTCAGGCGCGTGCATGAATCGGTTCTCGAAAATGTTCTCGCGAATGATGGACGTTCCATCAGCTATGGACAGAAGTGCCATGAACTGCGCCTGGAGATCTGTGGGAAAACCCGGATGGGGTTGGGTATCGATATCGACGGCCTTCAGGCGGGTGCCGTTGCGCTGGACCCGGATCGTGCCGGCCTTGGCGTCCGCATCCACACGGACACCGGCCATGCGCAGTGCCGAAATGGCCGCGCCCAGCGCCTCTACTGGAGCATGAGTCAGAGTGACGTCACCACCGGCTGCCGCTGCCGCCATGGCATAGGTGCCCGCCTCAATCCTGTCGGGCATGACGTCGTGGTCGGCGCCGCCAAGGCTTTCGACTCCGGTAATCCGGATTGTATCGCTACCGGCCCCGCTGACTTGCGCCCCCATCTTGTTCAGACAATTGGCGAGGTCTGCAATCTCCGGCTCGCGGGCCGCATTCTCAATGATCGTTTCCCCCTTCGCCAACGTGGCGGCGAGCATCGTGTGTTCGGTCGCGCCGACTGACACAATCGGGAAATTGATGTGGGCGCCTTGCAAGCCATGGATGGCCGCTGCTTTGACATATCCACCTTCAACAAGGAGGTCAGCGCCCATCGCATCAAAGGCTTTCAGGTGCAAATCGACCGGACGTGCCCCGATTGCGCATCCGCCGGGCAGAGACACCGTGGCGTGGCCGGATCTTGCTAGCAGCGGACCGAGCACATTGAAGCTCGCCCGCATTTTACGGACCTGATCATAGGGCGCGATCGTGCTTTTCAGTTCCGCCGCATTGAGGTGACAGGTCGAGCCCCCCTTCGGCCAATACACTTCGACTCCAAGAGTTCCGAGCAATTCGCCAAGGAAACGTGTGTCGCTCAGGTCCGGCATGTTTGAAAGCGTAAGCGGCTGGTCGGTGAGCAAGCTCGCCACCATCAGCTTCAGCGCCGAGTTCTTGGCGCCTGATATTTCGATTTCGCCTTTAAGCGGGATGCCGCCGCGGATGTTCAGTCTGTCCATCCGTGCTCGTTACTCTGGTCCGGCGGCAAGGAAAAGGCCGCAATGCGGCGGGCCTATGATTGTTGGCGCTTTCTATGCCTGACGGCGCTGATATCGCCAGATTCGCAGGAAGCCAGCGGCCCATCGCCGTTCTTGAAATATCAGTGTTTTTTGCACTGCACCACAAGATTTGAAACCGGTTTT
This sequence comes from Pseudomonadota bacterium, assembly GCA_038526245.1. Classification (GTDB taxonomy): domain Bacteria; phylum Pseudomonadota; class Alphaproteobacteria; order Caulobacterales; family Hyphomonadaceae; genus UBA5336. The sequence continues at coordinate 58,001 of JBCBGZ010000012.1, forward strand.
GACCATGATATCCGGCGCGTCGTCGCTTGCTTGACGAGAGTCGATCTCACACAAATTCTGCCGCCAGCGGGCATACGTTTCTATTGCAGACGCCAATATTTGTTCGTCCCCCGGCCGGTCGAGGCCAAGGTTTACTACTACATCGTTCATAGTCTTCCCCAACTACGCAACTTTTTGCATCGTGCACTGATGATTAGAATTTAGCAACCATCCAACGCTTGATTTTGTGCAACTGCACTCGCGCGATGCACGAGTTAAGTGCGACGAAACAGGATCCGCTGTTGCGAAACATTCTCAAAGTGTCTAGGTCTGGCACCAGCCTAGGAGTTTCTCATGCGCCCTCATTCCATTCTTGTTTCTGCAGTTCTCGCGGCTGCCACGCTCGTTGGGTGCGGCAGCCCATCTGCCCCCTCGAGCGAAACGGAAACTTCCACGGACGAACAACAGATCCTGACGCTTTATTCTGCGCGCCATTATGATGGCGACCAGGCGATCTATGACGCCTTCGAGGCCCAAACCGGAATAGAAGTCCGCGCCCGCGAATCCCGCGCGCCCCAATTGCTCGAAACGATGAAAGCGGAGGGCGAGGCGAGCCCTGCCGACGTCATTATCGCCGCTGACGCGGGCACACTGTGGCGGTTCAAGGACGCTGGCTTGACCCAGCCCATCGCGTCTGAAGCGCTTGAGGCTGCGATCCCCGGCGCACTGCGTGATCCTGAGGGACACTGGGTGGGCCTGGCCAAGCGCTATCGCGGCATCGCCTACGACACTGAACGGGTCGCGCCGGACGCCGTAGACGCCTTTGTGAAACTCGCAGACCCAAGTCTCGACAACGAAATCTGCGCGCGTTCAAGCTCAAACATCTATAATCTCTCGCTGCTCGGCCACCTCATGGAAACGCAGGGCGCTGATGCCGCTGCCGCCTGGGCAGACACCGTGTCAGACCAGTTCGCCCGAGCCCCTGCGGGCGGTGACACAGATCAGATCAAGGCTGTCGCCGCCGGCGCCTGCAGCGTCGCTATCGCAAACCACTATTACTGGGTGCGTTTGGCCACCAGTGAGTCAGAGGCGGATCGGGACGTTGCGGCAAGGACCGCCTTTTCTTTCGCCGACACCGGAAACGGACCGCACGTGAACGTTACAGCCGGTGCGGTCGCCGCGAATGCTCCAAACCGTGACGGCGCGGTCGCCTTCCTGGAGTTCCTCGCAACCCCAGAAGGCCAGGCTCTGCTCATTGTCGAGACCAAGGAATACCCCGTCCTCGACACAGTAACCCTCCCAGAGGGCCTTCCAGCGGCCCCGGTATCCGGCGCTGAGACCAATCTCGCGCGGCTCGGAGAGAACCAGGTTGAAGCCGCGCGGATCTATGACAGGGCTGGCTGGCCCTGATCGGCGCGCTTGGAGACAAATCACGTGATCGCCGGACACGTCGGGCCAATTGCCCAACGCCTACCATTAGGATTGGCCACACTTGTGCTCGCTGTGCCACTTGTCGCAGCGGGGCTCAGTGGCATGTTTGCCGGTGGCGGTGAAGCCTGGGACCATATTGTCTCAACCGATCTTTGGCGGTTCACGGCCACCACTTTGGGCATGCTGGCACTGACCGGGCTCCTGATCCTGGCGACGGCCATACCCGCAGCGTGGCTCGTCACGATGCACAGCTTTCCGGGCCGCGGCGTATTTGAGTGGCTGTTGATCCTGCCGCTGGCTGCCCCCGGCTATGTGATCGCGTTTGCCTACGCAGATTTGATGGGCGTTGCTGGCCCGCTCCAGACTGCGCTGAGAGATGTCTCAGGCTGGGGAGCGCGTGACTATTGGTTTCCCAATATCAATTCACTGCCCGGGCTTTGCTTTGTCCTGGCTGGCGCCCTTTATCCCTACGTCTATCTCACGGCCCGCGCGGCGTTCACGACAACATCGCTTTGCGCAATCGATGCCGCCCGCACCCTCGGCGCATCCCCACTTAGCACCATTTGGCGCGTTGCCCTGCCCTCTGCACGGCCGGCGATCGTCGCTGGTCTGGCCCTCGCCCTTATGGAAGCTGCGGCCGACTACGGCGCCGCTGATTTTCTGGGCGTGCGCACGCTGACGGTTGGGCTCTTCAGGGCGTGGTCCAGTTTCGGCGACGCTGGCGCCGCGGCACGCATGGCGCTCATTCTGTTCGGCCTCGCCATCGGTCTGCAGTGGTTGGAGCGACGCCAGCGCGGACGATCGGGCACCCAGGCGACGTCGAAACGCTGGCAAACCCTGGACCGTCCGCCTCTGTCGCCTGTCATGGGGTGGCTCGCCACGGGCTTCTGTATTCTCGTGTTCGCATGGGGCTTCGGCGTACCCATCATCCGGCTCATTTGGATTGCGCTGGAGACCGGTGACCGCGGTACGGCAAGTCTATTGGCACCATTGCGAAACTCAGTGGCGCTGGCCAGTGCCGGAGCAGCGCTGTGCTTCGCCCTTGGCATCACCATTGCGCTGGGCGTGCGTCGCGGCGGCATCGTAGCCAGCGCTGCGCGCGCGGTCATGGCGGGCGGTTACGCTGTGCCCGGGGCGGTTCTTGCGCTTGGGGGAATAGTGGCTTTGGCCACGTTCGGGTTGAACCTTGCTGGTCCCCTCGCCCTGATCATTCTGATCTGGATCTATGCCTGTCGTTTCACGGCAGCGGGGGCTGAACCGGTACAAGCTGCCCTCGCGCGCGCGCCAGCTTCAATGACCGATGCCGCACGATCCTTGGGGGCTGCCCCGATGACCCGAATTTGGCGAGTCGACCTGCCCATCGCCCTGTCTGGCGCCACCGTGGCTGCACTCATTCTATTCGTCGAAGTGCTCAAGGAACTCCCCGCAACCCTGATGCTGCGGCCAGCCAATTGGGACACGCTTGCCGTGCGCGCCTACGATTACGCCTCTGACGAGCGCCTCGCCGCAG
>JBCBGZ010000013.1:0-59078 GCA_038526245.1 Pseudomonadota bacterium
TTGGCCGTTTTCCCGCCGCGCTGACACCAAGTCCGCTGTTTCACCACTGGTTGCCCTGTCCCAGCTCGGGCAGGCGCGTTGGGGCAGCCGGAGTGCCGGAGCGTTAATGCGTGATGGATACCTGGCAAACGCCGTCGCTTATCGCTGTGTGCGAATGGTTTCGGAAGCAGCTGCAAGCGTTCCGCTTGTTTCCAGCGATGACGACCTGTCAGCTCTCCTGTCTCGACCGTTGCCCGATTTGGACGGTACGAGCCTCCTCCAGGCGCTTCACGCCCACCTGCAGATATCCGGAAATGCCTATCTGGAAGCGGTTCAACTGGCAGATGACGAGCCGCCCGGGGCGCTCTTTGTGCTTCGCCCGGATCGAATGAAAGCTCATACCGGCCTGAACGGTTGGATCGAGGGATGGACCTATGAGGTCGGCCGAACACGGCGACGCCTTGAGCGCAATGTGGATGGTTGGTTGCCAGTCTTACAGGTGAAGCTCTTCCATCCGGGCGATGATACATATGGCCTGGCGCCCCTCAGCCCCGCACGCAAGGCGCTAGATCTGCATTCCGGTGGCGCCGATTGGCAAAAGGCACTCCTTGATAACTCCGCACGGCCCTCCGGCGCGCTCGTTTACGGAAAGGATGGCGCACATCTCACGGATGAACAATTCACGCGCCTGAAAGACGAACTCGAGAGCGCGCACTCAGGACCGGGCAATGCCGGGCGTCCGTTACTGCTAGAGGGCGGGTTGGAATGGAAACCCATGTCGCTCTCACCCGCCGATATGGACTTTCAAGCTGCGCGCAATGCAGCCGCGCGGGAAATCGCGTTGGCCTTTGGCGTGCCGCCGATGCTGCTCGGAATTCCGGGCGACAATACCTATTCCAATTACCGCGAGGCAAACGCGGCTTTCTGGAAGATGACGGTTCTACCTCTGGCCCAGCGGGTCTCGCGCGCCCTTTCAAACTGGCTCGTGCCAAGGTTTCCGCGTGCCGAAGCCATCTCTTGCCGGATCGATTCGGTGCCCGCCCTGGCCCTTGAACGCGCGGAGCTCTTCGCCCGGCTTGATGAGACATCTTTCCTCACAGACGAGGAAAAGCGATCCATCGCCGGGCTCGCACCCCTGGCGGAGGACGCACAATGAGCGGTGTGAGTGGAACGCCAGAGCGGCGACTGACTTTGGGTTTAGCCTTGGCCATTTGTGTCCAAATGGCTGCCGCATTCATCTGGGCCGGCCAGATGGGGGCGCGGGTTGAAGCGCTGGAGCGCGCCGCCCCCACATATCAGGCGGACCATGTGCTGCTGGCGAGACTCGAGACACGGGTCGAAGCGATTAGCGAACAGCTCGATCGGATTGAAGCGCGTTTGGAGGATCAACCGTGAGCGCGTCAATCTTGATCGAAGGCTATGCCTCCCTGTTCGGAATGGCCGATGATATCGGCGATACTGTTCGTCCTGGGGCATTCGCCCGGACGCTGAGGCGCAGGTCCAGTGTTCCGATGCTGCTTCAGCATCGGAATGGAGCCATCGCCGGGCAATGGACCCGCATGGTCGAAGATGGTCGAGGGCTCTACGTCCGAGGGCTCGTTAAGGCGCCCCATGCGCAGGCGCTCATCCACCGGGGGCTGAATGGTCTTTCCATTGGTTTTCGAGCCCGCCTTGCCAAGGCGCGAGCAGCCGGTGGGCGAGACCTGATCGACCTCGATCTTGTCGAAGTGTCGCTCGTCGCAAACCCGATGCAGCCTGCTGCCCGATTTACCAATCCCGCTACTGCGCGCAGCGCAGCGTGAAATTGCCCCTACACGTTCAATAGGAGAAACCATGTCCAAGGAAACCAAGATGAGTCCGTCACAAGTTGAGGCGGATATTGCAGCGGCCTTCGAGGCCTACAAACAGGCGAATGACGCGCGACTGTCAGAAATCGAGCGGCGCGGCGAGGCGGACCCGCTGACAGATGAGCGCCTGTCGCGCATTGATCGCCGTTTGGAAGCGCTCAGCCTCAAGGCCGCCGGTCCCCATGCCGGACCGTCCCCTAAAACCGATGAGGAAACTGCACAGGCGGACGCCTGGCAGCGCTACTTGCGAAGTGGAGACGATAGCGGTCTTGCGAGACTGGACACCAAGTCTCTGAACACCGGAACAGATGAGCAGGGCGGCTATGTCGCGCCGCCCGAACTCGACCGTCTCATCGAAGCGCGCCTTCAGGCCGCATCACCCATGCGAGCGATCGCGACTGTGCGGCAAACCTCGGCAGGTGTGTATCGCAAGCCGGTTGGTCTTGGCGCGGCTGCGAGTTGGGCAGGAGAGACGGACGCGCGCGCAGAAACCACGTCGCCGAATCTCGCCCTTTTGGATTTTCCAACAGGCGAACTCTACGCAATGCCCGCGGCAACGCAGACCCTGCTTGAGGACTCCTATGCTGACGTTGATGCGTGGTTGGCTGATGAGGTGGAGGTCGCGTTCTCCGCGCAGGAGAGCGCAGCATTCATCAGTGGTGATGGGATTGGAAAGCCCAAAGGTATTCTCGACTACACCATTGTCGATGATGCCAGCCATGCGTGGGGGCAGATCGGATCTGTCAGCGGTGACTTTACGCAAACCGATCCCGCCGATCAGCTGATCGATTTGATCTATGCGCCCAAGTCGCAATTCCGTGCGAACGCTCGCTTTGTGATGAACCGCCGAACCGTGTCTATCATTCGCAAGATGAAGGACGTGGATGGCCGGTACCTCTGGCAGCCCGGTACGGGCGGTGAGCCCGCCACCATTCTCGGCTATCCCGTCACCGAGATAGAAGACATGCCGGACATCGGTGCTGGTAATTCTGCCATTGCATTCGGTGACTTTCGCCGCGGATATCTGATTGTCGACCGGCAAGGCTCCCGTGTGTTGCGCGATCCGTTTTCGGCCAAACCCTACGTGTTGTTCTACACGTCGAAGCGCGTTGGCGGCGGCGTCCAGAACTTCGACGCCATCAAGGTCATGACGTTCTAACGCCGTGATGCCCGGGCCCAGTCAGCGGGTCTGACTGGGCCTGGATTCTATTGTACTAAAGGAGACAACCATGATCGAAGCCGTGATCATTTCACTCATCCGCCAGGCTGCGGGCCTGACGGAATCCCAGCAGGACGATTTTACTACAAAGGCCGCCGACGCGCTCGCGACCCTGATCCGATCGACGCAAACCGGTATTGATGACGTGCTCATGCGGGATGTCGCGCTGCCGATGGGTGAGCAGATTATCTCAAAACTCAAAAGCCAGGTCTAAAGACGCTTCAAGCGGCCGACTGCTTCGCCCCGGCCCCTAGGCCATAGCCAAATGGAAGAATGACATGACCCTGACGGTGATCACACCGCCAGACGCCTTGCCTGTGCCTGTTTCAGAGATGAAAGACTATCTCCGAATTGGCCATGATGGCGAAGACGATCTGGTGTCTCGCCTGACCAGTGCTGCCACAGAACGTATCGAGGCGCAGCTCGGTCAGGCACTGGTCCTGCGGACCCTGAAACGCCGGTTCTCCGCCTGGCCTGTTGGGATTTCAGGGCGGGGAGCGTCTCTGTTGCCTGGACCCGTTTCGTCTCTTGAGCGCGTCGAAATCGAAAGCGAAGATGCGGATCCAGACGACGTTACGGGTCGTTTCAGGCTGACGTGTGGACGCCTGGCACTGCGTCCATGGAGTATGGCGCCCCCGGTCCCAGAAAACGGTGCTGCCACCGTGCAGTTTCAGGCCGGCTATGGGTCGCCAGAGGCCGTTCCGGACGATCTGAAGCTGGCTGTAAAGCTCCTCGTCGCTGAGTCTTACAGCGCTGGGAATGGGTGCCCGGAGGGTTCACCTCTTCCTGGTTCAGTCGCCTCAATCCTTGATACACATCGGAGGGTCCGGTTGTGAGCGCGCTATTGTATTTGCCCGCGCGAGCGGATGCCGACCTGGCTTCAGCGTTACTATCTGCGCTGCGAGAGGATCAGAGCGTTGTCGATGCATTCGGCCCTTCGCCTCGCGTTTTCGACAATGAGACGACTCGGGCGATGTATCCGTTTGCAGCGCTCGAGAGCCATGAAACCGAAGACGCGTCTTTTGTCGGTGTGCAGGCCCGGCTTCACCGGATCTCGCTGGCAACGGCCTCCAGAAGCGGCGGAATCACCCAAGCGCGTCGGTTGATTGATGCGCTCTCGACGGCTGCGGATTCCGCCCGGCTGTCATTGCCCGGTCAGACGCTTGTCTATTGCTATTCGGTCTACTCGGATGTGGTGCGGCCGCCGAACCGCGAGCACTTCCGGGGGCTTTTGCGGTTGAAGCTGCTGACACGAGCAACGGCGCAAACCCAGGGAGTGCCGACATGAGTCTTCAACTCTTCCACGAGGTGCGTTTCCCTCTGGCGATCGCCTTTGGGGCGGTTGGTGGACCGGAGCGTCGAACGCAGATTGTTGAACTGGCGAGTGGCGGGGAGCAGCGCAACGGCGTCTGGGCCGGGTCTCGTAGGCGTTTCGATGTTGGCGGCGCGATACAGACCCTGGATGAACTTCATGATGTGATCGCCTTCTTCGAAGCACGGCGAGGCGCACTGCATGGCTTTCGGTTCCGGGACTTTACCGATGACCGGTCCTGCTCACCTGACCAGGAACCAACAGCCTTCGATCAGGCCATCGGCACCGGCGATGGCATGCAAACCGAATTTCCATTGGCGAAGACCTATGGCGGCGTCGTCCGCCGAATTCTGAAACCTGTGCCTGGAACGGTTCGTGTCGGCCTTGACGGAAGTTACGATTCAACCGGGTGGGCGGTCGATACAGCCTTGGGGATCGTCCAGTTCAATGCGCCTCCAGTTGTAGGCGTTTCGGTCACCGCAGGCTTCGAATTCGATTGCCCGGTGAGGTTCGCTTCTGACCGTATTGAGGCCAGCCTTGAAGGCGTCGGCACCGGTCGCATCGCCAAGGTCGAGCTGATTGAGCTGGTGGATCCACTGCGATGACCGAACTGATCAAGTCGCTCCACACAACCTGCCAGTGCTGGACCTTTTCGCGCAAGGACGGTGTTGCTGTCAGGCTCACCGAGCATGACAACCTGCTCGAAATCGATGGAGAAACCTACTCGCCGGGGGCATTGATCGAAGCCAGCAGGTTTACGCTGACATCTGACCTGACCCCGGGAACATCCGAAGTCAGTGGTGCGCTCGAAAGTAAATTGTTTGACGAGGGGGATATGATCTCGGGCGTTTGGGATGGTGCGCGCGTTGATGTTTTCCGTGCGGATTGGAAAACGGCGACACGTGTCGCGCATATCTGGTCAGGTCGTCTCAGCCGGATTGAACACGATGGTTTTCAATTTTCTGTAGCATTGGTGTCGCTGAAGTCAGACTTCGCAAACCTGCTGGGTCGGGCCTACACGCGCCACTGTGATGCGATACTGGGGGATGCGAGATGCGGAGTGGATTTAGCCAATCCAGCATATACAGGAGCTATTTGCGACCAGCGAATTGAAACCTGCCGAGACCGGTTTTCCAACGCTGAGAATTTTCGCGGATTTCCCCATATGCCGGGCAGTGATTTTCTGCTCGCCGGGCCCGAGGCGGAACGGCATCGATGACCCGTTCAGAAATTGTATCCGCTGCGGGTGATTGGATAGGCACGCCGTATCGCCATCAGGCAAGTCGCAAAACGGTCGGCGCCGATTGTCTGGGACTTGTGCGCGGTGTCTGGCGCACTTGCGTCGGGCCGGAACCCGAGCTGCCGTCGCCCTACACAGCTGACTGGGCGGAGAAGACAGGTGACGATCTGTTGCTGCAGGCGGCGCGCCGTCACCTTGTCGAACGGATCGTTGAGCAAGCTGGCCCTGGCGACGTGCTGGTTTTTCGCATGTCCACGGGAGTGCCCGCAAAACACTGCGCAATCTTGATGGAAGGCACCGTCCATGGCGGTCGGATTTTACATGCGTATTGGGGGCGCAGTGTGTGTGTGACCCGGCTGGTTCCGTGGTGGACGCGTCGGATTGCCGGTGCCTTTTCTTTTCCCAAATTGGAGGACTGACCATGGCAAGGATTGCACTGACACAAGCGGGTGCAGCAATTGGCCAGCGTATCCTGCCCCGGAGTTTTCAGGTCCTGGGCCGGCAAATCTCAGGCGCGTCCATCGGTCGTCGTCTTGGTCGCTTTGCTGCCGACACCCTTGAAGATGCCCTGACACCGCCAAGTGAAGGGCCTCGGCTGGATACTCTTCAAATCATGGAGAGCAGAGAAGGCGCGGGCATATCCAACGTTTACGGCCGAATGCGGGTCCCTGGACAGCTCATCTGGGCTGGAGACTTCAGCGAACAACGCGAAACACGAGGCGGAAAAGGCGGTCCGCGCGTCAACAGCTATACTTACACCGTCAGTTTTGCCGTTGGCATTTGTGAAGGGCCGAACGCCAGAGTTGACCGGATTTGGGCAAACGGGGAGCTGTTGGAAACAGGATTGTACAGCTTCCGGACTTACAGCGGCTCAGAGGATCAGCAGCCGGACCCTGCCATCGAAGCTGAGCTTGGGACTGGCAAGGCGCCAGCCTATCGAGGGCTCTGTTATATTGTCTTCGAAGATTTCCCTTTGGAAGCGTTCGGTAACCGAATCCCGAACTTGTCTTTTGAGGTCGTCCGTAGCCCGGGGGGAGCGACGGGGTCAGGGATTACAGATCACGTGAAAGCGGTAAACATGATCCCGGCGACAGGGGAGTTTGTATATGCAACCCAGCCTGTCAGCGTTCGCACATTCCCCGGACGAGAAGTCTCCCAGAACGTGCACACAGCCGATGGACGCGCTGATTTTCTGGTTGCACTCGACCAACTTCAGGCAGAGCTGCCGCGGGTTGAAGCCGTATCCTTGACCGTCGGTTGGTTCGGAGACGATTTGCGGGCGGGGCATTGCACGATCCGTCCAGGCGTGGAGACTCGCGAGCGGGAAACCGTTCCAATCACCTGGCGCGCTGGAGATGTGGGACGCAATGAGGCCCACGTCATTTCTCGCGATGAAATCGGCAACAGCTATTATGGCGGAACACCAAGCGATCTAACCGTAGTCCAGGCGATGCGGGAAATGGCCATGCGCGGCTTTGATGTCTCACTCACTCCGTTTCTTCTGATGGATATCCCGCCGCAAAACCCGAAGGGACAACCCGCTTTCCCCTGGCGCGGACGAATATCCAGTGGTTCCGATGGTGACGCCGCTGCGGCAGATGACGTCGCAGCCTTTCTGGGAGCAGCCGCGCGCGACGACTTTCGGCTGGACGATGAGCGGGTTGTGTATTCCGGCGATAGCTCTGATTGGGGATATCGGCGCTTTATTCTCCACCTTGCCTGGCTCGCAAAGGCGAGCGGCGTCTGTTCCGCATTCCTGATTGGAAGTGAGATGCGCGACCTCACCCGCACGCGCTCAGGTGCGGGAGTGTTTCCCTATGTCCAGGGGCTCGTGGACCTGGCTGCTGACGTGAAAGCCATTCTGGGGGCGAGGTGCGCCGTTTCTTATGCCGCAGACTGGAGCGAGTATGGCGCCTTTGCCCCTGCTGACGGCACCAATGATGTTTACTTTCCTCTGGACCCTCTTTGGGGAAGTCCGGACATCGATTTTGTCGGCATTGATTGGTACCCGCCATCCGGCGACTGGCGTGACGGCGATACGCATCTTGACCGTGTTGAAGGCGCCAGCGACCCCGGTGAACTCGCCTATATCGTCGAGAATCAAACCGGTGGTGAGGGGTTCGACTGGTACTACGCGTCGCCGGCTGATCGAGATGCACAGGTTCGCTCGCCAATTCAGGACACGGCCCACGGAGAGGACTGGGTATTCCGGTCGAAGGATGTGTTGAATTGGTGGGGTCAGCCCCATTATCCCCGTCCGGCAGGTGCGCGATCCGAGAGTCCAACGCCATGGGTTCCGGGCTCGAAACCCATCCGATTTAATGAGATCGGTTTTCCTGCCGTCGATAAAGGCACAAACTCGCCGAACCTCTTCTTTGACCCAAAGAGTGACGAAAGCGCCGTTCCGCCCTACTCAAGCGGCGCGCGCGATGACGTGTTGCAGGCAAACGCGCTGGTGGGGGCTTTATCGTACTGGCAAGATCAGTCGGCGATTGAACAAGCCGTTGTTTGGGCTTGGGATGCGCGTCCATTCCCGGCGTTTCCGAGCCGGAGTGATGTTTGGTCCGATGGCGGAAACTGGTCCTATGGGCATTGGTTGAACGGACGCACAGGCCTGACGTCTTTGCCTCTGGTTGTGGGCGATCTCGCCCAGCGGGCTGATGTGGATATCGACACGGCCAACTTACGCGGTTTGGTGGAAGGGTTTGCCTTGAGCGGTGTCATGGAGTTGGACACGGCCTTGGCGCCGCTTGTTACGGCTTATGGGCTCAAAGCCGTTGAAACAGAGACGAATGTGAGCATCCGCGTCGATGAGATTGGCGCCACGTCCAGTTTTGACTGGGACACCGCCACATCGTCTCCGGTTTTCCAGCGATATGGCGAGCGACCCGCTGCTGGCCGCTTGCACTTGGCCCATGCGAGTTTTGCGAATGCCTTCCAGGTCGAACTGGCAGAGGCGCAGTCCCCAGATGGGGACCCCCGCCGCGTTCTGGCTCTGGAGTTGCCCATGTCGTTCTCCGAGGCGGAAGCCGAACGCGTGGCGGAACAGATCCTCGCGGATGCAAACACGTTCTATCAGTTTGAAGTCACCCGATCTGCGCTTTCGGGTCACCTTGAGGTGGGCGCAACAATCGAACTTGAAGGAAAGCCTTGGGCTGTCGTTGCTTGTGAGCGCGGCCTTGAAGACACGCTGCGACTTGCACCGCAAAGCACTGTCGCTCTGCCTTTGCTTGGCGTCTCTGCACCGCTCGCGCCCAATGTCCCTCCAGCAGTCATTTCGCCGGACCTGCTTGTGATCGATGGTCCAAGGTTTGGCGAGGGCGCGAACCCGATGGTCACCATTGCCAGCTTTGCCGATCCATGGGCCGGAAGGATTGAACTGGTGGCGGGTGACACCTCAGCAACGCTGGCGTTTCGAGCATGGATCGACACCCCCAGTCTCACGGGCTGTTTGACGGTTCCGCTAGATCCCGGCGTGCTTCATCGTTGGGATGAGGCGAGCACAGTTGAAGCGGAGTTTGCATTTGCTGGTTTGAGCTCTGCTGATCCGCTGGCTGTCCTGTCGGGCGCTAATATGTTGCTTGTCGAGACGACGGGGGGGTGGGAGTGTTTGAGTTTCCGCTTCGCCGAACTGATAGGCCCGTCTCAATACAGGTTGTCGGGACTGCTGAGGGGGCAAAAAGGAACAGATCGTCCTGCACAAATGGGCGCGCAAATGGGTGCGCGGTGCGTTGTTGTGGATGATGCTTTGGTTCGTGTGCCGCTTGCGAATGACGATGTGGGGCGCGCCCTTTTCTGGAGGCTTGGCGATCAAGGCTCTCCGGTAGAGTTCGCATTCGAAAACACTGCCTCCAAACCGATGGTGCCTGCCCATTCGGTTTGGAGGCAGGCAGACGGTCAGGTGTCTTGGTCCGCCCGTGACCATGCGATCTCCAATGAATGGGATGCGCCTGAGCCTGTTCTGGACCTGACATACGAAATCGAGTCGATTGCACCTACCGGAGAGATTGACGTCTCGCAGCACGCACAGGCGCCGGTTGCCGTCGCACAAGGATCGGTACCACAACGCTTGAGAGCCGTATCCAAGTCGGGAAGGGTAAGCGACTGGGTTCCAATTCGCGCCGCATGAGCTTACCTCAGTTCAACGATCTGAACTGAATTGCGAGGGCGCTTTCATTGGCCAAAGACCCCTATTCCATACTGGGCCTGAGCCGAACGGCGAGTGAGTCTGAAATACGGGCTGCCCATCGCCGCCTTGTTAAGGAGTTGCATCCCGACCTGCATCCTGACGACCCTGCGAAAGCGGACCGGTTTAAAGCGGTCTCGCAGGCGTTCGAGATTCTCGGGGACTCCCAACAGCGCGCCAAATTTGACCGGGGCGAAATCGATGGGAATGGCAACCCAACCCACCCCTTTGGAGGAGGTGGGCATCAGAATGCCGGGGCAGGGGGGCAAGCGGGCGACCCGTTTGAGGATATACTCTCCGGAATATTCGGCGGGGGACGCGGCCGAAGGCGCACGGGTCCCGTTCGTGGGCGCGATGTCCGCTACCAGGTTGAGATCAGCTTCGAAGACGCGGTTACCGGCGCACGCCGTCGCATGGCGATGGCTGACGGGCGCTCCCTTGAAGTAGATATCCCGGCCGGCATCGAGGATGGGCAGACGCTTCGGCTCAAGAGTCAGGGGCACGCTTCCCCAAGCGGCGGTGCGCCCGGCGACGCGCTGCTTCAGGTTCAGGTGAAGCCCAGCTCCATCTGGACGCGCGACGGCGAAAATCTGAGGATGCAATGCCCCGTTTCCCTTGAGACTGCGGTCTTGGGAGGGAAGGTGGAAATCCGGACGCCTTCGGGCCCGATTACCTTAAGTGTTCCAGCTGGGTCGAACTCCGGAACGGTCCTGCGGCTGAAGGGAAAGGGCGTGAAGTCGGCAAAGGGAGCAGGGAGTCTCTACGCAAAGCTGGAGCTTGTGCTCGATAATCCGAAGGATCCCGACCTGACTGCTTTTCTTAAGGCTCGCGCCGAGTAAAAATGGTGTCTGTACAACCGACAAACGCGTATTCACGAGGCGTTCAGTACGTTCAGCCTATGCACGATGCACAATGCTTCGTCGTACGATCTTCCTCGCCGCTCTCGGCACAGCCCTTGCGGGACTACTCGGCTCTTCTGCCAGCGCACAGTCCTTTACGCCCGGGGACCCTCGGGAGTCTGGACGAGCGGCCGATATCGTTCCGCTTCGGGAAGTGTTTTCCCGTTTGAAGGACAGATATGGCGGCTATCAGTTGGACGCGGAGCTTTTCTCCACATCTGGTGGAGGAGTTGAGTATAGAATTGAGTGGATGACCGGCGAAGGTCGGCGAATGAGAATTTCGGTGGATGCCCGCACCGGGCGGATCACCAGGTCGAGTGGAGGCTGACACATGCGTATCCTTGTTGTCGAAGATGATCCTGATCTGCGTCGTCAGTTGGCAGATGCGCTGTCCCATGCAGGCTATGCCGTAGACTTGGCTGCCGATGGCGAGGATGGCCACTTCCTTGGTGATACCGAACCCTATGACGCCGTTATTCTGGACCTTGGCCTGCCCAAACTGGATGGCGTGACCATTCTGGAACGGTGGCGGGCGGACGGAAAAGACTTTCCCGTCCTGATCCTGACCGCCCGGGATCGGTGGAGCGAGAAAGTCAAAGGATTTGATGCTGGTGCTGACGACTATCTCACCAAGCCGTTCTACACCGCGGAACTGTTGGCGCGGCTGCGCGCGCTGCTGCGCCGGGCCACCGGGCACAGCGCTGCCGCCATTGAGGCGGGCGCGCTTCGCGTCGACACCCGATCTGCAAGGGCGTCGGTCAATGGAGAGCCGATCCGCCTGACGGCCCACGAGTATCGCGTTCTGGCGTACCTCATGCACCATCAGGGGCGCGTGGTTTCGCGAACGGAGCTTGTGGAACACATCTACGACCAGGAATTCGACCGCGATTCCAATACGATCGAAGTGTTCATCGGTCGCCTTCGCAAGAAAATCGGATCGGACCGGATCGAAACCGAACGCGGCCTCGGATATCGGCTGGTTGTGCCTCAGGCTGAGCAACACCTTGCGAGCTGAGCCGATTTAAGGTGACTTCGCGGCTATTGCTGCAGGAGCCAGCCCTTTGATCCTAACCAACTATCTTCCCAAGGGTGGATCGTTAGCCCAGCGCCTCCTGATCGGCGCAGGCGTCTGGAGTCTCGTGGTCCTCTTTGGCGGCGCGTTTGCACTCTCAGCGCTGTATCGCGCCGAGGCGGTCCAGCTCCTGGAAGATGAGTTGGACGCAACCCTGGTGGCGCTTTCCAGGGCGGTCGACGTGTCACCCACAGGTGAAATTACCGCAAATGGTGAGCAATTGCCGGCCGACCCGCGTTACGAAATTCCGTTGGCGGGCCGCTACTGGGCAATTGTTCAGGTGTCTTCTGAAAACTCGCCGATCAGGGATATTCGAGCCGACAGCCTGAATTTCAGCGAACTTCCCCTCCCCATTGATCTCGCCCAAGAGGCCCTGGCCGACACCAGCGGCACATTCTTCGCCAACACCGATGGGCCCGCCGAAGACGAGCGGGTGCGTGTCGCGGCGCGCGCCGTTGTCCTTTCTGATGAGGGGGAGCGCGCTGTTCTCATGGCCGCAGCGGACCGTGGCGCGTCTGATGCCGGCGCTCGCAGGTTCCTCCTCTCAATCATTCTTGCCATGGTCTTTCTCGCAGGGGGAGTTCTGCTCGCCATGGCGATCCAGGTTCGCGAAGTGCTCAAGCCTCTTGAGCGGATACAGGGTGATCTAAGCGAAGTGCGCGCAGGCAATCGCACGCAAATGGATACGGATTATCCCGCAGAGGTGCGCCCGCTCACGGAAGAACTCAATAAGCTGATAGATCATAACCGCGATGTGGTTGAGCGCGCTCGGACCCATGTTGGAAATCTGGCCCATGCTCTGAAAACGCCGATTGCGGTCCTTAGAAATGAGGCGGCCGGTAATACACCTCTGGACGATGTCGTGCAGCGTCAGACGGAATCCATGCATCGCAATGTGCAGCACTATCTCAAGCGCGCCCAGGCAGCGGCCCGCGCGCAGACAATCGGCGCTCGCACTGAGGTGCAGGACGTGACGGCGGGCTTGGTTCGACTGCTCAACAGACTGTTTGAGGCGGAAGGCGTGACCGTGAGGTCTGAGTTGCCGCAGGGGCTTGTCTTTCGGGGGGAAGCGCAAGACTTGGAGGAAATGATCGGCAACCTTGCGGAAAACGCCTGTAAATGGGCGAGCAGTGAAGTGGTTCTGAACGGTGAGACCGTCGGGGCCCATCAGTTCTGCCTGCATATCGATGATGATGGCGATGGGCTGAGCGAGATCGAGCGGGAAGCCGCAGTCAAACGGGGCGTGCGACTGGATGAATCTGCGCCCGGGACCGGTCTTGGTCTGTCGATCGTAAGTGAACTCGCAGAGCTCTATGGCGGCGCTCTAGAGCTTTCTCGCAGTCCCATGGGCGGCTTGCGCGCGACACTCAGGCTCCCCTCCCCATGAAGACAGTCGACTGGATCCTCACCATCGGTGCCCTGCTATTAGCAGCTGGGCTCTACGCCTTGATGGGGCGGCCTGGGTTGCCCGATCAGCCTATGTCGAAGCGCACGGCGGAACTTGAGCGCAAAGCGCCGGAAGATATGACGTCGGCGGAATGGTTGGCGCGGCTGGAAGTGCTGACGCAGGAACGTCCGGAAGACCCTCAACCGCACTATTTTATCGGGCAATTGCTCGCCAATCAGGGGCGCGATGAGGATGCAGTCAGGGCGTACCAGTCCGCGCTTCGGCGGGACAACACCCATGTGCCTGCTTTGCTGGGACTTGGCGATGCTTTGCTGCGCATGTCGAATGGCGAGGTGTCATCCGAGTTAAGCGCGCTTTTCCAGCGGGCCTATCAACTCGACCGAACTCAATTGCGAGCGGGATTTCTGGTGGGAGTTGCGGACTGGCAAGCTGGCGACGAGACTGGTGCGCAGGCCTATTGGGCGGAAATCGAAAGCGGGTTGCCCGAAGGCGGGCGCGATCGCGCGGGCTTCAGTGCCCTGGTATCGACATTTGTGCGTGAATCGCGTGCCAATTCAGCCGCAGTTCCCCCGAATTGAGAGTGGACTATACTCATGGCCATGAGAGCTCGCACCCAACGTCTCTGGACCTTCTCGATTGCTGCTGTGCTGGTCGTTGCGGCCGCCGCTTTGGTTCTGTTCGCCATGCGGGAGACTGCGGACCTATTCTACACGCCGGAACGCCTGGCTGAGACGGGACTGCCCGAGGCTGGCCAGCGCGTAAAGATTGGCGGCTTTGTCGAGCCCGGTTCACTGACCTATGACGTCGATGCCGAGATTCTGTTTTCAGTGGTCGATGACAGTCCAAACACCATCACAGTCAGTTACACGGGGATTGCGCCAGACCTGTTCCGGGAAGGCTCTGGCGTCGTTGCTACCGGAAGCTTTGACGAAAACGGGCAATTCGTCGCCACCGAACTGCTTGCAAAGCATGATGAGAACTATGTGCCGCGGGAGTTGCAGCACATCGAGGCGCCCGACACATGATCGAGTTTGGACACTTTGCGGCGATCCTGGCTTTCGCGCTGTCTTTGGCCCAGGGCGTTCAGGGACTTCGCGGCGAGCGAGCCAAAACAGCGACCTTGGCGCTTTCGGCGTTTGCGCTGATGGCACTGGCGTTTGGTACGCTGATTTACGCCTTTGTGCGTTCAGACTTTTCGGTCGCATTGGTTGCAAACCATTCCCACACGCTCAAACCCTTCCTCTACAAGATCGCTGGCACGTGGGGGAACCATGAGGGTTCCATGGCGCTCTGGTGCTTGGTGACCCTTGGTTTCGGGGCTGCGGGTGCATTGGTTATGCGGACGGGTCGCGATGCGTTTGAGGCCCGCGCTCTCGGCGTCCAGGGGCTCGTGGGTGCAGGTTCGCTCGCCTACCTCTTATTCGCATCAAGTCCGTTTACCCGGATGGAGGCGCCGCCTCTGCAGGGAGCAAGCCTCAATCCGCTCCTACAGGACCCGGCACTCGCGCTTCATCCACCGCTGCTCTACCTTGGCTATGTCGGGTATTCGTTCGTTTTCGCGCTCGCGGCGGCGGCGCTGATCGAAGGGCGTGTGGACCGGGAATGGGCCAAGACGGTTCGTGGCTGGTCCATGGCGGCTTTCGCCCCGCTCACAGTTGGAATCCTTCTGGGAAGCATCTGGGCTTATTATGAGCTTGGCTGGGGCGGCTGGTGGTTTTGGGACCCGGTTGAAAACGCCTCGCTCATGCCCTGGCTGATCGGGGCGGCACTTCTCCATTCCATAATCGTGACAGAGAAACGAGGCAGCTTCGCCGTTTGGTCTGTGCTGCTGGCGGTCCTCGCCTTTTGCTTTTCGATCCTCGGAGCGTTTCTTGTCCGCTCGGGAATCCTCACATCTGTCCACGCCTTTGCAGTAGACCCGACGCGTGGCTTTGTGCTGCTGAACGGACTGCTTCTGTACGGCGGCGCCGCGCTTCTGCTGTTTGCGATCAGAGCCCACAAGATCAAGGGTGGACCTGCCTGGACGGCGATCAGCCGTGAAGGCGCTCTCATGGGCAACAATCTGGTCTTTGCCGTTGTGACGGCGACCGTGCTCTTGGGCACCTTGTTCCCGTTGATTGCGGAAGGTTTCGGGCGGCAGATGTCCGTCGGCGAGCCTTACTTCCGGCTCACCTTCGTTCCCATCATGTGCCTGGCGCTGATCGCGCTGCCAGTCGTTCAGGCGTGGAGTTGGGGACGCATGGAAGTCAAAGCGCTCTGGAAGTGGGCCGCAGCGTTTGTTGGCGTGGGTCTGATCTTTGCGCTGCTCGGCGTCGGCCTTTTTGACATTCCGCTGTTCGCAGGTCTCGGCGTTGGTCTGGGCGTTTGGCTTGTGGGCGGGTCGATTCTGGAATTGAAACGCCGCGCTTTGATTTGGCCAAGGGTGTTTTCATTGCCTGCGCGCGTCTGGGGAATGACGCTTGCCCACATTGGCCTTGGCCTTTTCACCATTGGAGCGGTGGTTGAGACCTCCGCGCGGTATGAAACGACATTGGACCTTGCCGTCGGTGAGCAGGCTGAGCTTGTAGGGTGGACGGTGACCTTTGACGATATCAATACGGTTGAAGGGCCAAACTGGTATGCCGACCGGGCCAGCCTATTGGTGCAGCGCGGAAATGGCACGCCCATACGACTTGAGCCAGACAAGCGCTATTATCCAGCCGCCAGAATGCCGACGACCGAGACTGCGATCCATAAAGGCGTGGTGGGCGATTTGTATCTCGCACTTGGTGACCGCCGCGTTATCAACGGCGAAGTTCGCTGGACATTCAGGGCATACTACAACCCGCTCATTGATCTCGTCTTCTTCGGCGTGATGGTGATGGCCGTCGGCGGTGGTTTGGCCGTCTGGAAACGCCCTGCAAGGCGGAAGGCTCCGACAGCTGAGGCTCAACCTGTGGCGGCTGAGTGATGAAGGCATTACTCGCATCTTTGCTGATCATGGCCCAGTCCGGCGCCGCGGAACTGTCGGCCGCCGATGAAGCAAGAGCCCAGGCGCTCATGCGGGAAATCCGGTGCGTTGCGTGCGAAAACGAGCCCATTTCCCAATCCGCGTCGGACATTGCCGAAAACATGCGCGTACGTGTGCGCACAATGGTGGCAGAGGGTGCGAGCGATCAGGACGTCCGCGACTGGTTTGAAGGGCGCTATGGCGAGTTTGTCCTGTTTCGCCCAAAGGCACGCGGACCGATGGATTATCTGCTGTGGATTGGCCCATTTCTTATGCTGCTCGTGGGCGGTGTCCTCGGCTATGGCCTACAGCGCCAGCGCAAATCTATTCCCGTAGAGATTGACCCAGTGGCACCGGAAGACCTCGCAGATTAGGCTTGCTGACACTCGCACGATCGTGACTTTTGTGTGCACGCGCGCTCCCCATGTGGCACTGTGAATTTCAAGCGAGACTGGACTTCCGATGAGACTGAAAAGCGGCAAGGCTGAATTCGAGAGCGCGCGAGGTGAAATTTTAGCTGCACGACTGGACGTGCCCGAGGGACCTGTGCGGGCCTGGGCGCTATTTGCCCATTGCTTCTCTTGTTCCAAAGACATTCATGCGGCGCAGCGCATTGCCAAGCGCCTCGCGGCTCTGGGTATTGGGGTGATGCGCTTCGATTTTACCGGACTTGGTCATTCCGACGGTGATTTCGCGAACACCAACTTTTCGTCGAACGTGCAGGATCTCCTGGCGGCCGCCCAGTGGTTGCGAGCGCAAACCGGCGGGCCTGGTCTGCTCATCGGTCATTCGCTTGGCGGCGCGGCTGTTGTTGTGGCTGCGCATCACATCGAAACCGTCAAGGCGGTGGCAACGATTGGCGCACCTGCAGACGCTGAGCATGTCATCCACAATTTCGGCTCCAAGATCGACGAGATCGAAACCCATGGGGAAGCCGAAGTTTCTTTGGCCGGACGGCCTTTTACAATTCGAAAGCAGTTTCTCGACGATGTGCGAGGCGCTCGCGTGCGTGACGCGGCGGCCGCCCTCAAAAAGCCCTTGTTGGTGTTGCACTCGCCTTTGGACGAGACCGTGGGCATTGAGAATGCCACAGGACTGTTCATTGCAGCCAAGCATCCCAAGAGCTTCATAAGTCTCGATTCGGCCGACCATTTGCTCAGCAAGGCTGAGGATGCAGCCTACGCGGCCGAGAGCATTGTCGGCTGGGCAGGACGATATCTTCCAGAGACCACCGAGTCAGAACCCGCTCAGACCCCGCCCCAGGGTTTGCTAGGCGTCACTGAAACCGGGAAGGGTCTTTATCAGGTCGCAATTCAAGCCGGCGCCCATGCCTTCTTTGCAGACGAGCCAAAATCGATCGGTGGAGACGATTCGGGACCTGACCCATACCAATTGCTCAGCGCAGGATTGGGCGCCTGCACCGCCATCACATTGCGCATGTACGCCAACCGCAAAGGTTGGGCGCTGGAAAAGGTTTCACTGAACGTCTCCCACGAAAAAGGACACGCAGAAGACTGCGAACGGTGCGAAGAAGGTCGCAAAGTCGACATTTTTGAGCGCCATCTCTTGCTTGAAGGAGACTTGGATGAGGCGCAGCGCAGCCGTTTACTTGAGATTGCGGACAAATGTCCTGTCCATAAGACACTCATGGAACCTGTAATGGTGCGCACACGTCTGAATGACTAGGTGATCACGCCTGCGACAGTGGGCTAGCTAAATGAAACTTAATGACCATCTTGGTCAAACGCAGGATAAGTAACATTAACATGCACCTAACCCGTGCAATAACAGGAGTTTGAGACCCGATGATGAAACGGTTCGGAGTATCCAGTCAGGCTTTGCTCGCAGGTGTCGTGGGCGCAGGTGCGATGGCAGCCTTTGCCTTTGGGCCTCAGCTCATCCAGCCTGCCGATGCCCGACCTATCGTGGTTCAGACGCCAGGCAACGCGCCGGTGAGCTTTGCCGACCTTGTCGAACAGGTCAGTCCGGCGGTTGTTTCAGTAAACGTGGTG
Source organism: Pseudomonadota bacterium (assembly GCA_038526245.1). GTDB lineage: Bacteria > Pseudomonadota > Alphaproteobacteria > Caulobacterales > Hyphomonadaceae > UBA5336. Next base: position 18,164 of record JBCBGZ010000013.1, read on the forward strand.
TCCCTCCGGGATCGCGGGGCCGGGTTCGAAGAGTTCATGGAACGCTTTCGCGACATGCCCGGCTTTGACGACTTCATGGACCGCCGCCGGGAGGACGACTCACCCGCGCCCGAGCAGGAAGAAGCACGCTCTCTCGGATCCGGCTTCTTCATTTCTCAGGACGGTTTCATCGTCACAAACAATCACGTGGTTGAAGGCGCCACCGAGATCGAAGTTGTCCTCGAAGATGGCCGCGAACTCGCCGCAGAGATAATCGGCACCGACCCTTCAACCGATCTCGCCGTGCTGAAAGTTCAGGAAGGCGACAACTTCTCTTATGTGGAGTTCGCCACGGCCAGCCAGCCGCGCCGCGGTGATTGGGTTGTAGCGCTCGGGAACCCATTTGGACTGGGTGGAACAGCGACCGCAGGTATCGTTTCCGCAGATGGCCGCAACAATTCGCGCCTTGGGCGCTCCAGCACCTACACAGACTTCCTGCAGATCGACGCGGCCATCAACCGGGGCAATTCCGGGGGGCCGACATTTGATCTGAATGGTCGTGTCATCGGCGTGAACACGGCGATTTTCTCCCCGACGGGCGGCAGCGTTGGAATTGGTTTTGCCATTCCGGCAGAACTGGCCAATCAGATTACTGAAACGCTGATCCGAGACGGGCGGGTGTCCCGAGGTTGGCTCGGCGTTATCATTCAGGACCTGACGGCGGACATGGCCGACGCTCAGGGTCTGACCGATGATGAAGGCGCTATTGTTGCCGATGTAACAGATGGCAGCCCTGCCGAAGAATATGGCTTGGAGCGCGGAGATATTATCCTGTCGGTCAACGGCCGCGACGTGGAAGACTCTACGCAACTGACCCGCGTGGTGGGCAGTCTGTTGGCGGGCTCCACAAACGAGTTCGGCATCCTGCGTGATGGCCAGCGTCAAACCGTATCGGTGACCGTTGGCGAGCGCCCTGAAAATCCACTTTCAGACGGCGCCGGAGAACAGGGTGATGACGAAATCACCGAGAACAGCGATGGGCCCTTGGGCGTAAGCGTCCGGCCCCTCGATTCAGACCTGCGAGAAGAGCTTGGTCTGGATGCCGACGAAGCTGGTCTGGTGGTCACGGAAATGGAAAGCGACAGCCCGTTGCGCGATGCAGGCATCCGCAGCGGGATGGCGATCCTCGAAATCAATGGCCGGTCCCTCAGGTCACAGGGTGACATGGAACGGGCGATTGAAACTGCGCGTGAGGCTGGGCGCGACAAGGTATTGGTGGCTGTGCGGGTGGGAGAAGTGACCACGTTCCGTACGGTCGAAATCGGCACGTCCGAGGACTGATACCGCGAACCGAGAAAGGCAACGTCACGAATGAATGTACTCGTCATAGAAGATGACCGCGAAAGTGCGGACTTCATCGGTCAGAAGCTGAGCGAGGCCGGGCACCAGGTAGACATCGCCAATGATGGCGATCGCGGCCTGGAGCTTGCCCGCGCCGGAAGCTTCGACGCCCTTGTCGTCGACAGAATGTTGCCTGAAAAGGACGGGCTCACCCTCGTTCAGGAATACCGGGACGCGGGCGGCATTTCGCCTGCGCTCTTCCTGACGGCGCTCTCGGATGTTGAACATCGCGTGGAAGGTCTCCGCGCGGGCGCCGATGACTATTTGTCGAAACCGTTCGCGCCGGCCGAACTCATCGCCCGCGTTGAAGCCCTTGGACGCCGCACATCACCGGAATCCCCCGTTACCCATCTGAAAGCGGGTGATCTGGAGATGGACTTGTTGACCAGAAAGGTCAGCCGTGCGGGTCAGCGAATTGATCTTCAACCTCGCGAGTTCCGCCTCCTGGAATACCTCATGCGCCATGCGGGGCAGGTGGTCACGCGGAGAATGCTCCTCGAGAAAGTCTGGGAATATCATTTTGATCCCCAGACCAATGTGATCGATGTCCACATTTCCCGTCTACGCGGAAAGATCGACAAGGATTTCGAGGAGCAACTGCTCCACACAGTGCGCGGGGCGGGCTACCGCCTGCAGGCCTAGGCCATGGATCTCCGGGGGGTGCGTCTGCCGCCATTCGCGCGCACGACAACCTTCCGGCTGTCGCTCCTCTATGTGGGGCTGATCCTGATGACGTCCGCCCTGCTGTTCGGGCTCCTTTACCAGACAACGGTGGGCTATCTGAACCAACAAACGGAAGAGCGTGTCGAGGAAGAAATCGGCACGCTTCTTCTCGGATATCGTGAGGGTGGTCTGTCTCGCGTGACACAATCGCTCTTCGAGCGGGCCGCGACACCAAACCGCTATTTCCTCTACCAGTTGGAAACGCCGTCGGGCATCAAACTCGACGGGGACTTATCTGACATGCCCGACCATGACGGACCGGGCAAAGTGACTTTCGAGATAGATGTTCGCCGTCCCGGTGGCGAGATCGACACGCTCGATATCAAGGGTCAGATCGTGACGCTGGGTACTGAGGCCAGACTACTCGTCGGCTATGATAGCAGCGAAACCGACCTGATGATCCAACGGATCATGCGGGCAATTTATATTGCTGCGTCCGTTGGGTTGGTCATCACGATTCTGGGAGGCTGGTACATCTCGCGAGGCGTGTCGCGGCGCGCTGGCGAACTTGTGACCACGGCAGAAAAGGTGATGCGCGGCAACCTGGGCGAGCGCGCCCGCGTCGGTCGTTACAATGACGAGTTTGATCAACTCGCAGATCGTATGAATGCCATGCTGGACCGGCTCCAGAAGCTTGTTCGAGCCTCGCGCCACACAGGCGACTCTATCGCACATGACCTGCGATCGCCTTTGTCCCGGATGCGCAATCGTCTGGAGGACGAGCTGGTCAAACCGAATTTGGATGCTGAAGCTGCGCTCGTGCAGACCATCAATGATGTCGATGGCATCCTTGCGACGTTCAACGCGATATTGAAGCTATCGCGGCTCGACAGTCCCTCGCAGCTAGAGCTCGTGAACACCGACATCGCAGAAGTCGTTGGCGAACTCGCCGACTTGTTTGAGCCCGCCGCCGAAGATCAGGGACTGGCCTTCCAGACCGAACGTCTGAAGACACCCGATGTACTTGGTGATCGGGAGATGATTGCCCAGGCGGTTGCAAACCTGATCGACAATGCCATCAAATATACACCACCCGGCGGCGCCATCAGTGTCAGCACGAAACGGGCGAACGGGAATATGGTTGATGTGGTGGTGAAGGATACCGGTCTCGGTATACCGGAAGTCGATCGAGAGCGTGCCAAGAAGCGTTTCGAACGCCTCGATGAAGCCCGCACGCATCAAGGATCTGGCCTTGGGCTCGCTCTCGTTGATGCCGTAGCGGAGGTCCATCGCGGCGAGTTCCTCTTGCTTGACGGAGACGGACCACCTGAGCGTCCGGGCCTTCGGGCGGTTTTGCGCTTGCCGCGGGCCTGATACACCGGAGCCATGACGCTCCATTCAACAGACAATCCGCTCACCCCCCGGCCGATTGGCGAAACGCTTTCGGATGTGGCGCGGGTTGCAGCGGAACAGGCGCCGTATCTCGCTCGCCTCCTCCGTATGCACGAAAGTGACCTGGTGGTTACATCGGAAGCGGCTCTTGCACAGCAGTGCGAGGAAGAAATCTCCACCATCGGCTCATTGGGCGAAACTCCGATGGAATACGCTGATCTGGAACCTCTGCTTCGACGGGCCAAGCAGCGCGTTCATTTGATGCTCGCCATGTTGGACCTGGGCTGTGCCTGGCCACAGGAGCGGGTGACCGATGCGCTCACCCGATTTGCCGATGCGGCACTTGAGGCTTCGTTGACCTCTGCGCTTGCCGTCCACAGGGCGTCGCCCAGCGGCCTCTTCGTGTTCGCTTTCGGAAAGATGGGCGCATACGAATTGAACTACTCCAGTGATGTTGATCTGGCCGTCTTTTTCGATCCGGAGACGTTCAAGGCAGAGTCGCGCAGCGCTCAGGAGGCTGCAATCCGTGTCGTGCGCGACGTTTGCCGCCTCATGGAAGCGCAAACGGAAGATGGGTATGTCTTCCGAACAGATTTGAGACTTCGTCCAGACCCGAGTGCGACCCCTGCCGCTGTTTCAGTTCAACGCGCCGCCAATTATTATGAGGAAGTTGGTCAGAACTGGGAGCGTATGGCGTGGATCAAGGCGCGGCCATGTGCAGGTGACCTCGAAGCGGCAAAGGCTTTCCAGGACGCGCTGAGGCCCTTCGTCTGGCGGCGCCACCTCGACTATTGGACCATTGAAGACGTGCACGCGATCAAACGCATGATCAACGCGAAGGTCGGGGATGTGGACTTTGGCGCGGTGGATTGTGACGTGAAGCTCGGGCCCGGCGGCATTCGGGAGATAGAGTTCTTCGCCCAAACCCAACAGATCATTTTGGGTGGAAGGGACCCGGCCTTGCGCCAACGCGGAACGCTGGATGCGCTCGCCGCGCTCGCGCAAGCAGGCTCTATCCCTGCCGACGAGTGCACTTTGATGACTGAAGCCTATGGCGGGTTGCGGGCTGTGGAGCACCGGATACAGATGCTCGATGATGCCCAAACCCACAGCGTGCCCGCCGATCCGTCCCAGCGCGAGCGGGTCGCAAGGCTCCTGGGACTGCCGTCCTTGGCAGCGTTTGATGATGCGCTCAACCAAACCCGGCGCCAAGTCCAGGCCACCTATAGCGCGCTGTTTGCTGATGATACTGATGCAACCCAACCGACGCGCGCGGGCAATCTCGTTTTCACTGGCGTCGATGACGATCCTGGCACCGTCGCAACGCTCAACGTCATGGGCTTTTCTGATCCGGCCCGAGTGATTTCGACATTCAGACGTTGGCATAAGGGCTTTGTGCCGGCGACGCGTACCGCCCGGGGGCAGGCCCTTCTCACGGCGCTCACGCCACGTTTGCTCGAAGCGATGTCTGCAACGGGTGATGCATCCACCGCATTTACAAATTTCGAGCGGTTTTTTGAGGGGCTGAATGCCGGTGTCCAGCTCTTGTCGATGCTGGACAAGGAGGTCGACCTCTTGAACGATCTCATTTCGAGTTTGGCAATTGCGCCCCGGATCGGACGAATTCTCTCGCAACGGCCCAGCCTCCTCGAAAGCCTGATCACGCGAGAGGCCGAAGCACGGTTAGATCTGGCAGAGGGCGCATCGTTCGAAGAGGCTATGGATGCTGCTCGCCGGTTCCATCGTGATCAACTTTTCCTGACTGGCCATGCTTTGCTGAACGGACGACTGCTGGCCGGGCAGGCTGCAGCGTCCTGGAGCAAGCTGGCGCGGGAGATGGTGGTTGCCATGTCAGGCGCTGCAGCTGCGGAAACAGAACGCAAATTTGGACCTGTACCGGGGCGCTGGGCCGTGATGGCCATGGGCTCGTTTGGCGCGGGTGAACTGACCGCAGGCTCGGATCTCGACATGTTCGTGATCTATGACCCCGATGACAGCGGAATGGCCACAAATTGGTTCACACGCTTTACCCAGCGTCTCACAACGGCTCTCTCCGCGCCCACAGGGGAGGGCGTGCTGTATGAAGTGGACATGCGGCTACGTCCGTCCGGGCGGGCAGGTCCGGTCGCTGTGCGACTGTCCGCTTTTGAAAAGTATCACGCCTCGGACGCCTGGACCTGGGAGCGTATGGCGCTCACCCGGATGGCTACGGTCGCCGGCGACATGGACCTTGCCCGGAGAACGCTTGATCTTGCACTGGCATCAATAGACGCCCATCGCAGGGACCCCGCACTTTCCAACGATATCAACGATATGCGGGCGCGTTTGCGCACGGAGAAACCGCCAGCCGGGGATTGGGATATCAAATCCATGGAGGGCGGACTCGTCGATATCGAGTTCTTCGTCCAGAAACATCTGCTGATCGCTGGCGGTCGCGGGGCGATCACACCCAACACCTTTGATGCCCTGCAGCAGCTGCATGAAGCCGGCACAATCACTCAAACCCAGTGCTCCAGCCTTCAGGAGTCTTGGACGTTTCAGTCCGCGCTTCGGCAATTGCTCAAGCTCTGCCTCGATGCAACGCCTCGCACAAATACGTTTTCGGCGGGCTTGAAAGACCGGCTTTGCGGCGCTGTCGGCGTCGACGACTTCGACGCTCTGGAGGCCGCGCTGGCCGATACCTATGCGCGGGTTCTGCGCGCGATCTGACAAGATGCAGTTTCTTGCGACGGAAGTCTGTCTCGGCTGCGTTGAAGCCATGACAGATATACAAAAGGAGACCTGTCGCGATGAAACTGCATTCCTCCCTGATCGCCCTGACACTGACCCTTGGTGCAGTCACAATGGTGCTGCCCGCCGCTGCCGATGACCATCGCGGTGGACATGGCGAACGCCTCCAGGCGCTCGACACGAACGGAGACGGAAATATCTCCCGAGATGAAGCCGAGGCAGCGCGCCAGGCGATGTTCGCCCAAGCGGATGCGAATGGCGACGGATCAATAACCGAAGCGGAATTCACAGCCGCGGCAGAGGCCCGTGCGGAAGAGCGCCGTGCCAATCGCCAGGGCAGGGCCTTTGGCCGGGCCGATGCCAATGGTGACGGCGTTCTGACGCTGGACGAAACTGGTGGACGGATCGATGCGATGTTCGAGCGCGTCGACACCGATGGAGACGGATTGATTACCGAAGCCGAGCGTGAGGCCGCCAAGAGCGCGATCCAGGGTCGACGGGGTGAGCGTCGCGGAGGTCGCCGCGGACCACCGGCTGAATAGAACCATTGCGCTGAAACCAGGCTTCCAGGTCTGTTGCCCGCCCGCCCCTTGAGGCAGTGGGCCTGGACCGGCCAGGTGTGGACTGCCCCTCGATACCCCCCCCCTTCCACACCTGGCCGAACGCGCGCATGACGCTACGAACGTGTCCGAAGATAGTGATCTCGCTGATATTCGCGCCGCCGCGTCGGGAAACCGACTGGCGCAATCGGCTTTGGTGACGCGGCACATGCCGCGGGTCTATGCATTGGCAATGCGCATGCTTGGCGACGCGGCTCTGGCCGAGGATATCACGCAGGAGGCGTTCCTCCGGGCCTGGAAACAGCTTCCGAAATGGGAACCGCGCGCAAAGTTCTCCACATGGCTCCATCGTGTGACGCTCAACTTGTGCCGCGACCACTTCCGCAAGCGGCGTGAGCAGACAATGGATGAACTCCCAGAGCGTACCGATCCTGACTTAAGGCCGGATGAGCGTTTGGATCAGACGCAACGAGCCACGTCTCTCATGAATGCGATAGACAGTTTGCCTGAGCGCCAGCGCGCCGCGCTTGTGCTGTGTAGTCTCGAAGGGCGCAGCAATATCGACGCCGCAGCGATCATGGACGTGAGTATCGAAGCGCTGGAGAGTTTGCTGGCACGGGCGCGACGGAAATTGAAAGCTGACGTGTTAAAGAGGGGTGAGGACTAAGGTATGGCACAAGACGACACCCTGAATGAAACCCGGATCATTGAGTTGATCCAGACCTATGGCGCTGACCTTTCGGCCTGGCCCGAGGGTTTGGCCGATACAGCACAAATGTATTTGGACAACCCGACCCCAGCAATCGCCAGGGCAATGGCCGAAGAGGCCGAACTGGACAGTTTTTTGAGCACCATGCCTGACATCGAGGCGCCAGATCACCTCTATTCGGCAATCCTCGAGGCGGCACCGAAGTCGCTCGACGCCAATCGGCGCTCAGGCATGCCATGGTCACTTGCGGGGTGGAGGACCCGGTTTGCGGCTTGCGCATCTGCCTTGGCCATGGGGCTGACCATTGGACTTGGAACAGCTGCGGCCAGCGCACCGAGCGATGACCCTTTCTCTGAATCTTCCTACCTTGGATTTGATCCGACTTTATTCGCAGAGGGTCTCGAGGAGGTGTCCGAATGAGCGAAGAGAAGCGGTCTTTTCCCCTTTGGCTTTCCATTTCCGTTCTGATCAACATTCTGTTCGTCGGCCTTGTTGCCGGGTACATCCTCGGCAAGCCAGCCGAGATGCGCGGAGACGGCGCAGCGCCGCCACCCGGCGCTTTGCGAAGTGAACTGATGCTGGGGCGCGGGATCCTTGAGGTGACACCCCGCGAAGACAGGCGTGAACTTGGTCAGAGCTTTCGACGGGCCATGGGGCAAAGCGGTGGTCAGCTACGCGATCGTCTGGCGGCCCGTGGCGAGATCATGAGCGCGCTTCGCCAGGAACCATTCGATCCGGATGCGGTTGCCGACGCGCTGGAATCGCTTCGCGCTGCAGATGCACGCTTACAGGACGCGCTTCACAGCCGATTGGTTGACGCGCTTGCAGATCTCACGCCTGAACAGCGTAGCGAATTGGTGGAGCTATTTAGCCAAGATGCCGAGGAACGTGCGCGGTCGCGCCCACGTCTGCGGGATCGTCGCCAGCCCCCACCGCCCGGAGATTAGGTGGCGCCTGCAGTTGCAGCTAGTCCTTAGATTTATGCGCAAGTGCCCCCGCATTTGCCTCCCAGTTCTGGCCGTCAAACGCGTTCACGGTGACATTCAAGGATTGCCAGTCATCAAGGCACCGCCAGGTGACGGCATACCCATCCGGGTTGGATCTGGGAATGTAGAAGCTCTTCACGCCGCAGGTCTTGCAAAACAGATGTTTCGCATTGCCCGTGTTGAACGTGTACTCCGTGAGGGCGTCATGTCCTTTCGCCAATACGAAGCGGGACGCGGGGACAATGACGTGAATGTTGCCGCTCATTGCACAAATGGAGCAGTTACAATCCTCGACTTCAAACGCCTCGGGTAGCTGAACTTCAAATCTCACGGCGCCGCAATGGCATCCGCCCATGTGTCGTGTGAACTGCTGCTGCGGCATGGTCTAGCCAACCCAAACGGGTGGTTTCCGGTGAGTCCACGGCGCGGCTCGTTCAAGTTGTCCTGCTAATTGGAACAGGGCCCGCTCCTGGCCGCATCGCGCGCCAAACATCATGCCGATGGGCACATTCTGCGCTGTCCAATGGAGCGGTACGGACATGGCGGGCGCTCCGATCTGATTAAACACCGCGCACCATGGCGCAAATGTCGTGACGGCCTCACCATAGTGATCAACATCTTCGGGGTTGAGCGAAAGAACGCCAAGCTTTTCAGGCGCACGCGACAAGGTGGGCGCCAGGATCATGTTATAGCCGCCATCAATCATGAACTGGTCAAAGTCGATCCCGGCCTGAATGGACGCCTGGTTGGCCCGCATGAGTTCGACCATTGGGATGGAATTGCCAAACTCGCGGAAACGCGCCGTGACCGATTCCACTTCGCCGTCCTCAAGCGCCCGGCCCAGTTCAGTCTCCCGCGCACTCAGGACCATGGCCATGGCGGCTGAAACCGTCATCATCAGCCCTTTGCCAAGGGCTTCGCCATCCAGGGCAGGGCCAGCCTCTTCCACATGATGCCCCAGGCTTTCCAGCAGCGCGACCGTCGCGCTCAACCCCGCGAAGGCGTCCTTATCCGGGCGGGTCCCGTTTGGCGCCGTTGTCCAAAGTGCAATCTTCATGGGCTGTGGGTCAGCGTCCAGCGCAGACAGGAACGTCCCGTCCGGCGCGGGCGCAACATAGCGCGAACCGGTCTCTGGCCCATGGATCGCGTCAAGGGCGGCGGCACTGTCGCGCACGGTGCGGGAGACGGTGCCGTGGCAAGACTGTCCGTTCCAGCCTTCGGTGGTCGCAGGGCCCATAGGGGTGCGTCCGCGCGACGGCTTCATGCCGAACAGTCCGGTGCAGGCTGCAGGGATACGGATCGAACCGCCTCCGTCGCTGGCATGGGCCATCGGGATGACACCGGCTGCGACCGCCGCGCTCGCACCGCCTGAGGAGCCACCAGACGTGCGTGTGGTGTCCCAGGGGTTACGTGTTTGGCCGTAAAGCGTGCTTTCGGTTGACGTGGTCAGTCCCCATTCCGGGCTCGTGGTCTGGCCAAATATGGCAAGTCCCGCAGCCTTGAACCGCTGGGTCAGCACGCTGTCTTCTTTCGCAACATTACCCTTCCAGGCAACCGATCCATTCGTGAGCGTTTGGCCTTTTATCCCGGCGCCGAGGTCCTTCGTCGCAAAAGGCACACCTGAGAATGCGCCCGAATGCAATCCTTCAGCGATTTGGGCTTCTGCAGCCTCCGGAAACATCGCCGAGAAGCAGTTCAGTTTCTCTTGAGCCGCTGCGGCCCGCGAGAAGGCGGCCTGGAGCAACTCAGTCGGCGTAACGTCGCCTTTCGCAACCAGTTCAGCCAGTCCGAGCGCGTCATAGTCTGCGTATGTGTCCATGTGTGATCTCCCTAAGCGCTACATTGGCCGAGGGCGTGAGACGCGTCAAAGCGCCGTTCGTCGTTGGGTCGTGGCAATCGCGGGTACGGCGATCAGAAACAAACCGAACCAAATTGCGGTCAGGGCCTGACCTAGCTGAAAGATTGTTTCACTTGCAGAGAAAAGCGAAGTTGCCGCGAGCGCGGTGTAGCTGGCCAAGATTGCCGCAATCAGCAATAAAACCTGCGCTGGTGAAAGCCGCTTCCATACGAGAAAACTCAGCGTGAAGGGAACAATGAGCGACCCGTAAAATGCGATCAGGCCGAGCATTTTCGCATCAAGGGCGCCAATGCCGAAATTGATCGACCTCAGTACACCATAGGGCATCAACATATGCGCTTCGGGAATAATCTGGCTTGGCGAAATGAGCTGCCCTGCAGCCGTGGCGGCGTGCTCCTCCGGGAAAAACACCGCGCATTGGGGTGGGAGTGGACCCCAACTTCCAAAAGTCATCACGCGAAGCGTGCAGTCGACCAGAATCAGGTAAGGCAACAGGAGCGCGGAAAGCGTGAGAGCGCGCAAAGCCCATCCCCTCATACAATCCTCCTTCAATGGCCCGCAAGGGCATGCATCTCCTCATCGGACCAGCCGAAATGGTGGCCGAGTTCATGGATGAAAACATGGGCGACGAGGTCCCGAAAGCCCACATCTCCGCGCGCGCACCATTCGGCCAGAATTGGTTGGCGATAGAGAAATATGACAGGCGCTTCTGGGGCTGGGAACGTCACGCTGTCGTCGATTAGTGGGATGCCCTGGTAAAGCCCGGTGAGTTGAAACGGGTCGTCCATCCCGAAGTCCTTGAGAATGTCGGGGCTGGCAAACTCTTCTATGTGTGTGTTCACACGGGCAGCGGCGGTGCGAATGTCCTGGGGAAGTGCTTCAAACGTCTCGCGAGCGATTGCGAGCATCATGGACGCTGAAGGCGCACGGTCATCGGCCAAAGCCTACTCCAGAACGACGGCAGTGCCGCAAACAGCGACCATCATCATCGATCCGCCCTGACCGATGACCTGATAGTCGAACTTCAGGCCGACAATGGCGTTCGCGCCCAGCCGCTGGGCCTCAGCTTCCATTTCCTTCATGGCGCCAGCGCGGGACTCGCGGATCGTGCTTTCGTAGCTTTCCGAGCGCCCGCCCACGATGTTGGTAAAGCTGGCCAGGATGTCTTTGCCCAGATGTGCGCCAATGATGACTTCGCCGGCCACTATGCCACGGTACGAAGCGATGTGCCGACCTTCAATCTGGTGCGTTGTCGAGACAATCATTCGAGAAGATCCTTTCATTTGTTTATCGGATGTCGGCATGTTCTCGGGGTCCCGCAAGGGCACCCCTTCAAAATGGCCCCTCGTGCTGCCTAGACTGGTGCCATGGCCAAGACCCAGACGATCAGTTTCGATTCCCTTCGCCCTGTCTGCCCGTGGATGGAGGAAAGCCATAGTCTATGGCGCCAAAGCGTGCGGGCCTTCATTGAGGCGGAGATAACGCCGCATATTGAGGCGTGGGAAGCAGAAGGACGCATCCCCCGGGACCTTTACCCAAAGGCCGCAAAGGCCGGTCTGATCGGGCTTGGATACCCGGAAGAGTTTGGTGGCGCCGGCACAGAAACCGACCCCTTCCATTCAATCGTCACCAGCGAGGAATTGGCGCGGATCGGGGCCGGGGGCATCGCCGCCGCGCTCATGATCCACGGCATTGGACTGCCGCCGGTGATGGCGCTGGGCACTGAGGCCATGAAGCGAGAGATCGCACCGATTGTCCTCTCGGGCGACAAGCAGATCAGCCTTGGTATTACCGAACCGTCCGGCGGTTCCGATGTGGCGCAGCTGAAGACCAGCGCCGTGCGCGATGGCAATGGCTGGCGAGTGAACGGCTCGAAAACCTACATCACAGGTGGGATGACCTCAAAATGGCTTACCACAGCTGTGCGCACCGGCGAGGCAGGGATGAAGGGCATCTCGCTCATGCTGATCGACCTGGAAGGCGAGGGCGTTTCCCGAACCGAGCTGCCCAAGATGGGCTGGTGGAGCAGCGACACCGCCACGATCCATTTCGACGATGTCTTCGTGCCGGCGGAAAACCTGATCGGCGAGGAGAACCGAGGCTTTTACGGCATCATGGCAAATTTCAACGGCGAACGGCTCGGCATGGCCGCCCAGGCCGCTGCCTATGCCCGCGCTTGCATCGAGGACGCCGCCGCCTGGGCGCAGGAGCGCCAGACCTTCGGCCAGCGCCTCGCTGATCATCAGGTGATCCGCCATAAGTTCGCCAGCATGGCCCAGCGCGTCTGGGCGACGACGACCATGCTCGACAATCTCGGCTGGCGCGTGGGGCAGGGCGAAAGCCCTGTGGCCGAGCTCGCCATGCTGAAGGTGCAGGCCACCGAGACCATGGAATACTGCGCCCGCGAGGCGATGCAAATTCTCGGCGGTGCCGGCTTCATCCGCGGCCACCGCGTTGAGCGCATCTACCGCGAAGTGCGCGTCATGGCGATCGGCGGCGGATCAGAAGAGATCATGCGCGATCTCGCGGCGCGGCAGATGGGGGTCTGATCAGACGTTGAGTTTGAAGTCTGCCAATCGAAATGCTATTTCAGGTAGGGAACTTGGGCGTACTGTTGCGTCTGCCGCAACGAGTTCGGACTGGTTGAACATCCCATCTTCATTGCGCTGAAACCGCACCGTCTGCCAGTTTTCCAGATCAATCACCCAGTATTCAAGCACACCAAATGCTGCATACTTCTCTGGTTTCGCTTTGGTGTCTGTCGCCAAAGACGAGTCCGCAATCTCGATGATAAGTGCCACGTCAGCGCCAGTAATCTGGCTCATGGGTACGTCGCGGCGCTGTATCCGAATGTCCGGTGCAGGGGCTTCCGTCGACGAAATCCGAAGCGTTGCGTCGGGCACGACGCGGTACGGGTCCTGAACACGCCCCATCAACCATTCGGTGATCTGGGCTTTCAGATCGACGTGGGCGAACCCTTCGTGCGGCATCTCGACAATCACCCCGTCAATCAGCTCCAGGCGCTCGCAATGGGACAGGAAGCCCGCCCTGAGCAGCGCTTCCAATTCATCAACCGTCACCTTGTGGCGTGTATCTTCGAGGACAGGCAGAATGGCGTTCATGGGGCTTCCATATCACGAGGTGGGCGAACCGGCCTACCCTTATAGGCGATGATCCAGATGAGGAGGGCGGAGAGCACCGCTCCCAATCCCACTTTAAGGATCGAAACGCCAATCTGCATCCAGCCGGCCAAGGTGAGCGTGCCATCGACAATGATGTCCACGCCGTTTGCGCTGAAGCTGGACCCCAAGGGGCCCGGCAGGATCATTGAGGCATTCCAGAAAAGCGTCCCCACGACTGATACGGCGAATGCGGCAATTCCGGCTGCGACAGGACCGTTCTTGCGCAGGCCATGTGCAAACATCCAAATGATCCCACCACCGATCCACAAAAACGGCGCGACGATGGCGGCCCCTGCCAGAACCAAGCCTCCGAATATTGGCAGAAATCCCGACAGTGAGAATGGCTGATCCAGCGGAGAAAATAGACCGGGAACCAGCATGACCAGCAGGACTAGGAGTGGTGCAACAAAATTGGCTGCCAGCAAAGCTAATACGGCTCGAAACGGCGTTGTCGATCGCCCCACATAGGCGCTGTAGGGCTTCGGCAGAAAGATCACTCCGCCGCCACCCCCGCGCCGTCATCGCCGTCCAGCGCTTCCAGCATCTTCAGGGCAGCATCAGCGATGACTGTGCCCGGTGGGAAGATGGCGCTTGCGCCGGCGGCGCGCAGAGCGTCGAAATCGTCGGGCGGGATGACGCCGCCGACCATGATCTTGGTGGCCATGGCCCCTTCATTTCCCAGCGCGCGTTTGAGCTCCGGCACCAGCGTCAGGTGCCCTGCGGCAAGCGATGAGGCCGCGACAATGTCCACACCCGCCTCGCGCGCGGCCTTGGCGGCTTCTTCCGGCGTCTGGAAGAGCGGGCCGATCTCCACTTCCCAACCCAGATCCATCAGCGCCGAGGCAACGACCTTTTGGCCGCGGTCATGGCCATCCTGGCCCATTTTGGCGATGTAGATCTTCGGCTTCCGGCCCTGATTCTTTGTAAAGGAGTCAGCCAGCGCTTTTGCGGCCTGGGCCTTCTCATCCTTGCCAACGCCGCCGCCATAAACGCCCTTGATCGAGCGGATCACGGCCTTATGGCGGCCCTGGCTGCGCTCCACGGCTTCGGAAATTTCGCCCACAGTGGCCTTGGCTCGGGCAGCCTCCACGGCGAGGGCGAGCAGGTTGCCTTCGGTGCCAGCAGCTGCATCGGCAATCGCGTCCAGCGCCGCATCGACAGCGCCCTGGTCGCGCTTGGCCTTCAAGCGCGAGAGCTTGTCGAGCTGCATCCGGCGCACGGTGGCATTGTCCACCTTCAGCACGGGCACGTCTTCGTCCTCGTCGAGCTGGAACTTGTTGACGCCGACCACGGTCTGCTCGCCGCTATCGATGCGGGCCTGGGTGCGTGCGGCGGCTTCTTCAATGCGCAGCTTGGGCAGGCCCTCTTCGATGGCTTTGGCCATTCCGCCTATCTCCTCCACTTCGCGGATATGCTCCATGGCCTTCAGGGCGAGGTCGTTGGTAAGCTTCTCGACATAGTAGGACCCGCCCCACGGGTCGATCGTCTGGGCCGCGCCGCCTTCCTGTTGCAGGAAGAGCTGGGTATTGCGCGCAATGCGGGCGGAAAAGTCCGTTGGCAAGGCAAGCGCTTCGTCAAAGCTGTTGGTATGCAGGCTCTGCGTTTGGCCACCCGCTGCTGCGATGGCCTCGAAACAGGTACGGATGACATTGTTGTAGACATCCTGCGCCGTCAGGGACCAACCGGAGGTCTGGCTGTGGGTGCGCAGGCTGATCGATTTGGCATTTTTCGGCGCAAACTCCTGCTGAACCAGCTTCGCCCAGAGCAGGCGCGCGGCCCGCATCTTCGCCACTTCCATGAAGGTGTTCATGCCGATGGCCCAGAAGAAGGACAAGCGCGGCGCAAACGCGTCCACGTCGAGACCCGCGGCTACACCAGCGCGGATATATTCGATGCCGTCCGCTAACGTGTAGGCGAGTTCCAGGTCCGCTGTCGCGCCCGCTTCCTGCATGTGGTAGCCAGAGATCGAAATCGAGTTGAATTTCGGCATGTTTTCAGACGTGTAGGCGAAGATGTCCGAAATGATCCGCATGCTGGGTTTCGGCGGATAGATGTATGTGTTCCGGACCATGAACTCCTTCAGAATGTCGTTCTGAATGGTCCCGGCGAGTTTGTCTGGCGACACGCCCTGTTCCTCGGCCGCAACGATGTAGAGGGCCATGACGGGCAGCACAGCGCCATTCATGGTCATGGAGACAGACATCTGATCCAGCGGAATACCGCTGAACAGGGTGCGCATGTCATAGATGCTGTCGATGGCGACGCCCGCCATGCCCACATCTCCGACGACGCGGGGATGATCGGAATCGTAGCCGCGATGGGTGGCGAGGTCGAAGGCGACCGATAGGCCCTTCTGCCCGGCGGCAAGGTTGCGGCGGTAGAAGGCGTTGGAGTCTTCGGCTGTGGAGAAGCCGGCATATTGCCGGATCGTCCACGGTCGCTGGGTGTACATGGTGGGGTAGGGGCCGCGGCCAAATGGGGCGAGGCCGGGGAAATCATCGAGCCAGTCGAGGCCGGCACTGTCAGCGGCGCTGTAGGCAGCTTTTACTTCAATTCCCTCAGGCGTCTTCCACGGCGTCCCGCGATCTGAATTCGTTCCAGCGTGCGGTGACTTCAGGGCGAGATCGATATCTGAAAAATTTGGGAAACCAGTCATTGAAACCTCCTCAGCCGCGCGTGCAGGTCACGTCACTACCATCGACAATGCGCGTCATCACCAACCGGTCAGCGGAAAGGGATTTGATTGTCCGCCGTTCGCTCAGCCCCTCGCCATAGACCTCGTTCATTTGTTCCTCGTAGCGCGCCTCGAGGCGTTCACTCTCGGCGCCGATGGAAATGGCATCGATCAGGCCGTCGCGGGCGTCCAGCCGGAGCGTGTTGCCCTGAAGCGACCAGCGACCGTTGGCTTCGTACATCAGCGCGATGTCTGCATCGGGCCGGTACATGTTGATCATGCCTTCTGATGTGTAGGTCCCGTCGGCATCGAATACTTCTTCGAATGCGGAGGCATGCTCAACGCCGTCAAACGTGTCGAAGACCTCACAGCTCCAATTGCCGGCGAGTTGGTCCTCGTCGACGCTTCTGCCACCGCCACACCCAGCAAGTGCAGCGCTCATCACAATGATGGCAATATTGATGCGGTGCCTCATGCCCCGATCCCCAGTTCTGCGTGGGCCAGTTCCAAAGTGGCAACAACATCAACGCCAATATGAATAAGAGTGTCCAAGTCTTCCGTCTTGTGGCGGCCTGCTAGATAAAGTCGTTGAACACCGGCTTCTTTCAGCGCTTTGGCGGCGTGGCCGACCTCGTCACCATATCTACGGTCTGATCCGCACAGGACCGCGAGGGCGCAGCCAGAGGCTTTCCACGCAGCAACGAGGCCTGCGACATCTTCTGGCGGAAACGGCGCAGCCTTGGCCTCAATTCCACCGGCCGCAAAGAAGTTGCGGGCATAGTCCACCCGGGCCGTGTGTTCGGCCAGGGGACCCAGTGTGGCGAGGAAGATCGCAGGGCGCTTGCCTGTTCTTGCGGCCCGTGCATCGGCGTGATCTCGCAAGCGTTCGAACGGCTCGGCGACCCGTATCGGCCAGAATGGCTCTGCCTCGCTGTCGTCGCCGCCTTCGGCCTTGTAACCGGGTACCATGGCTTTCAGCCCCGCATCGGAAATGCCATCGCGTGGGTTGTTAAAGACCGGGTGTGTCGTAGGGGCGGCGATTTCATCAAGGATTGGGAATTCGCTGACGCCGGTGATCGGTGCTTTGCGCGTCGCAATTTCCTTCATGCGGTTGGCCCGATATTGCGCGACACGGCCCTGGAAAGCATCGGCCATCAAGCTCTCACCGTAACCCCCTTCGGATTCGATTTCCTGGAATATGGGCCAGGCGGCTTCGGCGAGTTCCTGCGTTAGTTTTTCGGTGAACCAGGCCCCGCCTGCCGGATCAGCGACCTTGCCGAGATGGCTTTCTTCCTGGGCGATGATTTGAGTGTTGCGGGCAACCCGCCGACCGAGTTCATCCGGCACGCCCAATGGCGCGTTAAACGGTGTCACCGAGACCATATCCGCCCCGCCGATGCCGCCGGCAAAACAAGCCGCCGACCCCCGCAACATGTTCACCCACGGATCGTAGCGGGTCAGCATGATGTTGGCCGTACAGGCTTGGATCACCATCGGTTGAGGATCCACGCCGAGCGCTTCCAGACAGCGTGCCCAAAGCAGGCGCGCTGCCCGTAACTTCGCGATTTCGAGCCCGTAATTGGCCGATGTTGCAAAAGCAAACACCATCCGCGGGACAACGCGGTCGGCTGGAACACCGAGGCGAACCAATCGGCGGAGCGTATCGACCCCGGACGCGATGCCAGCTGCCAGTTCCTGCCCCACAAGGCCGCCCGCTTCGCGCACCATGCGCGCATCGATCCTGATCGTTCGGGCGAGTGGAAAACGCAGTGAAAGTGAGTCGTTCAACGCGGCGAGGCGTTTGAACGCCGTATCAAGTCCGCCCTCGACCAAACCCAGGCGCGCGAGGCTTCCCAAGGGGTCGATGTTGAAATCGAGACGAGCAGACTTTGCGTCAGACTGACCCTCGGCCCAGAGCGCAAGCAAAGCCGCCGCGCTGGTGCCTGTGCCCCCGCCATGATCGAGCGCGACCGGGGCGATATCTGCGCGAACACCTTCAAGCGCAGCGTTGAAGTCGCCCTCGTCGCAAAGCGAGATACCCGACTCCCCCGTGCAATCGAGTTTCAATTCTATGGAGCTGACCCCGCGCTCGAGATCGCGCAGGATCTCCGCGTTGGTGGTCTTTGCATCGGGATGGGTGAAAACTTGGCGGATATCCCACGGCAGATATGGGTCTCGCTGGCTTGCGCCGCCCCTGACAAAAGGGGCTGCGCCGGGATGGCCGAGCGGGTCGGTCGCTGACGCGATGTCGGTTTCGCGGTAAAGCGGGCGTATAACCATTCCGCCCGTCCCGCGGGTTTCGAGCGCCTCTATGCCCTTGCCTTTGAGCGCTTTTTCAACCGCCGCACGCCAATCGGCTTCGCTTGCGGGTTCAAACGTGTCTGACAGTGTGAGTGACTTATCCATGGGGCACATCTAGAGCGATGCACCGGGTTTTGTGAACCTTTTCCCCAACGGGATTGCACCACTTTTGTTCGACCGCATCTTGCGGCAGATAGAGTTAACGAATTCAGCCCTGCCTCTGGGCAGACCTCAGACCCGATCATGGAGGGGACTATGGCGCGCTTTTTCGACATTCCGGATATCGGACGATTTGATTTCGACCACCTTGTGAGTTTCCTGCCGGGGCGCAGGCGGTTTTGGGGGTTTTTTGAGAACCGAACCCAGGGCAAATACATCAAGGCGATGCTCGCTTCCGAAGCTGTGCTCAAGGAGAACGGCATCGATAGCGCCCTGCGGCTGGCGCACTTCATTGGCCAAGGGCTTATTGAAACCGGTTGGCTCCGGTATCACACCGAGAACCTGAACTATTCCGAAGAAGCGCTGAAATCGACTTTCAGCTTTTATCGTCGCAATCCAGATCTCGCGCGTGAGCACGCCCGAAAGCCTGAACTGATCGCCAACACCGTTTACCAGAACCATCCCAGCCTCGGAAACCGGGAACCCGGCGACGGTTGGAAGTATCGCGGCCGCGGTTTTATCCAGCTCACTGGCCGGGACAATTACGAGCGTTATGCCGACGCCTCGAACGTGGACATCGTGAACGATCCCGACATCATCAGCCGGGATTTCAACAAGTCGATCGAAGTGGCGGCCGCGTTTTGGCGCGTAAACGGCCTCAGCACCTTTGCCGATCAGGACGATGGCGCCAAGGTCTCGCGGGGCGTGAACAGGGGCGATCCCCATGCGCGTGCTGCGGCCCACGGGGAAGGGGAACGCATTTCCTGGACCGCTGTTGCGCTTGGGTTGGTACGCGCACCGGGTGATTTTTCAGAACAGGTGGACGACGCCCCGGAACCAACAGCAACCGTCCTGAAACGGGGAGCATTTGGCGAGGCCGTCAAAAGCCTCCAGGACGATCTGCTAATGCTGGGGTACACTCTGGGCGCGGCAGATGGTGTGTACGGACCAGCGACCCACCGCGCGGTGTTGGCGTTTCAGCACGACCATGGCCTCGGCAAGGACGGGATCGCCGGACCAGCAACCCTTGCCGCGATTGAAGCCGAACTGGCCGATACGCTGCGCGCCAGTAAGGAAGTGCGCCGCCGGGAAGGGCCAGGCGCCTTCGATTTCCCACCTCCCGTTGCGTCAGAGCTTGCTGGCGAGCGCGATCCTTTTAGGTAATGGCTCAGATCAAACCTCGATAGGACACGACCATGGCTCTGCCCCCCGTTCTCCAGAACCTTCGCATCCCCGTGATCGGAAGCCCGCTCTTCATCATTTCCAATCCAGATCTGGTGATTGCCCAGTGCAAGGCAGGGATTGTCGGTAGCTTCCCATCGCTGAATGCGCGCCCGGAAAGCATGCTGGATGAATGGCTCGACCGGATCACCACTGAATTGGCAGAACATACGGCCAAGAACCCGGACCGCCCAGCGGCGCCGTTTGCTGTGAACCAGATCGTGCACAAGTCGAACAACCGTCTGATGCATGACGTGGAAATGTGCGTGAAGTACAAGGTCCCGGTTGTCATCACGTCTCTGGGCGCTGTGCCGGAAGTGAATGATGCGATCCACTCCTATGGGGGCATCGTGCTCCACGACATCATCAATGTCAGGTTCGCCCACAAAGCGCTTGAAAAAGGCGCAGACGGCCTCATCCCGGTTTGCTCCGGTGCCGGTGGCCATGCCGGGGCGATGTCACCCTTTGCTCTTGTCCAGGAATTGCGTGAATTCTTTGATGGGCCGATTGCATTGTCTGGATCCATCGCAAATGGCGGCGCTGTGGCCGCAGCGCTCGCGATGGGCGCGGACCTTGGCTACATCGGCTCGGCTTTTATTTCGTGCCACGAAGCCAACGCGAATGACGGTTACAAGGATGGCATCGTCAACAGCAGCGCCGATGATATCGTCTACACAAATCTCTTCACGGGTGTTCACGGCAACTATCTGCGCAGCTCCATTGAGAATGCAGGGCTGGACCCGGACAACCTTCCCGAGAGTGATCCTTCGAAAATGAACTTCGGTTCCGGCGGCAACACAGAGGCCAAGGCCTGGAAAGATATTTGGGGATCGGGCCAGGGCATCGGCGCAATTAAGTCACGCATGTCTACGGCTGAATATGTCGACAAGCTGGACGCTGAGTTCCATGCCGCTATTGCTGCACTGAACGCAGGAAAAGGTTTCTCGATGGCGAAAGCGGCGGCTGAGTAAACCCCATGCCAGCGCGCCGCATCCTCGGATGGGCGCTGATCGGCGCTGCGATTATTGTCGTTCTGGCAACCATTATTCTGCCGACGACAGACGCTCGCCTTCGCCAAGCCGCCATTGTCCTGGGATCAGTCTCATTTGTGAGAGGACTGATCTTTCTTGTGCGTCACAAGCCCTGAGGCATTGGGGCGGCCTAGGGTGTAGGAAGTCTGAGCCACCATAAAGGCGGACGGGCTCGTCTGTTTCAGCTGGACGTCTGCGCCCTGTCCGCTGCGCGCGCTGACAGTATCTTGTCGAGAACGCGCCTTTGTTCATCGCTAAGCGGCGGGCTCTCGGGCACGTTTTCCCATCCCAGCAAACCGATGGCTTCCTGAACGGTGGGCTTCTCGCCCTTCTTGCCGACAAGCCGACCCACAGAAGTGCTCTCCGCGATCAGTTTGCCCTTGCGAAGAAACAAGTGCTCGAAAAACACATAGGGCCCATCCCAAGCCGCAAAACGACTTCTGACCTCATAGGCCTGGGGGAAGCGCAGCATCCGGTGGTAGATGCAGTTCTTGTACACAAAAACGGGGGTGATCCCCTTCTTCCGCATGTGTTTTCCCACGCCGGTTCGCATGATGAGATCGATCACTGCGAGGTCCACGATCGACATGTACCGGGAATTGTTCATGTGTTGGAACGCGTCTTGGTCCGTAATCCAGACGCTGAATTTCAGTGTGGCCGGTTCCAGATAGTCGATCCGTTTGGCAACGGTTAGATTTTTGATCAGCAGGAAAAGTAGGCGAAAAAACAGGTTCATGACGTGGCGACCCTGGTTTCGCGCGCCGAAATCTGCTCGCGTGCCATGCTCTTGGCGAGACGGGCATTGAAATTGGAAATGTGAGAGACCGCTTCGAATGAAAACGTCGCGCCGGTATACCAGGTGCGGTCGGCTCCCTGCATGTCACGCATGACTTTGAGCAACCCGTTCTTCACGGCGTCCTTTTTATACTGGGCGAAGTATTTCCAGCTCAGTTGCATAACGAAGTTCGTGATGTTGACGCCCTTGTTTTCGAGTTCGGCAATCGCGATTTCGCGCAGCTCGTCTTCGTTCAGGTCCCGTGACAGCTGTCCGGTCACATAGAGTTGGCCGCCGAGTTCTTCTTCGTAGGTCTCTTTTCGGGCGCCGACCAACCTTCCGAGAGGTGCGCCGGGCACGACCGTGTCGCTATAGCCTTCCACATGCCAATCGGTGAACCAATTGTCTGATGCGATGAGGGACGTTGTATACCCCTGCCATTGAACTGACTGGTTCACGAAAGCCTCGGCTTCGTTCGGCGCGCTGGTCAGTTTCGAAAATTCGTCGAGCGGCATGGCGCAAACCACCCGGTCGAAATGCTCGCGTCCCCGAGGAGACGTCACAAACACGCCCGCAGGCGTTCGTTCGATCAACTCAACGGCGCAATCTGTGTGAACGTCCAAATCCTCGCTCAGCCGACGCCAGAACTCCCGCCACCCCTCTTCAGGCATGTGCAACTGGTTTGTCGCTCCGGAAAGAAAGAGAATGATGTCGCACCAACGATGGGCTTGAACCGCAGGCGTCTCATCCAGGAAGCCGTACCCCATGATCGTGATAATCCGGTGCAGGAACAGCTCCACTTTCGGGAGGTTGCGTTCGCGAAGCCAGTCCAGAATTGAAAGTGCCGCTTCGTCGATGGTCGCCTGGCTGGGATTTTTTTGGGCAAGTCTGCGACGCAGGTCGGCACCATCCCAGAAGTAACGCAGAGCCTGAATTGCGAAGGGCGGACCGTCGCCTTTTGCAACATATTTCATAAAACCCGTGCCGTCGAAGAGCACCTTGCCATTGCGCTTCAACTTGATGCCTTTTTGGCGCATCCACCGTTTGACGTGCCAGTGCGACAGGGTCGTGTAGCAGGTGCCCATTTCGGCTGTAGCGCTGCCGTCATAGATCGTCCAGGAGCGTCCGCCCGCCGTAGGAAGCTTCTCAAAAACGGATACATTCTGCACGCCCTGCTCCTGGAGCAGTTTTGCGAGCGTTAGTCCGCCCGGTCCGGCGCCGATGATAGCTGTTTTCGGATGTTCTGACATTTTCAGTATGTCTCGTATTTTCAGCGGCCCGATGCGCACTTTGAAAAGCTGTTCTGATTTCTAAACAGCATCTTTCGGCCCCGGCCTTATTTTCAGATAGCGATTTGCTTTCGTCTTAATGCGCTTGTGGCAAATGACGACCCATGAATCGCACCGATTACCTGACATCTTTTGTCACTTTTTTGCTCCCGCAGCGTTTAGGCACCGAGGGTCTGGAAAACGCGCTGCTTCGCGAGCAGCAATTGCGTGTCTCAAGCGCAACGTGGCTGGCTGCCATTGTGTCGGTGATCAATGGCGCGGCGATCTATTCAACATTTCTTCTGACTGGGACAACACCCCTGTCCCATGGTTGGTTCGCACTCGTTCTTTTGTCTGCCCTTTATTTGGGGCGACTATACATGTCCGATCGCAAGAAACTGCTTCCGGCGACGGTTTCCGGGTATTACATGCAAAGAGCAGAGTATGGCTCAATCCTGCTTGGCCTGATCTGGGGATTAGGGGTTTATGCGGCGGACCCCGGCACACCTGTCACAGCACTGTTTGTATTTGTCGTTGTCGTGGCGATGGCGACAGGATTTTGTGCGCTGACCGCGTCTGCTCCTCGTATCAGTCTGCGGTTTTCTATTCCATGTTTTGGAGTTGGTTCATCCTACTTCCTCATCCAGGGCGGCCCCGTCGCCACGATGACCGGCACACTGATTTTTGTGCTCCTGCTGGCACTTGTGATTGGCGGATATCAGTCGAAGGCGCACCTGCAAGAACATGTCAGAAGCTTGTCAGATGCCGAACGCGCAACGCGGAACCTTGATGACGCGATTGAAGCGATTGGTGATGCGTTCGCCATTTATGCTCCGGATGGAAAGCTTGATCGAACCAATAGCCGTTTTCGATTCTACTTTCCCAAGGGACTCGACCTGAGAAACTTGCGCGACGGCGAGATTTTCCGCCTGAACGATGATGTCTGGCTGCTAAGGTCACTCGTGCCGATGGAAGACGGTCGTACCGTTTGCCTGCACAAGGATGTCACCAGCCTCAAGCATCGCGAGTCACAGCTGATTTCTGCACGCCGGGAAGCCGAGGACGCAAACACCGCCAAAGCGCGTTTCATGTCGACGATGTCCCATGAGTTGCGCACGCCTTTGAACATCATCAATGGCTTCTCAAAAATCATGTCGTCATCGTCCAAAGTGATCGTGACAGCATCGGAAATGCGGGAGTATTCGGACTCCATGCTGGATGCTGGCGAGCACTTGTTGTCGGTGATCAATGACATCATCGAGTTTTCCCAGGTGGGCTCGGATCGTTTTATCCACGAACCAGCACCCGAAGACGTTCGCGAACTTCTTTCCAAGTCGATTTCCTTGTCGGCGAAGTTCCAGGCGATCGACGACATTTCCGGCATCGACGTTACTGTTGCGAGCAATTTCGGCGACCTAGTCGTCGACGAGGCCACGTTCCGAAGAGTGCTGATGAGCCTTATGTCGAATGCACTGAAATTCGGCGGTCAGCCCACCCGTATGGTGGTTCGCGCATTCCTCCGCCCGGATGGTTGCCCGGTGATTTCCATCCGGGACTTCGGGCCCGGTATCGAGGCTTCTGAACTCGAGCGCGTGTTTGAGCCATTCTACCAGGGTGAGGGACTACGATCTGGTCAGTTCGCTGGAACCGGGCTCGGATTGCCGCTCGCGCGGGAGCTTATGCGTTTGCACGGCGGACGCGTTGAACTGGCCAGTCGGCCCGGCGTTGGGACAACAGCTTCCGTTCTCCTGCCCGCAAATGCCCATATCGCCCGCCCGGAGAAAACCGATGAGGCGGTGCCTGGGCGCAAGGTCCACAAGGTCGCTTAGGCTGTTCCCATCCAGTGGGCTGTCAGGTCATCTGCGATCTGGGCTGCCGCGCGGCGAACTCTCGGCGGAACTCGGAAGGCGACGAGCGCGGACCCCGAAAGCGCGGTGTCCTTATCGTCCGGTGCGGGCCACCGAGCCCCAGCGACGATGCCGGACTCCAGGCTCGCGAGAAACGCTCCGAATTCCGCTTCGCGCTCATCTTTGAACAGGGGCAGCCACACGGCGACAATCGCATCCGGCCAGCGGGCCAACGCCCGGGGTGTCCAGTCTGCCAGCGCTTCCATATCTGCGAGCGTCTCGTAGCTGGGGTCTGAGAAAACGAGCATGCGCTCCCCGCGCCTCGGCTGAAGTTTAAGGGCGCCGGAATTGCCATCTGCCTTTTTGATTTGCGCCCTTGGATCGCCTTGGAAGGCGGCGACCAGTGCGTCATGCTCCGTTGGGTGCTTTTCAAACAGCACAAACCGTCCGAGGTCGCCCAGACGCAATGCGGCCAAATAAGGCGACCCTGGATAGGCTTTCTTGCCTCGCTGCCGCATGAGGTCGAGCCAGCTTGCGAGCGACTCGGGCGGAGCTTGAGTGCGAAACAGCTCCAGTATGCCGTCGTCGGCCTCGCCGGTCTTGCGAGACTGCTGGCCCGTCAGGTCATAGATGCCACGCCCTGAATGGGTCTCGACGTGTAGGACCGGCTTTCTGTCTGAAGCCAGGTCCTGCAGGAGCACGTCCAGCACTGCATGCTTCAGAACGTCAGCGCGGTTGCCCGCATGGAAGCCGTGCTGGTAACTGAGCAAGGTCTAGTCCTGACCACCGCCGACGACTGAGCCCTTTTCGGCCAGAGACGCCTTGCGGATGGCTTCAAACTCATTGCCTTCATACCAAGTGGGCCAATCCGAAGACTGCGCGATACCAAGCCCAACCTGGTAGAGTGCCGAGATATCTTCGATCATGCCGCTCATGTCCCAATTCTCTTCGAATTCGTCCATGGGCTTGTGGTAGCGCTGGGCCGTATAGACATCCGCGAACGCCCTGCCGACAGCCAAGCCGCCTTCGCGAACATCTGTCCCGCCGTCGGCGTAGAGCATCGGTACGCCTTTCTTGGCGAAAGAGACGTGGTCGGACCGGTAGAAATACCCAGCCTGGGGGTTGGGATCGGGCTTGATCACGCGGTCCTGGCTCACCAACACTTCTGCGAGTCGGTCCTCCAGTTCCGAGGCGCCATACCCGACAACGACCATATCCTTGGTTCGACCAACGGGCAGCATGGCGTCCATGTTGATGCCAGCGACGATGGATGACATTTCTACAGTTGGGTTCTCGGCATAATAAGCCGATCCAAGAAGACCTGATTCCTCGAGCGTGACCGCCAGGAAGAGGGCCGATCGGTCGAGGTCATCTGCTGCCATGGCTTCCGCGATTTCCAAAAGTGCTGCGGTGCCCGTTGCATTGTCCACTGCGCCGTTGAAGATGTTGTCGCGATAGAAATCCTGTGTGGGCTCGCCTGCGCGCTCCTCGGATTTCTTGCCCAAATGATCCCAATGCGCGGTGAAGAGCACATATTCATCTGGCGCCGTGCTGCCGGGCAGGGTGCCCACGATGTTCCGGGAGGTGCCTTGTGTGACCGATTGAGTAATCTCGCCGCTTGCCGTCACGTCGCCCATGTCGCGGGGCGTGAAGCCCGTCTGCCGGGCTGCAAACTTCATTTCCTCGAAATCCAGTCCGGCTTCCGCAAACAGCTTGCGCGCGGTATCGGTTGATATCCAGCCCTCAAGCAAAGCGCGCCCGGCCCCTTCGTCCGCGCGCACGAGGTCTGCCTGCGCCCCGGACCATGAGTTTGCGACCACGTCCCAGCCGTAGGAGGCGGGTTCAGTTTCGTGGATAACGATGGCGGCTTTCGCGCCCTGACGTGCGGCCTCTTCAAACTTGTAGGTCCAGCGGCCATAATAGGTCATGGCCTCGCCCTTGAAGAGCTCCGGGTCTTTGGTTGCAAACCCGGGGTCATTCACAAGCATCACAACGGTTTTGCCTTTGGCATCGAGGCCAGCATAATCGTCCCAGCCATATTCAGGCGCGACGACCCCATAGCCCACGAAAACAACTTCGCTGTCTTCGAATGAGGCTTCCGTCACGCTTTGGCGCTTTGTCCAGATCACGGCGTCTTCGCGAAGGGTCATGGGAAAGGCCCGTCCCGATGTGCCACCCGAGAAGGAGAGTCCCGAAGTCGCTTCATCGATGGTCTGCTCGACCATTCCGACCGTTTGGAAATAGCTGCCATCCTCGCCGCCGGGCTCCAGTCCGATGCGCGCCATTTCCTGGGCGATCCAGTCGGCAGCAAGTTCCCCCACTTCAGCCCCAGGGCCACGGCCTTCAAAGGCATCGTCTGCCAAGGCGCTCACGCGCACAGCGAGGTCTTCGGTCATGATTTCGGCGCTTGTCGATGCCGGTAGGGCAACGGGAAGAACGACCTCTCCAGTGGAGATCGCTTCAGACGTGTTGTCGGAGGTTTGGTCGGTTTGCTTTTCACTTGCACAGGCGGCAAGCAGGATCAGGCTGCTCGCGGCGGCGATGGATCTCAACATATAGTCTTCCAATGGTGGTCGAATTTCGGGGTTGCATTGTGGTATACCGCCGACGGGCAAGGCATCAAGCGCCGGTCATGAGTTCTCGCACCTCGTTTGGCAGGGCAAGGGCGGCCTTGGCGATGTCCATGTTAAAGTATTTTAGCGGCGCCCGGATGTCGTGCGTGTGTTGGGGAACGAGCTGATTGCGCTCCGAGAGCAGACCTGCGTTCCAGTCTCCTGATATGTAGAACGGGCAAGGCATCATCACGGGCTTGAAGTACGGCCAGAGCCCGGTCAGCCGAGGCAATAGCTTGGCCATGCCCGCGCGGTAGAACGTTGGCGACCCCAACATCTGCATCGCGACGCCATCCTCTGTCAGGCCAGCCTTCAAGCTCTTGTAGAAAGCGTCTGTTGCCAGGGGGCTGGCATTCTCAACGCCATCGTGGGCGCCTTCGCAGATGTCGGTGCTGTCGATGATGATGACGTCGAAAGCGCCCGGATTTTCAGCGAGATAAGCTGCCCCATCTCCCACTCGAATGGTGACTCTCGGATCGTCCAGGCCTGCTGCGATGTCCGGGAGCCATTGCCTGGAGACGTCTATCACGTCGCCATCAAGCTCACACAGTTCAATCGCCTCAAGGCCGGGATACTTCACCAGTTCAGTCACTGTTCCGCCATCGCCTCCGCCAATCACAAGGGCGCGCTTGGGCGATGCCACACAGGCCATGGGAATGTGTACCATATGCTCGTGGTAGACGTGGTGGGTCGACTGCGTGAGCATCGTCACGTCATCCAGCAGCATCACCCGCCCATGCAGGACGGTGTCGATGATTTTGATGTCCTGGAACGGGCTTTTCACGTGCGCCAGCAGCGCTGTTGCCTCAAAATAAAGCCCGTGTGAGGCATCATAGGCGTCGTAGTAGCGTGTTGTTGTCATGGTGCGCTGAATAATTTGGCTCGCCCGGCCGTTCAAGATCGTGTCTGAACGTTATGCTGGCCCTCCAAGGGAGACCCGTGCAGCGCAGCCTGAACTGAAGGTGACCGATAATCGCTAGTCAGGAAGCAGTTCACCCAGGAAGCCCGCGTCGCGATAATTCTCTTCAGGGATCTTGTCGGCAATTTTGGCGTGGAAAGCTGGCAATTTCGACCAGTGCAGCCCTGGGCGCAAGTGGTGCGCAGTGTGGTAGCCGAGATTTCCAGTCACGATGTTGTAGCCGCGGTGCATGATGTTGTTCGAAGCGGCGTATTCGTCTGTTTCGCTGCACCCGGCATGGTGGTCATAGGTGTGGCGGCAGGTCATCACGAAGCTGAACGCCATAGGGATAACGAATACGAGCAGTGCGTTCAGCGGATTGATCCAGACGAGCGCGCCGACACATGCAATGTGGAGCGCAAACATGGCCAGAAATGTGGTCCGATGCGCGCTGTGTCTGCGGGCATTCTTAAAAGCGCAGGCATACCCAGTCGCGGCCAGGCGGGCCGTATACTCAAGCGGGCCCATCATCCGGCCCGAGCCGTCGCGCCAGGCAGACTCGTCTATTGTCTGGTCCATGTAGTTTTCGTGGTGGCCCAGATTGTGATGCAAGACCCAAACCTTTGAGGTTGCGCCGGTCTGCATTCCGAACACGAAATCCATCGCTCGGTTCAACAGGCTGGATCGAAAGAACGGCACATGCTGGTGATGATGGTTCCAGGCAGCGATGCACACTTTTGGCACCGCAAGCAGGGCCGCCCAGAGCGCGACAAGGGGCCAGGATTGAACCAGCGCAAAGACAGCAAGGTCTGCGACGAAAAGTCCGAGAAAAATGGCGACGGGGAGCCTGTCAGCGCGGTAGCGAAAAACGGTGCGCGCTGGCCGTGAAACATCATCAATCGCTGTCATGGCGTCGCCTTCTGCATCCGCGTCTTCGGAAGTGTCAGGCGAACGTTTCGCCACAACCGTTACCGTAAGGCGAGTTGCGCACCGCCTGCAAGCGAGTCGGTCTTTGGATGTGTTAACGCGGCAGCGGTATCCATTCGGTCTCGCCCTCAGGCATGGCGAACGGTGTCTGGTCCCAGTTGCCATCGATGCTGGCTTGCCAGTCAGATTTTGCTTGTTCGAGCAACTCCTTGCGAGAGGCCACGAAGTTCCATTCGATCAGCTTTTTTTCAGGGTAGGGCGCTCCGCCAGCGAGCATGAACTTTGCGCCTGCCGCGGCGTGGACCGGAACATCGCATCCTTCCGATAGAATGCCCATTGTGCCAGCCTCAAGCGTCTCGGACCCGACTGTGACGGACCCTTCAGCAACATACACGGCACGTTCGACTGCCGCGGATGCTGGAATGTCGAATGCGCTGTCGTTTTGGGTTTCCGCCGCGAGGTACCAAATTGGATGGGGAAACGAGACGGGCGATCGATGCCCCCACGCTTCGCCCGCAATCAAGCTGAATGCAGTTCCGTCTATCTCAAACCTCGGAATGGTTTCGGCGGGGTGATGTTCGAATGATGGGTCGCACTGCTCGTGGGACGTTGGCAAGGCCACCCAGGTCTGAATGCCATCCATGCGTTGTCCGCTGGCGCGTTCCTCCGGCGGTGTCCTTTCAGAATGGGCGATGCCGCGCCCTGCGGTCATCCAGTTGACGGCACCCGGTCGGATCACAAGGTCGCTTCCAACGGTGTCCTTGTGGGCGATGGCGCCGTCAAACAAATAGGTCACCGTCGCCAGTCCAATGTGCGGATGGGGGCGAACATCCATTCCGCTGCCGGGGGGCGCATCGGTGGGGCCGAAATGGTCGAAAAAGACAAAGGGCCCCACGCTTCTGCGTTTGTGGAAGGGCAGCAGTCGGCGCACCATGGCCCCGCCGCCAAGGTCTTTCTCGCGCGGTTGAATGACAAGGTCCAGGGTATCACACTCAGGCTCTCGGCTGGTGCCGGAGTCTTCCTGTCCGGTTGGGGCATTAGACATGGGCTGGCTCCTTGGCGTCTGCTCGTTCAGTCCCAATTATGGGGCCATGGCAGGAGACCTCAATTCCTATCTCGCGCGCATTCGCGCTTGCACGCTGTGTAAGGACGACATGTCGATGCGCCCCAATCCGATCTTTCAGGTCAGCGAGACCGCGCGCATCCTTGTAGCGGGGCAGGCGCCGGGAAATCTGGCGCATCAATCGGGTAGACCCTTCACAGACCCCTCTGGTCAGCGCCTTCGTAATTGGATGGGCGTGACCGAGGACGAATTTTACGACGCCTCCCGCATCGCAATTGTTCCGATGGGGTTTTGCTTTCCCGGCTATGACAAGAATGGTGGTGACCTGCCACCCATGAAGCGGTGCGCGTCAGAATGGCGGGAGGGCTTGCTTGCGCGGCTACCGAACATCAAGGTCACGCTCTTGGTCGGTGGATATAGCCAAAAGTGGCATCTGGGCGGCCAGGCAAAAAAAAGCCTGACGGCGACTGTTGCAAGCTGGAGAGACTTCCTAAGTGAGGGTCTGTTCACAACGCCGCATCCGAGTTGGAGGAACAATGCATGGCTAAAGGCCAATCCCTGGTTCGAAACGGAGGTCGTGCCGGCCTTACGGGCTTCGGTGCGATCCTGGCTTTGATCGCCATCCTGGCGTTGCCTATCCCCGGATGCTCGCCGGTCACACGGGGTCAATTGGAGATTGAGATGCCGCAAACGCCCCAGTTCGATCCCGCAAATGAGCGATTCATCAGTTTTGATGGCGCTGAGCTCGGGCTCACAGTGTGGGAGGCCAAAGGAGAGCCCGATGTTGTGGTGGTGGGGCTCCATGGGATGAACGATTGGGCCAATGCGTTCCACATGGCGGCGCCCTACTGGGCCGAGCGCGGCGTGACGACCTATGCCTACGATCACCGGGGTTTTGGCCGCTCCCCACACAAAGGGTTGTGGCCGAAAGAAGAACTCATGCGCGAGGACCTTCGCGCAGCGGTGCGTATCGCGCGAGAGCATCATCCAGATACACGGATTGCGGTGGTTGGCATTTCCATGGGAGGCGCAGTCGCTGCGTCTGCGTTCGGCTCAGACGATGTGCCGGATGCTGATCTCTTGGTGTTGTCCGGTCCGGGGTTCCGCGGCTGGGGAGCGTTGCCGCTGGCCTACAAGGCCAGCCTGTGGGTGTCTGCGCGCGTGCGTCCAGGCTGGGTGGTGACGCCGCCTCGCCGAGTTGTGAAGATTGAGCCCACGGACAATATCGAAATGCTCCGCGAGATGTGGGCCCACCCCAACATGACCCGGGAAAACCGGATCGATCAGGTCCACGGCGTCGTATCGCTCATGGAAACCGCCCATGACCGCGTCTCAAACATTCCGGCAGATATCCCGGTTTTCGTGACCTATGGCGCGAAGGACATTGTCATTCCGCCCAACGCCATGGCCCGCTCTGCCAAGGTGCTGCCGACCCACGCAAGGACCGCCTACTACGAAAACGGCTACCATATGATCCTTCGAGACCTGGAGGCCGAGCGTGTCCATGCGGATACTTTGGCGTTCCTGCTCGACCCCGCCAGTGACCTGCCGAGTGGCGCCCCAGCTATTCCTTGGGCCCCGTCGCAAAGTACTCCTTGAACAAGCACGTTGACCGCCGGGGGGCTGTGGCGTTAAGCGCGGCCCATGTTTGACGATCCCGCTTTCGATGCCCATGAGGGCGTCCATGCTTTCCACGACGCCGAAACGGGGCTGCGGTGCATCATTGCGATCCACTCCACCCACCTCGGGCCCAGTGCGGGCGGATGTCGGATGTGGAACTATGACTCCGGCGCCCAGATGCTGACGGACGCGCTGCGGCTTTCCCAGGGGATGAGTTATAAAAACGCCATGGCGGGTCTGGAACTCGGGGGCGGGAAGGCGGTCATTTGGGGCAACAGTCACACAGACAAAACGCCTGATCTCTTCCGCGCCTTTGGCCGCGCCGTCGAGAGTCTCCAGGGCCGGTACTACACTGCCGAAGATGTCGGCATCGACGTTGCAGACATTCAGATCGCCGGGGAAGAAACGAAGTATGCTGCAGGCCTCGGCGAAGGCGCAGATGCCAGCGGCGACCCCTCACCGGTTACGGCGCTTGGTATTTTTCGCGGACTAAAGGCTGCCGTGGAGCGTGCTTTCGGCAGCGATGACCTGTCGGACCGTTCAGTGGCGGTGCAGGGCGTTGGCTCCGTGGGCGGGTATCTTTGTGAACACCTCGCCGCTGCTGGCGCGAAGCTCGTCATCAGCGATGTGGATCCCATTGCGTTGCAACACGTGGCCGAAACGACGGGCGCGAAAATCGTCCCGCCGGACGAGATTTACGAGCAGGACGTCGACGTGTTTTCGCCCAATGCGCTGGGGGCCATCGTCAATGATGCAACACTCGAGCGCTTCAAAGCGAAGGTGATCGCGGGCGGTGCGAACAATCAGCTGATCATCCCGGAAATGGGTGAGTTCCTGCGTCGGCGCGGGATCCTCTTCGCCCCGGACTATGTCATCAATGGTGGTGGCATAATCAATGTCGCCGCAGAGATTCGCGGCGACTATGACCGAGCTTGGGTGGACCAGAAGCTCGACGCCATGATCGCAACGCTTTGCGATGTCATGGATAAGGCGCTCAGCGAAAACGTGTCCACAAACCTTGTCGCAGACAGGATTGCGCGCGAGCGGATCGGGCGCGCTTAGGCCGACCCTGACACTGTCAGAATCGGCCAAAGCAGCCAATCAGGCGCGTTTTCGGTTCCACCAGCCCCGGCGACGGGGTTTCGTTTCCTTGGCAGGTTCGGGAGCTGCTGCCGCAGGCTCTTCAGCTTCTGGCGCTGCTTCGACGATGGGCGCAGCAGCCTCGACTTCCGCAGGCACGGGCTGTTCTTCCGCCTTGGCCGGTTCCGGCTCAGAAGGAGCTTCAGATGGCGCGTCTTCGGTTGCGGCCTCTGCAACTGGCTCAGTCTCAGAAGTAGGCGCGTCTGGAGCCGTCTGAAGGGCGTCATCAGCCGGAGGGGCTGCGGGAGCCTCAGCATCATTGTCGCTCTCGGGCGTGACATTTGAGTCGGCTTCGGTCTCGGTACCGTTTTCCGCTCCATCCCGGTTCCGATTGCGCCCACCGCGACGGCGGCGGCGACGTTTGCGCGGTGCGCCTTCGACATCCCCCGGCGCGTCTTCGCCGCGGCCTTGTTCGCCTTGAGCGGGCTCGGCGGCTGCGACGGCCTCCGCCAATTCCGTTTCGGCTTGCTCGGGATTGTCCAGCATCTCAGCGGCCATCAGTGACACGCCATCCAGGAATGCACCGCCGTCCTCAGGAATAATATCGCCTTTCGGTCGGGTCAGGCTGCTTGGATCAATCGGCTCGAGATCTGGCACATCTGCTACGGCCTTGACGGTGTCGACATCGCTTTCTTCGCGGCGACGGCGACGACCACCCCGGCGGCCCCGGCGGCGACGCTTGCGGCGGCCACCGCCCTCGCCATCATCTTCACCGTCCGCTTGGACGGGAGAGGATGGCCCCTCGTCCGCGTCCTCTTCATCCTCGTCGATGACGTCGAGATCGGAAATCGTGTCGGCTGGATCGGGCGCAGCCGTCTTGCGGCGATTGCGCTTCGGCCTCGGCTTCGCATGGGGGTCTTTTTCGGCATGGAGCGTGAAATCCCCCGCCAGCATGGAGTCCGACGAGGTGACAGTGATCGCAAACCCGGCAAGGTCTTCAATCGCTGCGACTTTGTCCCGCTTGTGGTTCAACAGGTAGAGCGCGACATCCGTCGGGGCTTCGACGGTGATGGATTTCAAACCACCCGTGGCGGCCCGTGCTTCAATGGCCCGGAGGAGTTGCAGAGCAGCGCTTTCGACGCTGCGGACGCGGCCGGTGCCGTTACAGGCCGGGCAAGGGTCCGATGTCGCCTGGAGGAAGCCCGCGCGGCGACGCTGGCGAGAAATCTCCATGAGACCGAACTGCGAGATCCGCCCACACTGAACGCGCGCCCGATCGATTTTCAGGTGCTCCTTCATTGCCTTTTCGATGGAACGGTTATGCTTGTTCTCGTCCATGTCGATGAAGTCGATCACGACGAGGCCCGCCAGATCCCGCAGGCGCATCTGGCGGCACGCTTCCTCAGCGGCCTCTAGATTGGTCCGCAGGGCCGTCTGCTCGATATTGCGTTCCTTGGTGGCCTTGCCCGAGTTCACATCGATCGCGACCAAAGCTTCGGTCTGGTTGATCACCAGATAGCCGCCGGACTTAAGACGCACTTCCGGCTTAAAGATGCTGTCGAGCTGTTCGTCGATATTGTGGTCGACGAAAACGGGCACCGGGTCGGTCCAGTGTTTTACCTTCCGGGACTGGCTCGGCATGATCATCTTGGAGAGATCTTTCGCCTCACGATAGGCGTGCTCGCCCTGAATCAGGACCTCTTCAATCTCTTTGTCGAACATGTCCCGCAAAGCCCTGTGGACCAATCCACCTTCTTCATTCACGAGGCAGGGCGCCATGGAGGTCAGCGTTTTTTCGCGAATCTGGTCCCAGAGTTTGATCAGATAATCATAGTCGCGCTTGATGTCGGTCTTGGTGCGCTTGGCACCCGCGGTGCGCACAATGAGGCCCATGCCTTCGGGCATATCAAGTTCACCGACGATGGACTTCAGTCGCTTACGGTCAGCCCCGTTGGCGATCTTGCGGGAAATGCCGCCTCCGCGCGGTGTATTTGGCATCAACACCGAGTAACGCCCGGCCAATGACAGATACGTCGTCAATGCGGCGCCCTTGTTGCCGCGTTCTTCCTTGGCCACCTGGACAAGCATCACCTGACGGCGGCGGATCACCTCCTGGATCTTGTACTTTCTGAGGTAGGAATTGCGGGGTGGGCGCTTTTTGCGTGTTGGGCCGCGCCGACCATTGGCAGCCTTAGCGCGCGGCTTGCGAGAGGCGCCTTTCTCGTCAGCCTCGCCGTCGGCCAAGTCGTCGCCGTCGCCAGCGACGTCGTCACCGACGTCTGCGTCCGTCTCGTCGGTCTCGTCAGAGGCAGAGTTGTCGGCGTCCGAGAGTTCTGCGTCGTCGCCGTCATCCCCCTCGTCATCATCCCGATCATCGTCGTCATCGGAGGCATCGTTTTCTGCCTCGTCATCTTCGTCATCATCATCGTCGACGTCGAAATCATCATCCTCATTGGCTGCGGCCTCCTCGGCGGCAGCTTTCAGCAGAGCCTCTCGGTCTGCCTGGGGCAATTGATAATAATCAGGGTGGATCTCAGAGAATGCGAGGAAGCCATGGCGGTTTCCGCCATACTCCACGAACGCCGCCTGAAGCGATGGTTCCACGCGGGTAACCTTCGCCAGGTAGATATTGCCTCTGAGTTGTTCCTTTCCCTTTGTTTCGAAGTCGAAATCGTCAACCTGTTGATCCGTGACAACGGCGACCCGGGTCTCTTCCGGGTGGGCCGCGTCGATCAGCATGAGTTTTCCCATGTAATCGTACCTTGTAGTCCGGCCGCGCTTGCCGAGGGAGCTTCCTCAGGACGGTTTGCGTCGGGCCAGTGTGTGTTTTTGTCAGGAAGCGGCGAGCAAGACAGGGCATCGCGGTCGCCCGCTCCCCTAATCCATTGTCTCTACCGGCTTCGGTGTTCATCTTATTTCCGTTTTCCGGGGCCCTTGCGGAGCAGCGCCATAGGCGCACCAAAACCGGGCAGGGCAGGGAATTCGTCTTTTTGGCTGATCGTTCAGCGCAATACCTACATGGATGAGAACGGATCGTTTGGGAACCCCTCC
Organism: Pseudomonadota bacterium; assembly: GCA_038526245.1. Lineage (GTDB taxonomy): Bacteria > Pseudomonadota > Alphaproteobacteria > Caulobacterales > Hyphomonadaceae > UBA5336. Next base: position 54,151 of record JBCBGZ010000013.1, read on the forward strand.
AGAGAAAAAGGCAGTGGAGATGTGTACGCCCGACCGCGATACATGTTCGGTTAATTTGCCCAATGGCAAGAACATAAACAAACTGAGTTGAGTCCCGTCGGAAACGCCCATTGGCCATGTCGCTATCGATCCACTTTTTGCGAACCATCCTGATGCTTCTGGCGGTCACCAGTTTGGTGGGGCCGGTGTTTGCGCAAGTGGAGAATGTCCGCGTGGTCGGGGATGGCGAGGTCACGCGGCTGACCTTGTGGAGCCAGTCTCCCATCGAAGCGGACGTGTTGCTATCCAATTCGACAGGTGCCCGCCAGGTTCTGGTCGCGTTTGAAGGCGCGAGTGCATCGACAACGGGCCCACAGCGCGACGTTTCCCTAGCGACCGGTGTGGCTGGTTATGGCTGGCAGAACGGCTTTCTGGCCTTCACGCTTGCGCGCCCCATGATGGTGTCCCGAAAACTCGAATTGCCCCCAGCCGGCGATGAACCGCGTCATCGCATTATCATAGATCTCGCGGCCGTATCGGAGGCTCGCTTTTCCCATGCGGTCGCCAGGGCGGAACGAACGGTGTCTGAGCGTCTCGCGAGCCAGAGACGCACCCCGCAACCTCAATTGGCGAGTGTCGATATGGCTCCGGCGGGGCGGGAGGTTGTACTCGAGCCTGCTCCACGTCCCGGAGAATACCTGGTTGTGATCGATCCGGGCCATGGCGGGAAAGACCCCGGCGCGGTGTCCTCGAGCGGGTTGCGGGAAAAAGACGTAGTGCTGTCCGCGTCGCTTGTGCTGCGGGACATGCTCGAAGACTCAGGACGCTACCGGGTGCGTATGACGCGTTCCGATGACCGCTTCATCGAACTGGGAGACCGGGTGAGCCAGGCGCGCGAATGGGGCGCAGACCTGTTCATCTCGATTCATGCGGATGCCGCGCGCAATTCCGATGTCGCCGGTGCGTCTGTCTATACGATTTCCGAGCGAGGCGAAGGCAGGATCGACCGGGAATCCGAGCGCAACAATTGGGACATCGAAGTCGAAGACGGTGTTTCCGAAGAAGTCTCCGGCATCCTGGAAACGCTGACCATTCGGGAGACCAAAACCAATTCTGGCCTCTTTGCGGAACTCCTGTTGCCAGAACTTGCCGATGCCGGACCCGTTTTGCGCAATACCCACCGGAAGGCAGGTTTCTACGTCTTGCTCGCTCCAGATGTCCCCGCAGTGTTGCTCGAGATGGGGTTCCTGACCAACCTTGCCGATGCCGAGCGCCTCTCTGATCCGGAGGGGCGTGAAGCGTCCATGGAGGCGGTGGCGAGCGCGATTGACGGGTATTTTGATCGCCAGGACAGGGTGTTCGCGTCGAACTGATGCAGTCCATTGAAGACTCGACTGAGTGTGACGTCTTTTCCACGCGCGCTTACGGCCCTAATCTGGTCCAATTGGCGTGCGAATCCGCGCACAGATGCTATAAGTTGAGCCGTGCACCCCGGCACGGAAAAAGCTGAGGACGGTAGCCATGGCTGCAGCCAAGACACGGCGCTTTTTGAACTGGACTTTTGTTCGGCGCACCCTGATCTTTTTCTCCCTGCTCGGTGTTCTCGGCGTTGCCGGCGTGGCCGTGGTTGTAGCCTCCCTTTCGCGCGACCTGCCAACGGTTCAGAAGCTGGCTGAGTATGAGCCACCCATCACGTCCCGCGTGCACGCCGGTGACGGACGCCTTATCGCCGAGTTCCAGGGGATGGGCGCGGACGGCACGCCGCAATACCGGGTCTACGTCCCCTATGAATCGATCCCGGAAAACGTCATCCAGGCCTTTGTCTCGGCAGAGGACAAAAAATTCTTCGAACATGAAGGCATCGATTGGGTCGGCATGACCCGAGGCGTGCTCAACAGCGTACGCAACAAGCTGACCGGTTCCGGCGGACTGCAGGGCGGCTCAACCATCACCCAGCAGACCGTCAAGAACATGCTGTTGACCCGCGACCAGACCGTGGTGCGCAAGATCAAGGAAGCCGTTCTGGCGCGCCGCGTGGAGCGCGCTTTCACCAAGGGCGAAATCCTCGAACTTTATCTCAATGAAATCTATCTCGGCGGTGGTTCTTACGGTGTCGGTTCAGCGGCGCTGGAATACTTCGACAAGTCGCTGCCCGAACTGAACCTCTCCGAAGCCGCTATTCTGGCATCGCTGGCCAAAGCCCCGGGGACCGTTAATCCATATACGCGTCCGGAGCGTTTGCTGTCTCGGCGCAACTATGTGCTCGGGCGCATGGTCGAGGATGGATATGTCACCCAGGCCGAAGCCGATGAAGCGATTGCCCAGCCCTTGACCACCACGCGCCGTTTCCGCGGCGATGAGTACGAAGCGGCCACATATTTCGTCCAGGAAATCCGCCGGGACCTGTTCGAAACATACGGTGAAGAAACCTTGCACGATGGCGGGTTATCTATCCGCACAACCATCGACACGGAACTTCAACTTGCCGCCACCCGTGCCCTGCGCGAGGGCCTGGTGGCCTATGATCGGCGCCATGGGTATCGCGGCCCTCTGGGCGAAATCCCACTCGATGGCGAAGCGCTCCAGAAACTGGCCGATTTTTCCATGCCCGCTGGACACGGTACGTGGGAAGCAGCGCTCGTAACGGGATTGAACGCAGACGGTACGGCGACCGTGCGGCTGGCCGATAATACCGAAACAGTTCTCTTTGAAGAGGACGTGGACTGGGTGGCGACCACCTACGACCGTGGCGGAGATGTGCAGGGCCTCCTCGCTGGCGATGTTGTGTTGGTGGAGCTCAACCGCCAGCCTATGGAACTGACTGAGGAAGAGCTCATCGCTCTGGAAAATGAAGCTCGGCGGTCCCCAAAACGGGGATCTGCACTTGCCGTGATCGAGGAGCTGACTGAGCCGGTGGGGCGCGCCAGCCTGCGCCAACTCCCCGATGCCGAAGGGGCACTGGTCGCCATGGACCCCCATACGGGCCGTGTACTCGCGATGACAGGCGGGTTTTCATTCTACAGAAGCGCCTTTAACCGGGCGACCCAAGCCAACCGTCAGATCGGCTCAGCCTTCAAGCCTTTCGTCTACGCCGCCGCCCTGGAGCGCGGGTATACGCCCACGTCGCTTGTGCTGGATGCGCCCTTCGTCGAATTCGATGTGGAAGCTGACGATTTCTGGGCACCGGGCAACTATGCTGAAGGCCGTTTCTACGGCTTGTCCACAATGCGTCTTGGATTGGAAAAGTCGCGAAACCTGATGACCGTGCGTCTCGCCCAGGACATCGGCATGGAAGCGGTGTCTGAATTCGGCGAGCGCGTTGGCATTTATGACCGGCTTGACCCCTATCTTGCCATGTCTCTCGGCGCCGGCGAAGCAACCATGATGGATCTGGCGAAAGGCTACGCGGCCCTTGTGAACGGCGGCAAGCAGGTTGAGCCTATTCTGCTAGACCGGATTCAGGACCGCTATGGCGAGGACATGTGTGTCACCGATCCGCGCCTTGGCTATGGCCGCGACGATACGGGGCTCGACCTGATCCGCGTGGGCGATGCCATTTGCCAGGTGGCAGCGCTTGAAGAGGCGGCGATCAGCGCGTCCGCGGACGAAAGCGAAGAAGCCCCCAAACCGATTGAACTGGTTTGCCCGGACTGCAATGATCCCAATGGCTGGCAGGGCGGTGAGCCGCCCCTTCTGCCCGACACGCGCGATCAAGTGCTTGATCCCATCGTCGCCTATCAGGTCGTCCACATGCTGGAAGGGGTGATCCAGCGGGGAACCGCAACGTCCGTGCGGCGCAAGGACGGGCTCCAGAATGTGCCGCTCGCCGGCAAGACGGGCACAACGAACGACTACAAGGATGCTCTGTTCTTCGGCTTTTCGCCGGACCTCGTCGTGGGCATTCGAGTCGGCTTCGATACGCCGCGAACACTGGGCGAAGCCGAGGGCGGGTCTGCTGTGGCTGCGCCAATCTTTGGCACGTTCATGCAAACGGCGATGAAAGATACAGAAGCGCTGCCGTTCCGCCGCCCGCCCGGGGTCTCCATGGTGCGCATCGATGCGCGTACCGGCACGCTGCCCACAGGAGCGACCGATGTGGTGATCGAAGAAGCGTTCCGTCCCGGCACTGAGCCCGGCTTCACCTTTGATGATGATCAGGGCCTGCAGCTTTCCGGGAGCGGAGGTGACATATTCCGCTCCGTGGCGAGCGAGTCGCCTGTCCTGCCTGGCGCGACTGATCCCGATGCCGTGCCGGGATCGCTGGATGAACTCGGTCTTGGTGTACCCGGTCAGCCGCCTGCAAGCGAAGACGATGTGGTGGCCGATGGACTTGGGGATACCTGGTAGCCTCACGCCTTGACGCCGCTTGGGAACGATTCCATCTGGGCGAGCTGAAATCTTTGTTTTCCAACGGAGTGCCCGCGCACCATGTCCGCCGATATCCAGGCCCTGTCCGATCAGATCAAGCAGTCGACCGAACTGCTGAGGAGGCGTCTTTGACTGGGACGTCGCCACAAAACGCCTTGATGAACTAACGGCGCTCTCTGAGCGCCCAGACTTCTGGGACGACCCGGAAGACGCCCGAAAACTGATGCGTGAGCGCCAGCGTCTGGCCGACGGGATTGAGACCGTCCAGGCGCTCGAACGTGAACTTAATGATGGCCTGGAGCTGATAGAGCTGTCGGAAGGTGATGCGGACATGATCGCCGAAGTGACCGCCAGTCTTGAAAAAGCGGCAGGGCGTGGGGCGAAGGCCGAGCTCGAAGCGCTGCTGTCGGGTGAGGCCGATGGCAATGACGCTTATCTACAGATCAATGCGGGCGAGGGCGGCACCGAGAGTCAGGACTGGGCCTCCATGCTACGGCGCATGTATGTGCGCTGGGCGGAAAAGCGGGGCTTCAAAGTCGAAGAGATGGACGAGCGCGAGGGCGAGGAAGCGGGCATAAAAT
>JBCBGZ010000014.1:0-53971 GCA_038526245.1 Pseudomonadota bacterium
TACCTGCCATGCTCAATTTCACGGCTGGAAGCAAAAATATCAAATCGGCACTGAAAGCGTCTGAAGCTAAGACGATCATCACGGCGCGGAAGTTTATCGATCTGGGTGAACTCCACCCCTTGATCGACGACCTCGCTGAAAGTGCGCAGATCGTCTATCTCGAAGACATTCGTGAAAATATGGGCCTTTCGGAAAAAGCCGCTGGTGGGCTGGGCCCGCTCGCTCCGGGCCTCTTCCAGACCAAGGTCCGTCATGACCGGCCCGGCGTCGTCCTGTTTACATCCGGGACTGAAGGCGATCCCAAAGGCGTTGTTCTGAGCCATGAGAATGTCCTGGCGAACGTAGAGCAGGTGCGGGCCCATATCGGCCTCAGCAGCGACAAAGACAGCGTATTCAACCCGCTTCCAACGTTTCACTGTTTTGGGCTTACCGTCGGCGCCATCTTGCCGATCGTTGCCGGGGTGAAAGCGATATTCCACCCGACACCACTCCAGCCCCGGGAAATCGCAAAGAGAATCAAATCCACCCAGGCGACCATATTGCTGGCGACCGATACGTTCATCTCCCAGTACGCCCGGGCAGGTGGCGAGGACGATCTCAGCTCCGTGAGACTAGCGGTGTGCGGCGCAGAGCGCGTGAGAGATGAAACCCGGCAATTGGTGCGCAAGAAGTTTCAGATCGAGATACTTGAAGGGTACGGCGCAACCGAAGCCGCCCCGGTTGTTGCGGCCAACCAATGGGAAAAGAACAAGCCCGGCACGGTTGGGTGTTTGATGTCCGACATGGAGTACGATCTTGTGCCCGTAGAGGGTATCGAAGATGGCGGACGTTTGAGAATCCGCGGGCCGAACATCATGTCCGGCTACCTGCGTGCATCAAATCCGGGTGTGCTGGAAACACCTGAAGATGGCTGGCACGACACTGGAGACATTGTTTCAATCGACACTGATGGCTTCATAAGGATCAAAGGTCGCGTGAAGCGATTTGCCAAAATTGGCGGAGAAATGGTTTCTCTGGCCGTCGTCGAGAACTGCGCCAGCGCGATCTGGCCCGATTTCATGCATGCGGCAGCCACTTTGCCCGATCCGCGCAAGGGAGAACAGGTGGTCCTGCTCTCTGAATGCCCCGATGCCAACCGAGCAGACATTCTGGCCTGGGCCCAGAACCACGGCGTAGCCGAGCTATCTGTGCCGAAGAAAATTTTCCTGGTCGATGAGATACCGGTTCTGGGGACCGGGAAGCTCGACTATGGAGCAATTCAACGCAAGGCCCGGGAATTGGCCGAGGCCTAGGGAAGCTCGATCCGGGTGCCGAGATCAAAGTAAACTATCATCGCGCCCGCTATAAGTAGGCACGCGATCCAGAATGCCATGTTCACACGAATGGCGACGGTCGCGTTTTGCTGTTCTATCCATTTGCGAGGTTGGATTTTCCGCAAGCGGAACGTGATGAGAGCCGCCAGAACCAAACACGCGACGTTCAGTGTCAGTAGCAGGCCTGCGCGCGCGCCCAATTCGATTTCCCCTGATCCCAAGAAGAGCCCCATTGCGGCCCCTGGCGGTAACAGCGCTGCCGCCACCATAACGCCGACAAGACCTGCGCCTTGCCCTTTCGCAACGCTCAGTGCCGCAGCCCCGCCCGCCGCAAGTGCCAAGGCCACGGCGTCAAGGCGGACTTCGGCGCGGCTCGTAAGCTCCGTACTGGAAAGGTCGATCGGAACCACAAAAGCGAGGGCAAGTCCGCTCAGAAGCGCAATGGCGATTCCGCCTAAAAGCGTCACGCCGGATTGTTTAATAAGGCCGATATCGCCAAGCGCTGCGCCCATGGCAAATGCGAGGATCGGACCGAGCAAGGGTGCGATCACCATGGCGCCAATCACGCCGGCCACACTGCCTGAGTTCATTCCGACAGCTGCCACGACAGTTGAGAGCACAACAAGAATTGCAAAGTCACGGTCGAACACAGCGCCCTTGCCGATATCGAGCAGGATTTCCTCGCGGGTCGCTTGCGTGTTGCGCTCTTCCTTCCCGTTTGTGCTGGTTTGCAGATTTGGGAGAGATGCTTCCACGGCAATGACATTGAGGCGCCAGTCGCGTTCGCCTTCCAGTGTGGATTGGATCGCATCCACCAATTCCTGACTCGCGCCGTCGCGCACCAGTACATTGATCAACCGACGGTTGTCCTGCTCCGGCCGAACGATTGAATAGTCAATGGGATCGAAGTGCTTCACTGCCCGTATGACGGCGTCAAAGGCATCGCCCTCTTTGAGATGAACTTCCAGCCGCCTCATGCCTTGGACTTATCTTGCAGTCTCGTGATCAGAGCCGACGTGTCCCAGCGACCGCCCCCTGCAGACTGAACGTCAGCATAGAATTGATCGACAAGCGCGGTCACAGGGAGAGAAGACCCCGTTTCTCTGGCGGCATGCAGCGCTATGCGGAGATCTTTGCGCATCCAGTCCACAGCAAATCCAAACTCGAATTCCCGTTTCGCCATTGTCGAGGATCGGTTTTCCATTTGCCAACTTTGCGCTGCGCCGCCGGAGATCGCCTCAACCACCGTGGGAACGTCCAATCCGGCGTCTTCCGCAAAGGCGAGCCCTTCCGACAGCCCCTGCAGAATGCCCGCAATGCAGATTTGATTGACAGACTTGGCCAGCTGTCCGGCTCCGCTGTCTCCGATACGTGTCATCCGGCTTGAATATGCGTCCATCACAGGGCGCGCCTTCTCAAAGGCCGTTTGATCTCCGCCGCACATGACGGTCAGGACACCTTTTTGCGCGCCCGCCTCACCGCCGGAAATGGGAGCATCCAGGAAGGCAGCGCCGACTGATTTTGATCGGGCGTAGAGGCTGCGCGCCAGGCCAGCACTCGCCGTTGTATGGTCGACAACCACCATGCCGCCTCCAAGCGACGGCTCTATGGCACCGAAGACTGTTTCAACATCCGGGTCGTCTCCCAGGCACATGAACACGAACTCGCTGCCAAACACCGCCGCGGCTGGTTCGGTTTCGCTGTGCCCTTTGTATTTTTGGGTCCAGGTTTCTGCTTTCGCGGCGGTGCGGTTCCAGACCGTTACGCGATGGCCGCGTTTGGCGAGGTGTCCGGCCATGGGGCCTCCCATCGCGCCAAGACCCAGAAAAGCTACTCTCGCCATAAGTCCCGCTCCATTGTCATCTCTGAACTCGCCTTCGATAGGATAGATTGAATTTGACGGAAAACTCCGTCTTACGGATCAAAAGATCTCAACCACGCCATGATAGCCATATCCCCGATCAGAAAGATCAGGAACCGGTATGGCAATCGCAAACGTCTATCGGCGCGAGCGGGGCAGAATGCCCCTTGCGCCGGCCCGCCAGGCGGGCAATTGGAAGCTGGCATATGCCGACTTCCTGACGGCGCTTGTCGCCCTGTTCCTTGTCCTTTGGCTTGTAAATGATGTGCCGGAGGGCAACCGCGCCGCGTTTGCGGGATACTTCAGGGGCGACACGGAATATCGCGAGCCAGAGGCGCCTTCAGGCCTAGAAGACAAGGCCATTGAGGCTTCGACAGCGTTGAAAGCCTCCCGCGCTCTCATGCCCTACCGCAATCATGTTGTTGTAAGCGCTGAAGGCACGCGCGTCCGGCTTGATGTCATGGACGGTCAAGCTCGGCCAATGTTTGTGTCGGGTGGATCAGACCTGACCCCTGAGGGCGTAGCCACGCTGTCTGCGCTTTCCGACATTCTGCAGCGACAGCCCTGGGATATTGAAATTGAAGGGCATACGGACGCTTTCCCTGCGACGGGTGTGGCAGGAGATAACTGGACACTGTCCTTAAGGCGCGCCGATGCAGCGCGGCGTCTGCTTGTTGAAGCTGGAACTGACCCGGTCCGGATCAAAGGTGTTGTTGGTTTTGCAAATACTCAGCCCCTGCGAGCAGAGGAACCGCATTTGGCGGCGAACCGCCGAGTGACACTCGTCTTGCAAGTCACGGAATAGTCACGCATCACTCGACGCGTTGAGTCTCCCGGAGTTCCGAGTGCTGTCAGAACTAGTAAACCACTGGCCCATGCTCGCGAGCCTTGCGATTGTCGTGGTGTCAATCGGGCTCTACGCGTCAGACAAATGGTCCATGGAGATTATCTCCGTCGGTCTCATCGCGTCCCTCATGCTTCTGTTTGTTCTGCCCGGTGCGACCGATACGGCTGGTGACCCGGTAAGCGCAACTGACCTGTTGGCGGGTTTCGGCAATCCCGCGCTCATCACGATCATGGCCTTGCTCGTTGTTGGTCAGGGCTTGTTTCAAACAGGCGCGCTTGAATCGCCGACACGCGCCTTGCTGAATGCCTACGAAAAGCAGCCCAGACTGACCCTGTGCGCCACGTTTCTTACGGTGTTTGTCATCTCGGCGTTCATCAACAACACGCCGGTGGTCATCATGTTCCTCCCGGTCATGAGCGCCATCGCCCAGCACATGAAGGGATCGCCCTCCAAGCTCATGATCCCATTGAGCTTCGCGAGTATCTTTGCGGGTATGACGACCCTCATCGGCACGTCGACCAACCTGCTCGCTGCTGAAACCTACCTGCGTATTGAGCAGGTCGAGCTGGGCTTCTTCGATCAGACACCTGTCGGATTGGTTCTGGCAGGTGTCGGCTTTCTCTACCTGATGCTGTTTTCAAACCTGCTCCTGCCCTCGAGACGCGGTCTCGAAGAAGACATTGTCACGACAAGCGGGAAGCAGTTCGTCGCGCAGATTGAGCTTGGGAAAGATCATTTTCTGATCGGTCAGAAACCCGTGGCCGGCATGTTCAAGGAACTGCCCAACTTCACAGTGCGCGTCATCCAGCGAGGGGAGCGCGCGATCCTGCCTCCATTTGAGGATGTTGCCCTCGAACAGGGCGATCTGGTCATTGTGGCGGCGACGCGGTCAGCCCTGATGAGCGTACTGTCGACTCATTCACAGATGCTCGAACAAATCTGGCGCTCTGGCACGGGTGTGGATGACAGCAACGAAGCGCCAAAGTCCCTGGTACTGACCGAAGCCGTTGTGGCGCCGGGTTCTCGGATGGCGGGACGCACGGTTGAAATGCTCGGCTTTCGGCGTCTGACTCGCGCCGTTGTGCTCGGAATTCAGAGGCGGTCTCACATGATCCGCGCCAAATTGGGTGAGATCCGCCTGGAAGCCGGCGACACGCTGTTGCTCTGCGGTCCGTCAGATGCGTTGCGCGAATTGCGGGCAAGCCGGGATTTGATTCTGCTGGAATGGTCAAAGACCGAAATTGATTTGTCGGCAAAAGCCCTGTCGGCGAGGCTTGTCGCGGTTGCAATGGTTGTTGCGGCTGCGACGGGTTTTCTTTCCATTCTTCATGCGTCCATCCTCGCGGCATTTGGCATGATCGTCATAGGGTGCCTGAACAGCCGTCAGGCGGCACGCGCCCTTGATCTGAGGATTTTTCTCGTGATTGCGGCGGCCATCGCCATGGGGACGGCGCTCGAACTGACAGGTGCTGCAAGGGTGATCGCAACTGGCGTGGTGTCGGTCGCAGAGCCATTTGGGCCGCTTGCCGTTTTGTCTATGGTCTTCCTGGCCGTTGCTGTAATGACCAATTTGCTCAGCAATGCCGCAACGGCGGTCCTTTTCTCTCCGATTGCACTTTCTGCGGCCGAGCAAATCGGCGCGCCAGACCCCCTGCCCTACCTCCTGGCCGTGATTTACGGCGCCAATTGCTGCTTTGCCACGCCGATTGCCTATCAGACCAATTTGCTTGTTATGGGACCGGGTCACTACAAATTTGGCGACTTTGTCCGCTTCGGCGGACCGCTTGTAATCCTGCTGTGGGCGACATTCACGGCAATCGCCCCTTGGCGTTTTGACCTCTAACTGACTAAATCCAACTCAAATGAAGCTGAACGACTCCAATACCTTTCCGATTGGCCTGAAGCGCAACCTGCGTTTCTTCCTGACCAATCCGTCCCCGTGCCCGTATCTGCCGGGAAAGCGGGAGCGCAAGGCTTTCACGAGTTTGGCCGTTTCAGAGTCCGATGCGCTCCACAATACGCTTAGCCAATCTGGCTTTCGGCGGTCACAAGGCATCGCCTACAGGCCCGCTTGCCCAGCATGCAATGCGTGCCGAAGCGTGCGTGTGGATGCTCAGGCCTTCAGCATGTCGCGCAACCAAAGACGGGTCATGAACCGCAATAAGGATTTGGTGCGATCACCGGTTCCAGCCCAACCCACCCGCGGACAGTTCAGACTGTTGCGGACCTATCTTCGAGGTCGCCATGATGGCGGTGGAATGTCAGAGATGACCTTTCGTGACTATGTGAACATGGTCGCTGATAGTCCGGTACGCAGCTTGATCTTTGAGTATCGGCTGGGGATAGAGCCCAATGCGCCCCTGTTGGCCTGCTCCATCACGGATGTACTGCGCGATGGCTTGTCCATGGTCTACACCTTCTTTGACCCGGAGCAGGACAGGCGAAGCCTCGGGCGGATGATGATCCTGGATCACATCCGACAGGTACAGCAGCTCGGGCTCCCGCATGTCTACCTTGGCTATTGGATCAAGGGCAGCGCAAAAATGGATTACAAGCGCGATTACCAACCGCTAGAAGTTCTGGACGGCGAAACGTGGCGCCCACTTCTCGACCACGACTGATCAAAAGAGCCTGGGGAGGTTGAGCATGATGGACCGACGCAAATTCATCGGTGCGGCAACAATCGGCGTGTCGGGCGCGGGTCTCGCAGCCTGTGGCGCGCAGACGTCTTCATCCGACGGTCCGTCGTCACCTGCTGTTTCCCGAAGCCGTAAACGGCTGACCATGGTCACGACATGGCCAAAGAACCTTCCGGGGCTCGGCGCCGCTGCTGAACGGGTCGCTGAGCAGATCAGTGCGCTCTCTGAAGGGACACTAGAAGTCCGTGTTTTTGCTGCGGGCGAACTGGTGCCGGCTTTTCAGAGCTTCGATGCCGTCGCCGATGGTACGGCTGATATGTATCATGGTGCTGAGTATTACTGGAAAGCGAAGTCAGAAGGATTTCCTTTCTTCACAGCGGTCCCAATGGGCATGACGGCTCAGGAGATCATGGGGTGGATCGACTTTGGTGGCGGTCAGGAACTATGGGATGAACTTTCCGGGCAGTTTGGCGTGAAAGCGCTGCAGGCGGCCAATACAGGCCATCAGATGGGCGGCTGGTTCAAACGGGAAGTCAACAGCCTGGACGATCTGAATGGACTGAAGATGCGGATACCTGGCCAGGGCGGCGATGTGCTGCGTGCACTGGGCGGGTCGGCCGTCGCATTGTCCGGCGGAGAGATTTATCAGGCGCTCCAAACCGGGCAAATTGATGCTACTGAGTGGGTTGGACCGTGGAACGATTTCTTCCTTGGATTCCACCGCGAGGCCCCATTTTACTATGGGCCAGGGTTCCACGAACCGGGCGCATCATTGGCCGTTGGCATCAATCGCGGCGTGTGGGATGGCCTTACCGAAACGGAGAAGACCATCATCAAATCGGCCTGCAACGCCGTGAACCATCTCAGCGTCGGTGAGTTCACCTATCAAAATGCCCGACACTTGGACTTGTTGACCCGCGAGCACGGCACCGAGCTGAGAAGTTTCCCAGATGATGTGGTTGCACGTATGGGCGAGGCCAGCGCCGACGTTCGCAGTGATGCGGGCAATTCCGGAGCGCTTGAGAAGCGTATTTATGAGAGTTTTGAAGACGCTCTCACCGCAATGCGCGGTTGGGCACGTGTTTCCGATGGCGCTTACTATACCGCCCGGGAGCGCGGCACAGCCGGCTAGTCCACGCAATGGCGGATTTTTTTCTTCTACTCGGTACCGGCTTGAAGTGGGCAGGCTTTGGACTTTCCCCGCTTCTAATGCTCCCGTTTTTTTGCCTGGTGTTTCCAAGCGCTATGCTCGGAGTGTCGAATGGCGTCGCGCACTGGATTGACCGCATTTCATCTGCCGCGCTTGCGTTAGCAATGGCGTGCGGCGTGATGATCGTGGTGGCGCAGTTGTTCGTGGTCATTCTACGGTACGTGTTCGGCCTGTCATTCTCCTGGCTCAGCGAAACGGTGGTCTACAGTTTTGCTGCGATGTTTCTCTTGGCCAGTGCCAGCGCCCTTGAGGACGATGACCATGTCCGAGTGGATATCTTGAGACCACGGTTTGGCGTCCGGGGGCGCGCTATCGCAGAGCTCATCGGGATTTATTTCTTCCTGTTTCCGATCTGCGTGCTGATACTGTGGTCGGCCATTTCGCCGTCATTCATTCGCTCCTGGGCCAATTTCGAGGCATCACGCGAAAGCGATGGACTGCCTATCCTGTTTCTGTTTCGCACGCTGATCCCGCTCTTTGCTGTTCTGGTGATGGCGCAGGGGCTCAGCCAAGCGATCAAGGCGGCTCAGATCGTCACCGGTCAACGCGGTGCCGATGCTGACCATTCGGCGGTTCTGGGCTGATGGAAATTGAGCTCATTCTCGCAATTGCGATGTTCGCGTGCGCGATAGTAGCACTCATGGGTGGTTATCCGGTGGCGCTGACGCTGGGCGGGGTTGCGCTCCTCTTCGCGCTTTTGGGAATTGCGCTTGGGGTGTTTCCCGACGCCTTCTTGAAGGGGTACCCGGCCCGCATCCAGGGCGCGATGGAAAATCAGGTGCTCATTGCTGTGCCCCTCTTCGTAGTCATGGGAGTGGTGCTTGAGCGTTCACGTGTGGCGGAAGACCTGCTCCACATCGCGGGAAGACTGCTCAGTTCTGTCAAAGGTGGGCTTGGTTATGCGGTGGTGCTCGTTGGAGCCATGTTGGCTGCTTCCACCGGTATTGTGGGCGCCACGGTGATCACAATGACCCTGATCGCCCTGCCAACAATGCTGAAGCAGGGGTATAATCCGCGCCTGGCGACAGGGACCATCGCCGCAGCCGGGACGTTGGGGCAGATTATCCCGCCGTCCATCGTCTTGATCCTTTTGGCGGATGCGATTTCAAACGCCAACCAAAGTGCAAGCCTGTCCGGAGGCATTGGGCCCAGCGTTGTTTCGGTCGGAGACCTGTTTGCCGGCGCACTGATACCGGGCCTGCTTCTTGTGCTGGTTTATCTCGCCTACATCGCCGCCACGGCATTGTTCCGCCCTGGCAACTGCCCCGCGCCACCTGACTCAGATGACATGGCGCCGCTCCAATTCGGAGAAGTTGTTTTTGGGCTTGGCGCGCCTCTGTTGCTGATCCTGGTCGTGCTGGGATCAATTCTGGCGGGTGTGGCCTCACCGACCGAAGCGGCCGCTGTCGGTGCGGCTGGCGCTGTTCTGCTCGCCGGGCTCAGGCTGTCTGAAGGCGATGCTGGCACCCGCTGGGCGATAGTGGCAGGGCTCTTCTCGCTGGCCGCATTGTTTGTCTTGTCGAATGTGATGGATTTGCGCGTCAACCGCGACGGCATCCCCGTTCTTGAGATGGCGGCCATCGTCGTCGCTATGGGTCTGACACTCGTATTCTTTTCGAGCTTTGTGATCGGACTCCTCGCGCTGAATCGCGCTCAGCAATTCAACGCCTCATTCAAAAGCGCAGCCCATATCACGGCGATGGTTTTCCTGATCCTGATCGGGGCGTCGCTGTTTGCGCTCGTGTTTCGCGGTTTTGGCGGTGACGATCTGGTCGCTGACCTGCTGGCGGCAGTCCCAGGTGGGAAATGGGGCGCGCTGGCCATCACCATGCTGGTGATGTTCATTCTTGGCTTCTTTCTGGACTTCATCGAGATTGTATTTGTCGTCGTTCCGCTGGTTGCGCCGCCGCTGATCATTATGGGCTTTGACCCGATCTGGTTGGCGATCCTGATGGCTCTGAACCTTCAGACCAGCTTCCTCACCCCGCCATTTGGATTTGCTTTATTTTATCTGCGCGGTGCTGCGCCCGACGGAGTTGCAACGGCCGATATCTGGCGGGGCGCGATACCGTTTATTGGTCTTCAATTGCTGATGATCGCTCTTGTGGCGGCCGTTCCGGCGCTTGCCACATGGCTGCCCGCTCTCGCGGCTCAGTGAGTTCACAAAAAACGCCGACCCCGATCTGTTCGGGCCGGCGTTATAGAAAAAAGAGCTGAGCTGTTTCCCTAGGAGTCGAACTTGACTTCCGGAACCACGGAAAGGGCTTCGCGCGCCTCGATTCCCACGTCGAAAAAGTTGCGTGGTTCGAAGTTGAACATGCCAGCAACAATCGAACCCGGGAACTGCTCACGGGAGGTGTTGTAGGACTGCACAGCGGAATTGTAGAAGCGGCGAGCAGCGGCAAGCTTGTCTTCAATCAGTGACAACTCTTCCTGCAACTGGATGAAGTTGGTGTTGGCTTTCAGATCCGGATAGGCTTCAGCAAGTGCGAAAAGCTTTCCAAGCGCGCCCGATAGCAAGGTTTCAGCTTGCTCCACAGAGTTTGGGTCTGATGCCGCCATCGCGGCGTTGCGGGCTGCGATCACTTGCTGGAAGGTTTCCTGCTCGTGGGAGGCATAGCCTTTCACCGTTTCCACCAGGTTCGGGATCAGGTTCTGGCGTTGCTTGAGTTGGACATCGATGTCCGCAAACGCCTGATTGCAGCGTTGACGCTTTGAAACGAGACCATTGTAGATGGCAATTGTACCAATCGCGACGAGCGCGATAAGCCCTAAGACGATATAGACCGCTTCCATAAGTACCCTCCCGGATGGATAGCAAATGACTAGCCGGGCCAGAACCCGGCGGCAAGCTTAGCTGTTGAACCGGCCCGAGCGGGGGAACCCTTTCGGGACAGCTTTGCCCGCTTGGGCCCGCTTGCCCAAATAGTCGGCCCACTCTGCGATGCCGCGATTGCGTCCACTCGGTTCGACGACGAACAATCCGTCCTCCTTGTGGAACACGATTGCGTCCTCAAGCATGTCGTCACCGCGATACGATTGGAGCTTCACACCCTTGCCGCGCGCCATTTCAGGCAGGTCTTCACGGTCGAAGATCAGCATCTTCCGGTTGGAGCCAATAACAGCCACCTGATCGCCCTGTGCGACCTCGCAGATGTTTAATACGGCGCCGTCTCGAACCGTCACGACAGATTTACCGGCCTTGCGGCTGGAGACGAGTTCAGACTCTAGAACAATGAAGCCGTAACCGGCGCTTGAAGCGACTATACGTTTGCGACTCTCGTCCAGTTTGAACATGGAGTGGATTTCCACGCTGTCCTCAAGGTCGATTGACAACCTGATGGGCTCGCCGTGCCCGCGCCCACCGGGTAGCCGATCTGCCCCCAGAGTGAATGCGCGACCGTCTGAGGACATCAGGATCAATTTATCGGTCGACCAAACCTCAACCGACTGGAAGAGATCGTCCCCTTCCTTGAATTTCGCCTGGCTGGCATCGTGACCATGTCCTTTCATCGCCCGGATCCAACCCTTATTGGACAGCAGAACGGTGAAAGGCTCCTTCGGGGTTGAGGCCTCCAAGGCGGCATCAAGGTCGATGTCGGGGGCATCGTCGAATACAGCACGGCGGCGACCGAGTTCGCTTTCAGGGGCAAACACCTTCCTGGCGTCTTTCAACTCCCTGCCAACTTTCGTCCATTGGCGCGCTTCTGAGCCGAGAAGCAGGTTGAGATCATCGCGCTCCTGGCTCAGACGATCATGCTCCCCGCGCAGTTCCATTTCTTCGAGCTTTCGCAAGGCGCGCAGACGCAGGTTCAAGATCGCCTCGGCCTGGACCTCTGTGATCGAGAACCGGTCAATCATCTCCTGTTTCGGGTCATCCTCTTCGCGAATGATACGTATCACTTCGTCGATATTCAGGAAGGCAATCAAATAGCCATCTAGAACGTGGAGACGCTTCTCAATCTTTTCGAGCCGGTGGCGCGCCCGGCGCTGTACCACCTCGCGGCGATGATCTAGATAGGACCTGAGAACGCCCCGCAGACCCATGACTTGCGGAACGCCATCGTTCAACACGTTCATGTTGAGGGAGAAGCGAGACTCCAAGTCGGAAACCTTGAACAGGCTTTCCATGAGCACGTTCGGGTCAACGGTCTTGGAACGCGGCTCGAGAATCAACCGTATATCCTCAGCGCTTTCATCGCGCACATCATCCAGCAGAGGGACCTTCTTGGTCTCAATCAGTTCTGCCAGTTTTTCGATGAGACGCCCCTTCTGAACCTGATACGGGATTTCCGTCACAACGATTTGCCACGTTCCCCGTCCAAGGTCTTCGACATGCCATTTGGCTCGCATCCGGAAGCTGCCCCGGCCGGTTTCATAGGCCTCACGGATCGATGAGCGGGGTTCGACAATCACGCCTCCGGTGGGGAAGTCTGGTCCTGGCATCACATTCAGGAGTTCTTCCAGGGGAGCATTCTTGTCTTTAATCAGGAGCAGTGCGGCATCAATGACTTCAGCAGCGTTATGGGGGGGGATGGACGTCGCCATGCCCACCGCAATCCCCGTTGCGCCATTGGCGAGGAGATTCGGATAGCCTGCGGGGAGAACCACGGGCTCTTCATTGGACTCGTCATAGGTAACCCGAAAGTCGACGGCGTCCTCGTCCAGGCCTTCCAGAAGCAGTTTGGCTGCATCTGTCATCCGGCTTTCGGTGTAGCGCATCGCAGCGGCGGCATCGCCGTCAATGTTGCCGAAATTCCCCTGGCCATCGACCAGCGGGTAACGCACAGAGAAATCCTGGGCGAGGCGGACCAGCGTGTCATAGATCGCGCTGTCGCCATGGGGGTGATAATTACCCATCACCTCGCCGACGATTTTCGCGCATTTGCGATACGCACCCTCAGGGTTCAGTTTCAATTCGCGCATCGCGTAGAGGATGCGACGTTGAACAGGTTTCAGTCCGTCGCGCACGTCCGGTAGTGCGCGTGCCGTGATCGTTGAGAGGGCATAGGCGAGATAGCGCTTGGAAAGCGCCTCGCTCATGGGTTCATTTATGACGCGGTCTGAGTCGTTATCCATGGTGTCGCTCATCGCGCCTCTCCCTCGAAATTGCAATGATGGCGCGGCACTCGACCGAACCATTCGATGCGTTAACAAGAAGGGCGCATTGGTTAAGAAACGCCAAAGGTGGTGGCGGGTGGCGATGAATGGCTAACGTTCGACGGGGTGTCGAAGGTAGGCGACGAGGCGCTCGCGGGGCTCAGGAACCGGTTTGTTGACGGCTGCAAACAGCCGTCTTTCCAAAAAGTGTCCTGTCAACGCCAGAGCAGCATTGATGTCTGCTGGGCTGGCAGGCGCCGTGGCATCGAGAAGGAAGGCCGGAAGGGATAGCAGGCGATCAACATAGTCCTCGGCTTCAGACCCCCGAACGGCCCTGCCCGTCTTGGGTGAAACATGTGTCAGGCCATCATTGGCTCCGCTTAGAGCGCATCGATCCAGATCCAGCCCAAACCCTAGCGCTGAGAGCAAACCAAGTTCCCACTTTGCATAGAGCGCTGGCCAAAGGTTGGCGTCGCCGATCGTTTCAAGCAGCAGGAGCGTGGGCGCGTAAACGGCAGAAGCGCCTTCATCGCCCTCATCAACGCTGGCTCGCAAAAGAGACGCTATTGTTGTGATGGCAAGCAAGGCCGATTGCGAGTCGAGTAGGCTCGCGGCGCGTGCCTTCGTACATTCGGCAACGTTGAAGCGTCCGAGTTGGTCCTCCAATCGGCCACTCCATGAAACGTTCACAGAATTGCCTACTTCAAACTGGCCACGCTTTTTTCGGGATGCCCCACCATAAACCAGACCGGACCTGCGACCACGTTCAGACGTCAGAACATCGAGTATGAGCCCGCTCTCGCCGAAACGGCGTCCGCCCAAAACGATGGCTTCATCTGTCCACTGCATGCCGCAAAGGTCAGTCTAGCCGACATCAAAGTCGAGACCGAGCCCCTCATATCGCTCACGTTTTTCCTGCCAACGCTCGTCGACTTTTACGAAAAGAAAGAGGTGAACAGTTTGGCCCAGAAGGTCCTTCAACTCTTCTCGCGCGCCCTGCCCTATCTCACGTATCACGCGGCCACCTTTTCCGAGCACCATAGATTTGTGACTTTCGCGCCCGACGATAATGACTTGCTGAATACGAACCGACCCGTCGGCGCGGTCTTCCCAGGATTCCGTTTCCACAGTCAGTTGATAGGGCAACTCTTGGTGCAGTCGCAGCATCAACCGCTCCCGCGTGATTTCGGCCGCCATAAGACGCAACGGCAGATCTGCTGCCTGGTCTGCAGGATAAAGCTGAGGACCCTCGGGCATCTGGGTGGCGACGAGCTCTAGGAGCCTGTCGACGCCGTCTCCATTTTCCGCGGAGATCGGAACGATGTCGCTATAGACCTCTGCTTTGTTAAAATCGGCAATCAATGCGAGTACTTGCGCATGGTCAAAGAGATCAATCTTGTTGAGCGCAAGGATTGCTGACTTCCCTTGCGCCTTCAGCGTGTCAGTGACGCTTCGATCATCTTCCATGGATTTGATCTGAGCGGGCGTTGGTTTGTCTGAAATCCACGCTGCCGCATCTACGAGATGAACACGGCAATCTGCGTCGTCGGCCCCAGCCCAAGCTGACTGGACCATGGCCCTGTCCAGGCGCGAGCGGGCAGAGAAAATTCCCGGCGTATCCAGCAGCACGATCTGCGCATCACCGAAATGAGCTATTCCGCGAACCGGAAAACGCGTTGTCTGCACCTTGTGAGTCACGATCGCCACCTTTGTGCCGACGAGACGATTTACCAGCGTGGACTTACCCGCATTGGGCGCACCAATGATCGCTGTGAACCCAGCGCGATTTATGGACGTCACATCATTCACCATCGTGTGGATCCACCAGCGCCAATAGCTTCAAGGCCGCGGCCCGTTCGGCGTCTTGCTTGGAGCGATTTGTAGCGGATTCCGAGAGGGTCTCCCCTATGGAAACCTGGACTTCAAATTCCGGGGCATGATCTGGCCCAACTTGACTGAGCAATCGATACTTCGGCAATTCGTGACCATTTGACTGCGCCCATTCCTGCAACAGGCTTTTTGGGTCTTTCAGGCGTGTTGGCTTTGCATCGAGTTGCGGCGCGAAAGCACGTTCAACGAATGATCTTGCCCGACCAAGCCCAGCGTCGAGGTAAATCGCCGCAACGACAGATTCGCAGAGGTCTCCCAGGGTCGTATCGCGCTCACGTCCTCCCTTCTGGATCTCATAGGGAGACATCAGTACGTATTGTCCCAGCCCCACGTGCCGCACCGCTGCGGCGCACGCGGTCTTGCTCACAAGTCGGTTCAACCGCGGTGCGAGATTACCTTCCCGCTCATTTCTACGCCGTGTGAAAAGCCGTTCTGCGATCACCAGCCCCAAAACACGATCGCCAAGAAACTCAAGGCGTTGATTGGAGGAAAGGCCCGGGTCGCCGGGAGGCAAGGCGCTGGGGTGCGTGAAAGCTCGGGTAAGCAAGTCGCGGTCTTTGAATTTGTGACCGAGCACATCACAGATCTCAGACACGGCGTCGTCAGCCAGTTGCGGACCCTTTGGCTGCCCCTTCGCTCTCAGGCGGGTGCGTTTGCTGCGAGTCGTCATCACGCAGCTTGCCCGGCGGGGTATGTTTCGATGATCACCATGGCTTGGGCCCACGGATAATCATCTGTGATCGTAAGGTGTATGACTGCTTCGACACCCGGCTCCACCAAGTCTCCCAATCGCTTCGCCGCGCCGCCCGTAAGTTCAATCGTCGGTTTTCCCGAGGGCAGGTTCACAACGCCCATGTGCTTCCAATGGACCCCGCGGCGCGGAACGCCTGTGCCGAGCGCCTTCGCGCATGCTTCCTTGGCAGCGAACCGCTTTGCATAAGTCTCCGCGCGTCGTCTCCGTTTCTCCGCTTTGGCAATTTCCAGGGGCGTGAAAACGCGGTTGATGAAACGGTCGCCAAAACGTTCCAGGGTTTGTTCAATGCGTTGGATATTGCACATATCCTGACCCATTCCGATAATCATGCGCGCGCCTCGTCCATGAGCTGGCGCATTTCAGAAATGGCTTCGTCCAGACCAATAAATATTGCTTCACCCATCAGAAAATGACCGATGTTCAGTTCGGTGAGTTCCGGGATCGCGGCGATAGGTTGAACCGTATCAAATGTCAGTCCATGGCCGGCTTGGGGCTCGATCCCCATGTCCGCCGCTTGACGGGCGGCATCGGCTATCCTTCGACATTCTACCTCGGCAAGAGATCTATCTCCTGCCTGGATGAGTTCTACAAATCGTCCTGTGTGAAACTCGCAAATGTCGGCGCCAAGAGTCTTCGCAGCTGCTAACTGTACGGGATCGGCTTCAATGAAGAGCGAAACCCGGCTGCCATTCTCCTGGAGTGCGCGAACCATGGGCGCGAGTTTGTTGTGTTCGCGGGCGGCGTTCAAACCGCCTTCCGTAGTGCGCTCTTCGCGCTTCTCAGGGACGAACATGCTGGTTTCGGGACGAAAGCTGATGGCAATGTTGAGCATCTCATCGGTTGCTGCCATTTCAAGGTTGATGGGTAGGTCGCTCGCCTGTCGTATTCTCCGAAGATCATCGTCCATGATATGACGACGGTCTTCGCGCAGATGAATTGTGATGCCGTCGGCGCCAGCATTTGTTGCTATTTCCGCCGCACGTGCCGGATCGGGGTGGACCCCGCCACGGGCATTTCTCACCGTCGCTACGTGATCAATGTTGACGCCCAGTCTTAAGCGTTGGGGGGTCATGCCAAACCTCGGCTTCCGGGTTTGACAGGCTCTAGCTGCGCCAGTTCGTCCGGCAATTCATCTGGGGCATAGTCAGGAAAATCCACGGAGGCCAGCGAGATCAGCTCGCAGCCGACGTCGGCCGTACCGTTTGAGCGATCTATGATACAACCTCCGCCGACAACTGTGCCTGATAGGTTTGAGAGGGCTTCTACCGTTTCGCGGAAAGACAAACCTGTGGTGACAATGTCCTCGCAGATCAGCACGCGTTCGTTTTTGCCTATTGAAAACCCGCGCCGAAAGGTGAGAACGCCATCGACGCGCTCTGCGAATATTGCGCGGGCGCCCAACTGCCGAGCCACTTCATAGCCGGGGATAATGCCGCCAACTGCCGGCCCTGCAACAACGTCAATCTTTCCAAAAACGGCTGTGATCTTTTCGGCCAGCGCGCCGCAGAGTCGCTCTGAACTCTTTGGGTCAGAGAAAACCAGCGCTTTCTGGAGGAAGACGGGGCTGCGCCGCCCTGATGAAAGAATGAAGTGCCCTTTCAGCAAGGCGCCAGCGTCGCTGAAGACTTCAAGCACTTCGTCATTTGTCATCTAGTTCTCCCTGGACCCGCACCGCTGAGTCCACCACGGCGAGGGACCTCAACGCTGCAAGAATCTGCGTCATGCGTTTGATGTCTTCGACTTCGATGTCGAGGTCCAGATCAATAAATTCTTCTGCGCGGCGACCTGTGGCGATGGCAATGATGTTGCCATTGGCCTGCGCAACAGCGGTGCACAGCATTGCAAGTACACCCTTTTGGTTCACGGCTGTAACGCGGATCCGCGCCACGGCGACGGCGCCGGTCTTTGCCAGTTCCGTCCATTGCAGGTCGACCCATCGATCTGCGTCGTCATCGTAGTCCGCCAAACGGCTGCACCCAATCGTATGAACAACGAGGCCGCGTCCGTGTTCTCGAATCCCGAGGATACGCTCCCCGGGCAACGGCATGCAGCATTGTCCAAGGTGAAGGGTCACTCCGGGGGTCAAGGTTTCGCCTGCCACAAGCCGGTAAGCGTGTTGGTCGTCTAGCCGCATCTTTGTAGGATCTGAAGTGAAGTCAGGCTCGTACCCCGGGAACACCGCCTGGATCAGGTCCTTGGTTGTGTAGGTGCCCTTCCCTATCGCGACCGCCATATCGTCAGAGGACTCAAATCCGGCGCGGTCCGCCGTATGGTCCATCCGGACACCTACCGGATCAATGTCGGCTTGGCGAAGCGCTTTTCGGATCAAGTCATGTCCAAGTTTGCGGAAGTCCTCGGTCTCGCGTTGGCGTGCGAGACGACGCAACGCGGCGCGGGCGCGCGCTGTAACCGTGAGAGCCTCCCAACCCATGGGGGCGCGGTCTTCCCGACCGCGAATGATCTCGACCACATCTCCATTGCTTAGTTCCGTCCGTAGAGAACGTTTCTCGCCATTGATGCGCGCGCCGATACAGGAGTTACCAATGGCGGTATGCACCTCGTATGCGAAGTCCAGCGGCATGGCGCCTTTTGGCAGTCGGATAAGTCGACCTTTTGGGGTGAACGTAAAGACGTTCTCGCGGTACATCTCGAGTTTCGCGTGTTCGAGAAACTCACCCGGATCTGCTTCATGCTGAATGAGGTCCGCAAAGGCTCGCAAGTTTGCTTCCGGGTCGAGTCCAGCTTCGCGGGCAGCATCAAGATCAAGCCCGTATTGGCTGTTTTTGTAGTTCCAGTGGGCGGCAACACCGTTTTCGGCGCTTTCGTCCATCCCTTCGGTTCGAATTTGGAGCTCAACGCGCCGGTTGCCCGATGCTCTTACAGTGGTGTGCAGGGATCGGTATCCGTTCTGTTTCGGAACGGAAATAAAGTCCCGAAAGCGGTCAGGAAGGCAAGCCCAGAGCGTGTGGAGGATGCCCAAGACGCGGTAGCAATCGGCAACGTCCCCATCGATAATTACGCGGAAGGCAAAAATGTCTGCAACATCTCGAAATGAGATCTGTTTACGCTCAAGCTTCCGCCAAATTGAATAAGGCGTCTTGCGCCGGCCCTTGATCCGACACTTTACATCGGCCGCGTCCATGATCGCGGTGATATCCTGGCGTATGCGTTTCAGATCGACTTCGTTTTCCGCCTCAAGCTGTTTGAGACGAAGTGTCATGGCCTCCCGCGCCTGGGGATTGAGTTGTTCGAAGGCAAGGTCTTCCAACTCAGAGGCCACATGATAGAGCCCGACACGACGCGCCAGTGGGGCGTAAATTTCCATTGTTTCGCGTGCGATACGCTGGCGTTTTTCCGGCTTTTTAAGATGGCGGATGGTGCGCATATTGTGCAGCCGGTCTGCCAGCTTCACCAACAGCACGCGCACATCATTGACCATGGCAAGGATGAACTTCTGAAAGTTCTCTGCCTGTTTGGTTTCTTCGCTGCGATACTCAAGCCGAGTAAGCTTTGTTACGCCGTCGACGAGCTCCGCGGCGTCGTCCCCGAAACGGGTCCGGATTTCGGCCAGTGACACTTCGGTATCTTCGACCACATCGTGGAGCAGCCCCGCGATGATTGTGGTTTCATCCAGCCGCACTTGAACGAGCAACTCGGCCACAGCCACGGGATGGGAGTAGTAAGGATCTCCTGATGCGCGTAATTGCTCCCCGTGATGGAGCTTTGCAAACTCGTAGGCGTCAGCCAAACGGGCCTCGTTCAGGCCCGGATGGTAGGCTTTGACCCTTTCAACGAGGGATGCGTTTGATATCGGGCTTTGGTCGTTGGCGCGCATGCCCTGGGGAGCGGGCCGGTGTTCCGTAAGAAGGCTGCTCGCCGCACCACTCAAAGCTACATCCGATCGTCGCGCCCGGATTCCAGTTCGGCCTGATAGGCACGCATCACATCGTCTTCCGTCGCTGTTGGGCCGGATTCGAGTGCCAGGCGATCTTCTTCCCGTTCGGTGTCCTCGCCCGGGCTGAGGTCTTGGAGGCTGGAAACGAAGGATTCCTTGACGGTTTTCAGGTCGACGCTCGTGTCTGCAATCTCGCGCAGAGCGACTACAGGGTCTTTGTCGTTATCGCGGTCGACGGTCAGCGGCGAACCTTCACGAATCATGCGTGCCCGATGGGCCGCCATGAGCACAAGCTCAAACCGGTTTGGGATTTCTTCAATGCAGTCTTCGACTGTAACGCGTGCCATCGATTGCGGTCTCCTGTTAGCCGCTCTTCATAGTCTCAGCGCTTCGCAGTTGCAACAGTGACTTGCGGACAAACGCAGCCTCGGCTAGGCGATGGGCGCTGAACCAGAGCGGTGGGGATATTACCGAGTTGGAACACCAGTATGGCATTTTACAAAGACGAGCGCCTCGCTCTTTATATTGACGGCGCAAACCTCTACTCGTCCGCCCGCGCTCTAGGCCTCGAGATCGATTTTCGGAAGCTTTTGGACGAGTTCCGCAAGAAGGGGCGTCTGCTGCGTGCGAACTATTACACAACGCTTCTCGAGAATGATGATTATTCCCCCATTCGTCCCCTCGTCGACTGGCTAACCTATAACGGCTTCAACGTTATCAAAAAGCCGGCCAAAGAGTACACCGACCGTGAAGGACGGCGGCGTGTTCGCGGCAACATGAACATAGAGATCGCGGTCGATATGCTCTCCATCTCAGACAGGATTGACCACGCGGTACTGTTTTCTGGCGAGGGCGACTTCCGGGCGCTTGCCGCAGCGCTGAAGCAACGCGGCGTGCGAGTGACCGTCATTTCCACTGTGAAGTCTCAACCCCCAATGGTGTCTGACGATCTGCGGCGCGAAGCCGACGCGTTCGTTGACCTGCAGGACATGGCAGAGCTAATCGCGCGTCCGCGCCGCGAGAATGATCGCGACGATGCCTATGATATGGATGATGAGGACTAGGCTATGAATCGCCCCAGCCGAGACTGCCAACTCTGTCCTCGGCTGGTCGAATTTCGAAATGAGAGCCGAAATAAAGAGCCCGACTGGCACAATGGTGCCGTTGAGTCATTCGGGGCGGGAAATGCTCAGCTTCTTGTTATAGGTCTTGCCCCGGGTCTGACGGGGGCGAACCGCACGGGTAGGCCGTTCACGGGCGATTGGGCCGGCGACCTCTTGTACGAGACCCTTGATGGGTTTGGGTTTTCAGAAGGTAGTTACGACAAACGACGGGACGATGGCCTGCAGTTGATCGGGGCACGCATCACCAACGCCGTGCGATGTGTACCGCCGCAAAACAAGCCCAACGCCTTTGAGATCAATACCTGCCGACCGTTTCTTGCGTCTGAAATAGCCTCACTTGGAGAACTCAAAGTTCTGCTTTGCCTGGGGCGCATTTCCCATGACTCGACTGTCAGGGCCCTTGGAGAGAAGCCGTCGCGCTTAGCGTTTTCCCATGGCAGTGAACACACCGTGGAGATTGGTGGGAGCTCTCTCACATTGCTGTCGAGCTATCACTGTTCTCGGTACAATACGAATACAGGCAGGCTAACGGCAGAGATGTTTCGCAGAGTTTTCGCGCGGGCGCGGGAAATAATCGACGCGCACTAGTGTTCGCGCAGAACCCGAGCCTTCTGCCGGTCCCAGTCTCGCTTGGCTTCCACGTCTCGTTTATCATGGGACTTGCGCCCGGTTGCGATACCGAGGAGGAGCTTGGCCAAGCCGCGCTCATTGAAATAAAGTTTGAGCGGCACGATCGTTCGCCCTGCGCGTTCAGCAGCTTGGGACAATTTTGCGAGTTCACGTCGCGACACCAGCAATTTGCGGCGTCTTTTGGGTTCATGGTTGAACCGGTTCGCGGCTGTGTAGATCGGAATATCGGCATTCACGAGCCATAGCTCACCATTGTCGATCCCGGCGTAGCTCTCTGCAATGTTCGCACGGCCTTCCCGAAGGGATTTCACTTCAGATCCCTTCAGGATTATCCCGGCCTCCAGCGTGTCTTCGATCGTGTAGTCACGGCGAGAACGACGATTCTCGGCGACAAGGCCGTCACCGCGGCCTTTGGTTTGGTTTTTCTTCGCCATTTAATGCGTCAATCTTCAATTCGGGCAGCTGCCATGGCGTCATCAATCACCCGGCGGGCCGTGTCATCTGGGGGCGTTAAGGGCAAACGCAAGTCCGGTTCGCAGTACCCCATCTTCGCCAAAGCGTACTTAGCGGGCCCGGGGCTTGGGCTCACAAACATGGCTTTATGCAGTCCCGCAAGCTCACGATCCGCCTCACGGGCTACGCCGTAATTGCCATCAATTAGGGCTCTTTGGACTTCGACGGTCTGTTTGGGAGCCACATTGGCCGTAACCGAGATGCAGCCTGCGCCACCGAGCGCGGCGAAGTCGCACGCAGTCGGGTCATCTCCCGAAAGGTAGATGAACTGATCTTCACTTATCAACTCGCGATGCTGGCGCATGCGATCCATATCGCCCGTGGCATCCTTGACCCCAATGATGTTCGGCAGACCGGAAAGCGTTGCAAGGGTTTCAGCCGCTAGATCTACAATGGTGCGTGACGGGACATTGTAGACGAAGATGGGTAAGGCGACGCTGTCATTAATCGCTTTGAAGTGCGCGAAAAGACCGTCTTGGTTGGGTTTATTGTAATATGGGCAAACGACCAATGCAGCGTCAGCCCCAATGGCTTTTGCGTGCGCCGCAAGTTCGATGGCTTCGGAAGTTGCATTTGATCCGGCCCCGGCAATGACAGGCACCCTGCCCCGCGCGATCTGCACACAGAGCTCGACCACGCGTTTATGCTCGGCGTGGCTAAGCGTTGAGGTCTCCCCTGTTGTTCCAACTGGAACCAACGCTCCTGCGCCCGCTGAGATTTGTCTCTCAACAAGAGATTCGAACGCTGATTCATCGATCACGTCCCCGCGAAATGGAGTCACCAATGCTGGGATAGAGCCTTGAAACATCGTATTGTCGCCGTGATTCTTCGTTTCTGTAGTGCTGTGCGTACTCGTTTGGATGGCTTTTTGCACGTCCAGAGGCTCAATTTCTAGCGATGGACCCGAAATGCTCAGACCTGCGCTTGCTGTTGTTCTTTTCTGTTTTGGCGTATTGCCCCTGGCGGAGGCGGCCACTCCACCGCCACCCAGCCTCAAGCCCGACCGGCTTTACGCCTCTGAAGTCGTCTCCACCCAGGATGCCGAAACGCTCCATGATGCCTATGATGCAGCCTCCGATGGCGAGTGGCGGCAAGTTGCAAGGCTTCAATCGCGTGCGCGCAGCGAAATTGTGTCTGACCTGATATTGTGGCGCCGCGCCACGGCCGGGGCGCCAGATATGACATTCAGTGAGTATTCTACCGCGCTCAATCGACTCGACGACTGGCCCAACGCTGGACGCATGCGGGCGCGGGCAGAAGAGCTTGTGTCCAATAGTGGTCTTTCTCCATCTGCGCAGATCGCCTGGTTGACGGAGTCCGGCCCTGCCACGGGAGACGGGAAAGTCGCACTCGCACTGGCGTTGCGGCGGGCGGGAGAAACCGGCCGCGCAAGTGAAGTCGCGGTCGATGCCTGGAGAAATCACTCGCTTGAGCGCGCCTCCCGGGAGAGATTGCAATCTGCCTTCGGTGACCAATTCAGCCAGGAAGATCATCGGGCGCGCGTTGACCTTCTCCTGTGGACCCGGCAGCGCTCTGAGGCGAACCGGATCAAACCGCTTCTCACAGCCGACTGGCGACGTTTGGTTGATGCGCGCATTCGACTCCAGGCCGGCCAGCGCGGCGTCGACAGTGCCATTCGGTCTGTGCCTGCGAACCTTCAAAACCATGCAGGGCTACTCCACGACCGGGCCCAGTGGCGCCGCCGACGAGGTATGCGCTCGGGCGCCACGGAACTTCTTGTCGATATTGATGGAGCAACAGTGCCCGCCGCAGGCCGCTCAAGGCTCTGGGACGAGCGCAACCTCGCTGTGCGCCGAGAGCTGAAGGACTCAGACTTTGATACGGCGTATCAACTTTCCGCTCCCCATGGACTATCAAGCGGTCGGGACTTTGCCGAAGCCGAATGGATCTCGGGATGGATCGCCCTGCGCCATACCGATGATGCCGAAGCGGCCCGCGACCACTTTCTCACCCTGGAAGACGGCGTATCGACGCCGATAAGTGAGTCTCGCGCGCTGTATTGGACGGGCCGGGCCGAAGATTCCTTGGGAAATGCCGAAGCAGCTCAGACTGCCTATGATGCGGCGTCGAGGTTCAGCTATACCTATTACGGGCAGCTAGCTGCAGAGCGCATCGATGCGCTGTACATAGAGTTCGAAACACCGCCGGAGCCCACAGAGGCAGAGCGAACGGCCTTTGCAGAATTGGAACTTGTTCAAGCCATCCGGCTACTCGCGGAGGCTGGCGAAACACGCCATGTCCGTACATTCGCCTATCATCTGGACGACCTTCTGACGACGCCGGCCGAGTTCATCCTGCTCAAGGAGTTGGCCGATAACTACCAGTACTCGGATATCGGAGTGCGCGGCGCCAAGTCTGGCCTGGCCCGTGGAATTGTTGCTCCCCAGGCGGCCTACCCGCTGGTGAACTATCCCTTGCTGCGTGAACCCGGCGTTGAGCGGTCCTTGATGCTGGCTCTGTCTCGTCAGGAGAGCGAAATGAACCCGCGAGCAATCTCCCATGCCAACGCACGTGGATTGATGCAGTTCGTCCCGGCAACTGCGGCGCTGGAGGCGCGTCAACGCGGCTTGCCCTATCGGACATCCTGGCTCACGGACGACCCCGGATATAATATGACCCTGGGCGGCGCGCATCTTGATACGCTCTTGGCCCGGTTCAACGGCAGCTACATCATGACAGCT
The DNA here is from genome assembly GCA_038526245.1 of Pseudomonadota bacterium. Taxonomy (GTDB): domain Bacteria; phylum Pseudomonadota; class Alphaproteobacteria; order Caulobacterales; family Hyphomonadaceae; genus UBA5336. The sequence continues at coordinate 24,479 of JBCBGZ010000014.1, forward strand.
GCTGCATACAATGCAGGTGCGCGGCGTCCGATCCAATGGGCTGGGGATTATGGTGATCCACGCATGGGCGAAATTGATCCCGTTGACTGGGTCGAGTTCATTCCATTTTCGGAAACACGAAACTACGTCCAGCGCGTTCTGGAGAATACACAGGTGTATCGCCACCGCCTTTCGGGGAAGCGAGAAGAAATCCGGCTGAGTGAAGATCTCGAACGCGGCGAGTTCAACTAAGTCGCATCGCCTGAAATCACGTCTGCGAACACGCTCGGGTCGACGTTGCCTCCCGAGAGGATGACGGCACAGGTTTGGCCCTTCATCTCCTCAGGGAGCCCCCTAAGCGCGACAGCAAGTGCGACCGCACCACCAGGCTCTACAACAAGTTTGAGTTCTCGAGAGGCAAAACGCATGGCGTCACGGACGTCCGCGTCGGAGACTGACAAGGCTCCGCTGAGGAGTGCTTTGCCGATTTCAAACGGGATGTTGCCCGGTTGAGGCGTTAGGATCGCGTCGCACATGCTGCGTAGACCCGGTGGGTTTCTGACGATGCGTCCCGCTGCAAGGCTCTGGGCCCAGTCATCATGTCCCTCTGGCTCAACCGACCAAATGCTGGCGCTCGGATGGGATATTTTCAGGCCAAGTGCGGACCCGGTCACCAAACCGCCACCGCCAGTGCAAGCAATGAGGTGATCGATCTGCGTGCCAGCATCTTTAGCCTGTTGGCCGATCTCCAGTCCCGTGGTCCCCTGCCCTGCAACGATATGCGGGTCGTCAAAGCTTGGCACCAAAACGGCGCCGGTGCGCCGGGTAATCTCTTCCGCTATGGCTTCGCGGCTTTCTGCGTCGCGTTCATAGAAGATGATCTCGGCGCCATCTCTCAAGACCCCGTCCACTTTGACCTGCGGGGCATCGCGCGGCATCACAATTGTCGCGTGACAGTCGAAAAGACGAGCAGCTCGGGCAATTCCCTGGGCGTGATTCCCCGACGAAAACGCGACGACCCCTGCCTTTTTCTCCGCTTTAGAAAGCTGCGCGATGCGGTTCGTGGCACCTCTTATCTTAAAGCTGCCAGTGACTTGTAAACACTCGGGTTTGATCCAAACCGCCGCGCCCGCCGCACGGTCGAGATATGCATTGCGAAGCAACGGAGTTCGGGTTGCGTAACCCTCTATCCGGTTGGCGGCCTCCTGAACGTCATCGGCCGTGACAGGAAGCGTCATGATGGAGTTGGCAGCTGTCCGTCAGGAGCGTTCATGCAGGCACGGGCCCCACGAACCGGGATAATGGTTTCCCAGCCCTCAGCATCGGTGAGCTTTATCCTGCCATTGGAAACGCGTTGCCCCTCAATCATGTTTTCACCGGGGACAATCTGAAGGTCTATCCGGTGGCCGGTGCCAGCTGAAATCCATTCCATCTCCGTCATGAACTGACCAAAAATGTCTCCACCGGCGCCCGTTTGCGAGAGGGCCTCAACGTTTGAACCAATGAACATCTTCGCCGAGCCTTCTGTGGCCTTGGAAAAGAATACGAATGTTGGATCCCCAGACAGGCTCCAAAGAAAAAGACCGCATTCTCCGAGTTCGAGTTGTTGTGGGGGTAATTCGGTCTGGGTTGAAGCCGCGGTTGCGGTGGTCGGGCTGGACTGACCGCCAACTGGGCTCGTGGTTGCGCATCCTGCCAGCAGCCAAAACGGAAACACTACAAAGACAATAGACAGTCGCAGCATCGACCAACTCCTAAGGACCAAGTTCACGGACATACACGAAATCGCCGCCGGAGACTGAAAACCCTAGGGCGGTTAAAGCTTGGGCGATTTCGCCGCTTACACCGCCAATGCGAGCGTTGAGGCTTGAGACGTCACTCACGCCAACCTTTGCGTCAATGCTCACGTTTATTCCGGTCTCGGAGACGCCATCCAAGTCTAAAGCGATCATCTGATCAGAGCACTGGAGCCTCCCGTCTAGTTCGGGGAGGGTTTCACCATATTCTGCGCCCAGATTGGCTAACACTTCAGTCCAAAGGCCACCTGAAGCGGAAAGGCAGTTGAGTGCGCGGTCGACTTCCAGGGAAATGCCTTGGAGCCTCACGATCCCACCGGCCTGACGAACCGATGCGTTCAGCCCGATAAGTTGGTCTACCCGCGCGCTTAAATCCGCGTCCTGGACACCAATTCTGTCTCCGCCCCCATACACCTTTGCCGTTCCGGCGGCGACAGGCCCCGATAGGGAAAGGTCGTAGGCGAGCGTGCCCGTCAACAAGCCTGCAGGACGAAGTTTCAGGTCAATATCACCCACCAATTGACGACCGAAAGCTACATTGGACACGCGCCCGGACCACGCTGTGCCTTGAACTTGTCCCCATGTGACACCCTGCCCAGCGACGCCGGCCCGGTCGATGATGAAGCCTAGCGGCACGGTCCAAACCGCCACAGCCGCCGCAACCACGAGTACGAGAATGATGCGAAGCAGCCAGCGGATCACGAACCTGACCCCACAAACTCAAAGTTCGCCGACACCAATCCGCCATCACTTCGGGTCAGTGTAGCGGTGCGCGGTGTAACGCCTTCCCGCGTGGAGAGCAGCTGGAGGAACGCAAAAAGCAGTCTCGAGTCGGTGTCCCTGAACACGGCGGACACTGATCCGTCGCTTTCATTACGCAGCTGCGTCGGCGAGAGACCAGTGGCCTGCGCGGACGCGACGATGCGCGCTCTGACCTGGTCTGGTGAAAGCGCAGCGGACGCCACTTCGGATCGCCCTTTTACCTGAGCGGCCTGTATCTGGTTCACACCCAACGCCACCACATCCAGAGCCCGTGCACTTGTTTCATACCTTAAATGAGCATCGGCATTGGCCCGAAGCGCTGGTGCGGCCACCAAGAGCCAAAGCAGCGTGATGACGGTGAGCGCAATTGCGCCCAGAAGCAGCATCTGTTCCCGCGGGGACCTATCTTCAAGCCACTCTCTCACGGCGCCGCCTTTACAGTTACATCACCTGTTATCGCTGTTCCGCTCGCGCGCGTATCCCCAAGAACTGCGTTGAGCCCAGACATACCGAGAAATTCGGCCAGGCGTAGGTCGTCACCATAGCTCGCATAGTCAACGCTGGCCCGTAATTCGCCAGCGGCTCCATCGAACCGCATTGACCGGAGGCGTGCACCATCAACCTCTTCCAGGGTCTGAAACAAAATCGCAGCTGTCCGCTCGAAATCGAGACTCGTTCCGGCCCCCTGGGCGAGTTTGGCTTGGGTTCGGCTTGCAGGGTTAGGTACGGCGCCCTCGTCGGCAAAGGCTGCCGCATAAATACCGCTGGCCTGAGCTCGCAGGGCATTGCTTGACTGATTAAGCGAAGCTGTTTCCCAGGCTGTGATGCCGAGCCAAACGAGCGCCGCTGCAGCGGCCAAAGCCAAGGGGCGTTGCCAGGTTTTGATGTCTGGAAGGTCCAAATTCTTGCGATTGGCAAACTTCCCCTGGCGGAGGTCATGCCCAAGACCGTTTGTCTCAGCGTGTGAAGCGAGCTGTGCCACGCCGGCGGTGTCGGAATTGCTCGTCAAAGGCATCCCGGCACGGCGGGCGAGCTCGGCGCCATGGATTTCGACTGTCGATTGAGCAGTGGCTAAGACCGCCCGCAGTAGATCATCTGGGCCATCACGGTCGAGCCCCATGGCCTGTCCATTTATTCTTGAAACAACGCGATTTCCCAGATCAATCGCGCAATTCTCCCCGGGCAATACAGCGTGTTCGGGGACGATCTTGAACGGTGAAACACCCTCAGCTTGCAGCCGGTCGAGCCAAGCCTGCATGAGTGTTTCTTCGCATGTCAGGACTATCCGAGCGCCGTCGTCGGTTTTCTCCGATACCGATACATGTATCGCGTCTGCGTTGGATGCAAGATCGTCTTCTATGGCGAACACGGCGGCGCGGCGGGCTTCCCGCTCATTTCGCGCTGGCAAGGATACGGAGTGCCAGCCGATGTCCGTTGCTGGGACGAACACAACGACGCCATCGCGGTTTTTAAGGTCAGCAAGCCCGCCCGGAAGGGTCTCTACGCCCTGCCCATCGGCCACGGCGACTTCTATGATCCCGTCGGGATCAGATAGAAATCTGAGATATGAGCGCCGAGCCATCAATCGTCTCCGTATCGGCGCCACAAAAGCGCAGCGGAATTGGTGTTGTCGACCCCATAGAGCAGTTCGAAGCGGGTTGTCTTCTGCGATATGGCAACTTGGCCCGAAATGGCAAAGTGAGTTGAGACGACGTCAAGCGCGGCCACGTTGGTTGCATCGTTAGAAATTTCGACGACGGGCTCCAGATCGAGAAAGCCCTGGGCGGTCTGCCATCCCCCTAGTGGGCGTTCAGCGATCAGACGCCGCGCCACTTCAGGTTCCAGCTCCGCACTGAAAAGGGAAGTGATCAGCCCCGCCTGGTCAGTACGAAGTGTATTGAGATTGAGCACGGTCTGCGTGAGCTCCGGGCGCACACAAAGAACGTTTTGAACTGCAAGATAACGCTCTTCGTTGAACGGGCCGATGGCACGCAATTCGCGAATACTCTCAATCGGATTGCCGGGCGTGCGATAGCTGGGATCCAGCCCGGAATAATACCCATCTTCGCCGCCGGCGGGTCGACTGACCGTGTCACTATCTATCCAGTCGGCGATGGATTCGGCCATTTGGCTGCTTTCGTAGTCGCCGAACCCTTGGGATCGGAACAGACGGGAAAGCCGAACGAGTTGATCGGGGTCGATTGACCAACCTTGTTCACTCGGCTCGGCAAGTGCGTTGAGGTTGAAGCAATTGGTGGCGTCATCAAGCCGCGCCGATAGGGCGCCGTTTTCCAATGGCTGGGTAATGACTTCCCCTACGCGCGGTGTTGCATCGTTCAACCGCCCCTCGGTGAGGTCAATCAAGGTCGTTACATAGCTTCGGCCCGCAGCTTCAGCCGATCTCGCAAACCAGAAACTCTCAGCCCTTTGTGAGGTCAGCTGAGACAGTCGAGTGGCTCGCGAAATCGCTTCGACCGAAACAAGCACCACCACAGACATGGCTGCGACAACCATCAGAACTGACAAAAGCGCAGCGCCAGTGTCGCCTGTAGAGGGTTTGGCACGTTTCTCGTTCACCGAGCGATCCCACCGGCGATGAGTTTCTGACTTAAGCGGCGCCCATCTTCCAGTGTCACGTCGACCTCGATGAGGTCTGGAAGTACGGGCGCGATCTCGCGCGGTGCCGTTTCCCAGACTTCAGACCACGCCCCACCTACATAATAACGGACGGATAAGTCGTTCACCTGATTCAGGAGAACTTTTTCGACCATTTGGGTGCGAACGGTTGGATCGGGTGCGCCATATGCGCGGCGCACGAGCGTATCTCCAACTCGGTGATACTCAACGCGCATCAGATCACTGCGAAGAGACTCCTCCGATGAATAGTCGGCCCAGCCCCCACGCACAAAAGCCAGAACGATCCCCTCGCGACTGCCATCGTTCCCGATGGGCCCCGCAGGTGGCAAGTAACTGTCGGGTGCTGTGCTCGGACGGCGCGTCATGGCTCCGAAATCGGATCGCATAAGTCCGGTTGCCACTTCCAGATCGCGGATCGCATCCGCTGATGCATCCACCCGGTCACTCGCGCGCAGCGTGTCCAGCAACATGGATCCGGCCGCAGTCGAAATCAAAGCGATTACGAACAGCGCAACAAGGGTTTCGATCAGTGAAAAACCAGCTGCCGGATCAGACTGTGACGCCATTATCGCTGCGCTCTCAATGCGCCAAGTTCAGCAAGGATCTGACCTGTGCTGGGATCGGAAACCGTAACACTAACCTGGAGGAGGTTTTCGTCTACTGGCGCCGCGAAACGGCTCCATTCGAGGGTCCGCCCCAGCTGTTCCTCGGTTCCGGTAATCTCGCCAAATCGTGATTGGCTGGGCTCCACGAGCGCCTCTGCGAGGATGTTTGACGCAACAACGCGTGCTGCATAGCGTTGCTCGAGGGCGTCCGCCGTGCGAACGCTCTGCGCCGTTACCTGCATGACCCCCACAGCAGCGAGGGAAAAGACGGCGAGCGCTGCGAGCACTTCGACCAGCGTGAAGCCAGAATCATCGGACATCTGCGGACTCCTGCAGAACAGAAACGCCACCATTGTCACTTACCAAGATTGAAACGCTGGAGCGGCGATCGGACAATTCAATTCGACCCTTCTGCGCCATTCCTGCCGGGTCAAACCATAGCGGCGGCGTGCCATCCGGGCTCGGGGCCTCCGTTTCAAACTCTGCCAATGCAGTGTCACGCGACACGCGGGCCTCTGCGCCAGGAACGGGAAGCCACACGCCATTGTCCGCCCGGACAATGCGCACCCCATCATCTGAAATCACCGCACCATAGGCGACACCGCTGACCAAAGCTTCGTCTGCGGCTCGGTTCAACAAGCTGACAATAGCCTCCGTATCCTTTTCAAGGCGTGGCTTCGAGGGCGGTGCCGACAAAACAATAAATGTCGCCGCAAGGCCGATCACAAATATCACGACCATGAGTTCGACCATGGAGAAACCATGGTCTTGATTTGGTCTACGCCATCTGAAATCCGGACTAGTAGCCCTGCAGGTCTGCATCTGTTTGCCAGTTCCCAATATCGGCATCTTCCCCTTCCCCACCTTCGGCGCCATCGGCACCGAATGAGAACAGGTCGTAGGCTTTTCCGGAGCGCCGTCCGGACGCATCATACTGGTAGGGGTTACCCCAGGGATCTAACTCCAGTCGTTGGAGATAGCCGCCGGCGCGATACCTGGCTGCATTTGCTCCAGAGGGCGCTTCAACGAGCGCACGAAGACCCTGATCGGCTGTCGGATACGAACCGATGTCGAGATTGTACATCTGCAAGCCACTTTCGAGGCGCTGGAGATCGGACCGTGCTTTTGCGTCTCTCGATTGCCCGAATATCCCACCGGTGGAAACGACAATAACGGTCGCCAGAAGGCCCATGATGAACACTACAATCATGAGTTCGGTCAGCGAGAAACCGGCGTCTTTCCGGGCGGGTGGTTGTGTATCCAAAGTCTCAGTCATTGCATCGTCCTGTTTAGCCGAGGGCCAGCGTGTTCAATTGAAGAATTGGGAGCATGATAGATAGCACAATCACACCGACAATGCCGCCAAGGACGACAATGATGAGTGGCTCCAACAACCCCAAGGCGGTTTGCGCTGTGGTCTCGAACTCATTCTCGAGGAAATCGGCAGCGCGGTTCATCATTCCAGGCAGGTTTCGACCCGCTTCGCCTGCGGCAGCCATATGGATCATGATCGCCGGAAAGGCCTTGGTCTGGCGCATGGCAGATGCAAATGATCCACCCTCGCGCACACTGTCGGCAATATCGTCGGCGCCTTTGGAAAAGACCTCATTGGTCATGGCGGCTTTGGCGCCCTGAAGGGCTTCAAGTACCGGAGCGCCGGATGCCGATAGTGTTGCGTAAATCCTGGCAAACCGGGCAGCAAGCACTGTGCGTTGCATGTTTCCAACCAAAGGCAGACCGAGCATCACGCGATCCAGACCTAGTCGGAAATGACGTGCCTGCATCAGTCGGTTCAGGAGGAACCCACCCACCACAATGGCTCCGACCAGAAGCAATCCCCAGTCGCGAACAAAATTGGAGCACCCGATCACCATTTGAGTCAGGAAGGGAAGATCCTCGCCACCCAGCAGATCGAATTGCTCAACAAGGCGCGGCACGATGAAGATCATCAAGGCCGTCACCATGGCAACTGCCAGCACTGCGAGAACGGCGGGGTAGATCAGTGCAGACTGTACCTGCTGCTTCAGCCGGTATGAACTCTCGAGATAGTCGGCCAGACTTTCGAGGACATCGCCCAATTGACCAGACGATTCGCCGGCAGCAACTACGGCTCTGTAGAGTTGTGGAAAGGCTGTGGGTGCCTCGGAGAGTGCATCGGCCAAACGCGCGCCTTCCATCACGCGAGCACGTGCAGACAACATCAGAGAGTGAACGCTTTTGTCGCTGCCGTCGCCGGCCGCTGCCTTCAGCGCTTCTTCCACGGTCATTCCTGATTGCAGCATCACGGCCAATTGCCGTGTCATCAGGGCGCGGGATTTCGCGGTAAGTCTTGTACCGATACGGCGCGCGCGCCCTTGGGTATTGTTCGATTCCTTTACATCCAGGGGCGTGAGCTGACGCAGGCGAAGTTCTCGCCGTGCGGCCCGTGGACTGTCTGCTGAAATAACGCCGCGGGTCTGGGAGCCATCCTGCTGCAGCGCAGTATACTCAAACGCGGCCATCTTTCCTCGCCTCCCGGCGGCAGACGCGTAAAACTTCTTCCACGCTTGTCAGTCCATCCAACACAAGCCGCCGACCGTTCTCGAACAGCATGTCGTGTTCAACGAACGCATAGGCTTCAATATCCTGTTCGCTGGCACCGGTGTGGATCAGTTCCTTGATTTTTCCATCGATCACCAAAAGCTCGTAGACGCCGAGGCGGCCTTCATAACCTGTATTGCTGCAGGAGAGGCATCCGCGTGCATGGCCAATCTCGACATGCGTGCCCGGTTCCAGACCCAGCATCGCCAATTCCCCGGCGTCGGCGGGTGCAACCTCTTTGCAATGGCTACACAGTTTGCGGACCAGGCGCTGGGCGAGCACGGCGCGCAGCGTTGAGGCCATGAGAAAACTCTCAATGCCCATATCGCGTAAGCGCGTAATGGCGCTGACAGAGGAGTTTGTGTGCAAAGTCGAGAGCGCCAGACGGCCCGTGAGCGCGAACTCGAGCGCAACGTCAGCGGTCTCACCATCGCGAATTTCGCCAACCATGACGATGTTTGGGTCGTTACGAAGGATCGACCGCAGTGTTGCGGCGAAGGTTAGTCCCACTTTGTGGTCCATCTGAGTTTGGCTGATCCCATCGAGGCCGTATTCGACAGGGTCTTCCAGCGTCATGATGTTCACCTCGCCCGTGTTCAGTTGAGAGAGCGAGGCATAAAGCGTGGTTGTTTTGCCAGACCCGACCGGGCCGGTCACAAGGATCACGCCATTCGGCTGGGACAGCACGTCATTGTAGCGCTGCTCCGTCGTCGCATCCATGCCGAGTTTGTCGAGACCAATCAGCGCGTTTCGCGTATCCAGAAGTCTGAGCGCGACGCGTTCGCCATACCGGGTCGGCAGCGTCGCGACCCGAACATCGATGGACTGTGTGCCCAGAGACAGCGATATTCGACCATCCTGGGGCATGCGTTTTTCTGCGATATCCAGCCGCGCCATCACCTTGATGCGGGATACGAGAGGCGCAGCGATCTTTCGGGCAGGCGTAAGCACTTCCGTCAGAGCGCCATCGATTCGGTAACGGATCGAGAGTTTGTCCTCGAATGGATCGATATGGATGTCCGAGGCCTTGCGTTTCACCGCCTCAAAGATCAGTCCGTTTATCAGTCGGATGATGGGGGCATCATCATCGCCGTCCAGCAAATCGGCTGTCTGAGGAATGCCGTCGACCAGGCTTTCAAGATTGGCATCCATGGCCGCTTCAGCTTCGCCGCCATCGAGATCGCGTCCACCGTAGGCCTCAGACAGGGCCTTTTCGAAGTCGCTTGCGTCGAGGGATTTGAGAGTCAGTTTTTTGCCGAGAGCGCGACGCACCTCGATCAGGGCGAGTGGGTCGGCGCCATTGCGTACACCGATGACCGGGCCGGGTGTTTCAGGCAACACCACAACGCCCTTATCTTTCGCAAAGGCATAGGCGATCTGTTGCTGCGTTTCGGCTTCAACCATGACTGAACTCTACAATACTCCTCCTGTCGCGTCAGGAGCCGGTATCTATCGGCAGCCCTCCGCCGATCACTTCGTCGATAAATGCATCAAGCGAAGACTCGTCTTCCGTGCCGTTGAAGATTTCCTCAGCGCGCACATAGCGATACTTCTGGGACGTCGCGCGGGCCGCGTCATCAGAGTCCCGAACGATTGTCGGCTTGATGAAGACCACAAGATTTGTGCGCTCAACACCGGTACCCTCCGACCGGAAAAGTCGTCCAATGCCGGGGATGTCCCCGAGAAGTGGCACTTTGGCATTTGTCAGGGTCTCAGTTTGCTGGACGAGCCCGCCGAGAACAATAATGTCGCCATCATCGGCAAGGACGCTTGTTTCAATTGTCCGCGTGTTGAGGATCAGATCCTGGGACTGCGAGCTGACAGTCGGGTCAATGCTGGATACTTCCTGGAAGATCTCGAGCCGGACGGTGTCGTCATCACTGATCTTCGGCGTTACATCGAGCTTCACACCAATGTCTTCACGTTCCACGGTACGGAAGGGGTTGGTGTTATTATCGCCGAGCGCCTCACCGGACGTCAGCGGCACGTTCTGGCCAACGAGCAGCGATGTTTTGGCGTTGTCCAACGCCATACCGAACGGGGTTGAAAGGATACGGCTTTCGGAATCCCGTTCGATTGCGTTCAGGATGACGCCAAACAACGTGTTTCCGTCCTGGCCGAAACCTCCGGCGAGTGTGCCATCCGATGCCAGCAATGAGTTCACTGCTGCAGACTCAAACGCATTTGAGCCCGCCCCTGAAGATCCGTCATTGTTTGAAAACAGATCACCGCCTGCGAGGGCGCCAGCCAGCGTTAGCAAATTCGGTGAGGACCGCGAGAAGCTCGTCGAAAGGAAGGGTGTCGATGAATTTCCTGTCCCCGAAAGCAGGAACTGCACGCCAAGCTCACGCGCTGTGTCGTCTGACATTTCAACGATAATGGCTTCGACGAGCACCTGGGCGCGGCGTCTGTCGAGCGCCTCAATAACCCGTTCCATGGCCAAGAGTGTTTCGTAGTTAGCGCTGATGACCAGAGAATTCGTTGGTTCGTGGAAATCCACTGTCGGCGTTGGCGCACTTCCCTCTCCCGGAGATCTCTGCGCGGTCATTGTGGCGCCAACTTTCTCCAGGATCGGGACGATGCCCGAAGCATCTGCATTGTTGAGCTTCACAATGCGAAGATTGTCGCGGACGGGATCTGTTTCATCCAGTTCCTGGGCCACTCGAAGGGCCCGCGCAACGGCCTCGTCGTCTCCCCGCAAGATGATGGAGTTCGAAGTCTCCGATGCGACAACCGTAAACTGTGAAGATCCATCACCGCGAGCGCCATTCAGGTCAGACAGAATCTTCTGCAACTCGGCTGCAGGAACATTCTCAAGCGCCAACGTCTCTACAATATTCCGGTCCTGGTCGAGGTTTCGCACCACCGCACGAAGCCGGTCCATGTTTGACGCATAGTCGACCACAACCAAAGTGTTCGATCGCGCATTGGCGACCACTTGGCCCTGCGCGTCGATCAGAGGCTTTACCATCTGCGCGGCTTCGACGGCGTTGAAATTGTCCAACTGTATGATTTCAGTGATGAATGCATTCTCGCCGCCGCGCCGGGCAGCGGCCTCGCCGACGGCACTCTGTTCTGGGACGATCCGGTATGTGTCGCGTCCAGCCGGAACCGCGGTGAATCCGTGGACCCGCAGGGTCGACAGAAAGACATCGAACACTTCTTCAGACGACATCCGCGTTTGGCTCATCACCGTAACGCGCTTCGATTTGGCGTCAGGATGCACAATGAAGGTATAGCCGGTGACGACCGAGACATCTTCGATCAATGCGCCAATTTCCACATCATCGAGATTGAGAATATGTCGCGCGGCGGAGGGGCTCTGCATCTCCGCGTAAGTGAGAGGCGCGGTGGCCGCAGAAAATGCAGCCGCGAGAGCCAGCCTACGGAAACTGCTCATTACGATCGCTCCTCGAAAATCAGTGTCAGGTTCAAAGTCTGTGTGCCACGGCGAACTGACAGGTTTACCCTATCTGCATTATTCAGCAGCGCACTTAAAGACTCATAATTCAAAGACTCAGCTGAGGTGCCGTCTATCGACATGAGGTAGTCACCGTCGAAGATACCAGCAGACCTCAATACGCTCGGGTCGCCGACCGCGCGAAACCGCCATCCCGCAGGCCCGGTTGCCCGTTCTATCCGCGCCGCTCCAAGCAGCGTGCTCAGGCTTGCGATACGGTAGGTCGATCCTTCAACCACCTCTTGGTTGGCAACGTTTTGTCGGGGCTCGTACGCACTGCCGAGGACATTCAGCGCCCCGTCGCGCCCATCCCAGAACAGGCTTTCAAAGCGACCATCTTTCTCAAGGATAACACGATCGGACAATACGCGTGACAGCACTACACCATCTAGGATCTCCTCGCCCTCTCGGTAAACGCCCTGGCGATTATCCGGCGTCACTATGGTTGCGGTGCCGAGCCCTTCTCCTGTCACGGCACGCTGTCCCTTGAGCTTTAAGTTCAAAGAGGTCTCAGGAACGTCATCGAGCGTTGGAGCGGCTACCACTGCGGAGCCTTCTTCAAAAGCGTTCACGCGAAGCAGAATGGATTTGTCCGCGGGGGCAGCAGATGTAGCGGACATTGAGAGCGAGGGGAGATTGGGGGGCGGGGTCGGCGCGGCAACAGATGCAGCTGGCGCAAGAACCAACCAGACTGACTTGCCTAGAAGTGACCCCAATACCACCAAGGCGGACACTTCAACAAGCGCCCGCATCTGTGACTCGTTTGGAATGAAATCAACGGCCTTCAATGACGACTTCGCTCTCTCACCCCAGGCTGGCACCCACTGCGCCAGCCAAACACCCTAAACACTAACAAGGATAGAGCGCTTTTCCATCGCTCTTATCTTAAACTCTGTACTTGTGCCTTTTGAGCACGCCCAACCCGATCTTCGGGGTGTTTGGCTCCAAAAAAGGCTAAAAGGCCGGCGACGTGCTCACCGCCGGCCTTGGCTGTCTTGTTACCCAATCGATCAGAAGTCTCTGGAGAGAGAAATGCTGAACGCCGTACCGGGATCATAAACGTCCACAGCGACTTCGTTTCCGCCAGCTTCCTGGAACGCCTTGTACTCGGAATTCAGGATATTCTGAACTTTAAATCCGAAGCTGTAATCACCGCCATAAGCTGAAAAGCCTTTGCGATAGACAAGGTCGAGTGTCACCGGAGGCTCTTCAATAATGGCAGGTGAGTTATCCGTCACGGTTTCAACCGAACGAATACGCTCGCTTTGAAAGTTCACCAGGAGGTTCAAGTCTGCGTCGGCATCTTCATCACGATAGCCGAGTTGCAGGTTGAACAGGTGCTGGGAAAGTCCCTGCAACTGGCGATTTGGGTCGAAATCGGACGAACGCTCCGTCACAGCTGTGAAGAAGTTCTGCGAAAACGCCTGAATTGAAAGATCTTCAGGGTTGGTAATTCCGGCAGGTCCAACGAAGACACCCGGACGCCCAGGAATATCCGAATAGATATCCACAAGGATGGTTCCGTCCGCATTACCGATCAGGCTGCCGAGGTTTGGAATAGCTGTCTGGTCGAGCACAAGGATGGAGCCGCCAGCATCGATCTCGGAGTCTGAGTAAGTGTAGTTTGTCGTGATGGTGAAGTCTTTTCCATCCAACACTCCAAAGCCCAGCCAGTCCTGAAGCGGGATGTGTTGCTGGTATTCAAATTCGAAACCCATCACTTCAGCGCCAGCAATGTTGGCGAACGAGACGAGGCGGCTTTCGCCAGAGCCGACGTTGATCGCCTCGATCGGGTTTTCAAGTTCCTTGAAGAACGCGCCTAGTGTCAGGAACTGCTCTCGGCCGAAGTACCATTCCAAACGCGCATCATAGTTTGTGATGTCTGTGATTTCGAGGAATGGGTTACCAATGAACTGTTCGTTCGTTTCGGTGTTCGTGAAGAGGCTCGGGCCGACTTCACGGAATTGAGGCCGGTTGACTGTCTCTGAGTAGCCAAGACGCAGCTGCAGATCGTCTGCAAAGTTCCAAGTCAGTGTGGCAGCTGGCAGCCAGCTTTCTTCTTCGAGCGGCGGCGTGATAATTCCATTGCCATTCCGCGCAGCGCGGGTCTCGATTGCCTGGAGGAAGTCCTCGTAACGAGCACCAACAGCGACACGAAGGAATGGTGTCAGCTGTGCATCAATACCAGCATAACCGGCATCAATTTCCTGGGTGGCCACGTAGAAGGCTGGCGAATTGTTTGAACGGCCAAGCTGTAGCGCTTGTGTACCTTCAAGAAGGTACTGCTGATAGGCAGCGTCAACACGCTGATTTTCAGCGAGTGTATCCTGAAGGATGAACGTGTTCGATTCAGAGTCGCGATCTTTTTCAGTGTAAGCGTAACCCGCTTTGATCTCGACTTCCATGTCACCGATATAAAACGGCAGCACGCCGTCGATGCCGAAATCCGTACTGTCATCAGCAATCTCGGAGAACTCGATGGAGCTACCTGCAACCACCTCACGAACGCCCGCGCGCGGCGATTCGTAAGACGTGAACACCTGGAACGGTGCGTCACGATTGGCTTCGGAGTAGCTGCCGCGCCAGTTTACTTCCAGCCCGAGAAGGTTGTCGAAAACATGCTCACCCTGGACCTGGGTTGTCCACAGCTGACGTTCGATCCACTCGAGACGTTCGAGCAGGAGGTTTGACTCATCGTTGGAGAAGCCCGTCTCGCTCTGGGTTTGCTTGTCCGTCGATCGTGTGCCGAATGCAACGAACTTAAGTTCGTGATTGTCGAGGATGTCAAAGCCGATCGAACCGAACGCGTTGGCACCAATGGTGTTGGTCGTCACGTTCCGGTTGAAGTTGGACAGGGCCCGGAGGTTTTCGAACTCGTTGGTCGATGTGTTGAATACAGCCTCACCGATGCCGCGGGATGCCTCCCGGCTGCTCCAGTCGTTACTGTAGGAAACCGCACCGAGAAAGCCTACGGAAAGGTCATCATTCACATCATAGCGTCGGCCAATCGTGGCATCGACACCGAACTCAGGCTCGATGAAGTCGGTGGACTGGACAACCAGCGTATCCGCATCGTCGGTAAGTTGCTGAGAGAACGCGTTTCGTTCGGCGAGTGGAAGGCTGTTATAAGTACCATCGGCGAGAACTTGGCCAAGGCCGGCGGGCAGATCGCGGCTACCGCCATCATAACCGAACTCATCGCGCCGGCTGCCGGCATGCACGAGGCCTTCGTTGAAGGTGGTTTCCGAGTCGCCGCTTAGCGAAACGCCAACATTGAAGAAGTTTTCGTTTGGAAGGGCGCGTGTGCGAATGTCAATCACACCACCGGCAAATTCACCGGGTTGAGAAGGCGAAAAGGTCTTTTGTACCAAGGTAGATTCAAGGACAGCTGTTGGGAAGAGGTCCAACGGAGCCACTTTCCGAAGAGGCTCAGGGCTCGGAATGACAGATCCGTTCAGCAGTGAGCTTGAGTAGCGCTCGTTCAATCCACGCACATAGACAAATTTGCCGCCGGAATCGATCGACACACCCGTCACGCGGCGCAGCGCACCGGCGACATCGCTGTCGCCACGCAGGGCGAAGTCCCCGGCATCAATCAAGCTAGCGACTTCAGACGTCTCGCGCTTCTCGTCTGGAATGTACTGGCCCCGAACAACGACCGGACCAAGAACACGATCAGCCTCTCCAGCATCATTTTCCGAAGCGGGCGGGGTATCCGCCTCCTGCGCCTCGGCCGTCCACGGCTGGGTCAATGCGGTGGTCGCCAGCAAAGCCACGGCGCCGTAGGAGTAACGATTAAACATTTTCTACCCCGAAAACCTTTTGAGCGAGGCCTCGCCCCGCGGAACATGAGAAAGAAAGGAGCCCCCCTGCCAAAAGACAGGGGGGCGCCTAAGAAGCAGGCTTAGTTGCCTGTGCTGGTCACGTTGCCTTGGCTGTCAACCGTCCAGCCAAGGTACCATTCGGTGTTGTCGCCGGTGGAAGGCACAGCACCGAGGAAGTTGGCAGCCTCGAAGAATGTCTCGCCGGTCGCGTTCAGATCCGATGGATCGAACGTGGTGACAGCCGTCTCGTTGGCTCCGGGGATCACGCCGGTATCGGCGCGACCGTAGAACGAGAAGCCAGACATTGAAGAGTCGCCAGCCGTGACGTTGCTGAACTCAGCCAGGATTTGAGCTGCCGTGAGGGCTTCACCTGCATCGTCAACAACAGGGGCTGCTGAAGTGATGTAGTGAGAAGCGATTGTCAGCTCGTCGTCCAGAAGCGCCTGGATCGTTCCGCCAGCAACTGCAGCGTCATCGTCAAGGTCAACACCAAGGGTCGTGTTGGCAAAGATGCCGTTGACCAAGGCGCCACGCGAACCTTCACGCAGGCGAGCACCCCGGCCCTCCAGAGCGCTAACAATCGTAAAGTTCGCGATGTCCGGGGTCGAGATCGGAGCCTGGTTAGGCGCGCTTTCGGAACGGTTGTCGCCTTCGAACGCATAGTCACCGTCGAAGTGCTCGATGATCAGGAACTGGGCATCGCCCTGCCAGCCATCGGTCCAATCGACACTGTCATCACGTGCACCGGTCACAACAGCGTAGCGGATGTCCGTGGTGCCACCGAAGAACTCGATGCCATCGTCGCCATTGTTGTGGACCTGGACGAAGGAGACGTCCGTGCCGGAACCGGTTCCGTTGAACTGGATGCCGTTGGACTGGTCTTCTTCGTTGATGAAAATACCGGCAAATTCGACGCGGACGTAACGCAGCGTGCCGCTGCCATCATCGCCAATTCCACCGCCATAGAGACCGGAACCACCTTCACCGTTACGCTCACAGCCCTCGGTGCCGGGGGTCAGCATCGCGTCGTTACAACGGTTCAGAGGGGCCTTACCGTTGAGCGACAGACCCAGCCACTGGGCGGTGTCGTTCACATAGTCAGCGCCGCCAGCAACCGCTGCACCGGACGTGAACACGATAGGCTCCGCCGCTGTGCCAGTCGCGTCGATGGTCGATCCACGCGTGACAACAAGGCCGTCGGAAGGTGAGTTGCCGAACAGGGTCACGCCAGCTGGGATGGTCAGGTTGGCCTGGGCCGTTCCCGTCGCGTTGGTCGCTGCGCTGCCACCGTCCTGTCCAACGGACACGAGGCCGCTGAGACGGTAGATGACACCGGTGTTGAGGGTGAGGTCTTCGGTGATGACACCGGAGAGGATGCAGACCTGTTCACCACCAAGCGTACCGCCCAGCGTGATGTTGGTGCTGGTTGGGCAAACGCCGGTTGGGTTTGTAGCACCTTCGAAGAGCGAACCTGGACGCGTCCAGCCTGCTGCCCAGTTGCTGTCAACCGTCTCATCGGGACCAAAGGCGCCGATGTAGTTGTTGTCTTCCAACTCAGCACGTCCGAGGTCCGCGATTGGGAAGACCTGTGTGCCCAATGTGGCTGTCGCTGTGACAGGGCTCGCACCCACGCCGAGAGCGTTGTCATTGGCGGTCAGTGTTGCAAGCTCGGTCTCATTGACCTCGTCGCCGACCATTGCCGTTGACGTACCAGCGTCCGTGATGACGAAAACCAACTCGCCATTGGCGTCGACCTTTTGGGCGTTACCCGTTGCCAGGCCTGGAACCAGTTGGAAGCCAGGAACGGCAACTTCATCTTCTTCCGTCGTCACGTTGACGAGGAACGGGATGATCTGGGTTGCGTCAAAGACGGTGTCGTCGGTCGTGTCGTCCGGCGTGCCATTGTCGTCCAGCGTGGTGTTTGCTGTCAGGCTTCCAGTGTTCGTGATCAGGGACTCGATATCGAGCGAAGCGCCGTCGGGCTGAGCCGTCGTCATGTTCTCGAAGGTCTCTGGATCAGCGACGCGGAGGGCTGCCGTCCAGTTGGTCACGATGCCGTTCACAACATTGCCCGCGGTGCCTTCACGAAGGCGGATCGCGCGCTCGTCACCATTACCAACAAAGGTGAAGTTGGTGACGGTCGGGTTGGAGCGTGGCGTGCGGTCAGAAGCCGACCGCGAACGGTTGTCGCCCTCGATTGCGTAGTCGCCGTCGCCGGTACGCTGCGTGACAACTGCGCGCTGCAAAGAGCCCGTCCAGCCGTCTGTCCAGTCAATGGCGTCATCGGCTGCGCCGGTGATTGCAACATTCTGCGCGTTCACGGTGCCACCGAAGAACTCGACGCCATCGTCACCGTTGTTGTGGACTTGGATCCAGCTCACATCGGTGCCGTTACCAACGCCCTGGAATGCAATGCCGTTGGACTGGTCTTCTTCGGTGTAGAACACACCCGCGAATTCAACGCGGACGTAGTTCAGTGTTCCTGAATTGTCGGCTGCATCGCCGCCACCGTAAAGACCGGAAGCAGCTTCACCGTCGTCCTGACAGTCAGCTGCGCCCGGCGTTGCCGTGCTGTCGTTACAGTTGTTGATTGGTGCGAAGCCGTTGATCACCAGACCGAGCCACTCGGCGTCTGCTTCGCTGTCTGCTGGCAGAGCGCCATTTTCGCGCTGCAGTTCGTTGAATGAGGTGAACACGATTGGGTTGGCGGCATTGCCGTCCGCGTCGATGTCGCTTCCGCGGTTTACAACAACACCAGCGGTCGGGCCGTTGCCGTAAATGGTTGCGCCTGGATCGATGGTCAGCGTGATGCCAGTGCCCTCGGTTGCGCCGGTGCCGGCGTCCTGACCGATGAACACGGTGCTGTCGACGTAGTAAGGCACGCCAGCGATGAGCGTGAGGTCGGCCACAACTGGGCCTTGGATGGCAACGACTTCGGCAAAGTTGCCGTCGTCAGTGTCGATGTTGACGATGGACAATTCGTTGCGGGCTGCGACCGTTGCAGCATAGCTGTCCGGAACTTCCACGATCGCTGTGGCGGTCGGAGGAGGTGGCGGAGGTGGTGGTGCAGGGTTGGCCGGAGGCGTTACGACTGGCGTACCGGGCGAAGAAATGTCTGTGTCTGAACATGCACCGAGCACAAACGCAGCAGCGCCGGCCATAAGCGCATAGCGCAACGTTTTGGATTTCATCATGTGTAAAAGCCCCCTCATACAGGCTCAACGGAACTAGGAAAAAGCGTCCACCTCAGGCAGCGCTCGTGCCGCTATCGCACAGCGACATGACAGGCATATTACAATCGGTACTTGGATGCAGTTCGGCCTCATTGGGCGCACGCCGTTGATTATTCAGCGTTTTTTTTGTGTTTCTTGGGCGGTTTGTTGCAATGTAGCCGCAGTTCGCTGACAAAGTTTTGTTTCGACAAAGAAACAGATTTGACTCGGTATTCAGACTAGAGTCGACAATATTCAAATCAGCGTATCAGTGTTTTCTGTAGCTTTGCCCAAAGCATTCGGATGGCGTCATAATGGCGTTGCGTCGACATTCAAAGCGATTGAAATTCTTTTGCGGCTGCCCTTG
This sequence comes from Pseudomonadota bacterium, assembly GCA_038526245.1. GTDB lineage: Bacteria > Pseudomonadota > Alphaproteobacteria > Caulobacterales > Hyphomonadaceae > UBA5336. The sequence goes on from JBCBGZ010000014.1 coordinate 43,701, forward strand.
TAGGGGCGCACGCCATGGCGAAGCCAGGCTGGGAACATGACGAAATCGCCGCGCTGGGTTCGCAACTCTGGATGGACACTGTCGGGTTGGCCGTTCGCGCCGACGAATCGAAATCGCGTATTGTGCATATAGGCGACCGGGAAACGCGGATCTTCAAAGTAGAAACGTCCTTCACTTTCCCCAATGTCGTCGCCCTGCATGCCCTCCCCTCCCATGTCGATGTACAAGACTGCGGACCAGAGGTTTCCTGGGTGGATATGAATGTGATTGGACGCCCCTGGACCGGACACGTTGGCCCACATCTGACACCACCAGCTGAAGTCTTCATGGCTGGCGTTGGAAAAGGCGGAAAGCCGCTTTGCCATCGAGATGGCCTTGTCCGAAAGTAGCTTGGCTGCTGGACCGCCCCACTCCACCATCTGCGTGTCCGAGTGCCATCCATTCACATTGGAGCGCTGCAGTCCGTCTGGGTCTTCGGCCATCCGGTCCATTATTTTTATCTTCAAGTCATCGAGCAGCGTGCCAGCCTGTTCAAATTTGGCGACGACTACAGGGGTTTCGAACATCGCAGTTCTTTGCGCCTTGATGCGCAACTCGCTGTAGTCTGACATGGCGCGACCTCATCTTGTCGTGAGAAACATGATCAGGCTGATTATCCAGCAATCAGATCACGCTCAAGCGAAAGACGGCACAAGCCACCAGGCCGAGAAGATACCGACGGACAAGAATGGTCCAAAGGGTATTCGTGTGGTGCGGATATTTCGGTCTGCCGGTTTTCCGAACAGCCAAATTCCCGCGGCAAATACGAGCCCCAGACCTGAAGATAGCAACAGGATTACAGGCAGCAGAAAGGGACCACACCACGCACCGCCCGCCGCGAGTAGTTTCGCGTCTCCCATGCCGATACCGTCCTGTTTGAATCGCGCGCGCCAATAGGATGCCAATCCCCAAATGATCGCATACCCGACCACTGCCCCGGCGAGTGAATTCGCTGCAGCGCCTACGCCGCCTGCGGAAGCGTGCAAGAAAATCCCGGCGCTGATCATTGGAAGAGTCAAAACGTCCGGCAATCGGTACGTTCGAATATCAATGACGCTGAGCACGACCAGAAAGCAGGCAAGCGCAATAGTCACAAGCGGCCAAGCCACCGCCGTCCCGTCTCGGAGCGTGGTTAGAACAACAAGCATAAAAGCCTGAATACACTGCGACCGCGTCTTAAGCGCCTAGATTTTTGTATTGACTGTTAAAATCAACGACGCACCGGACGAGCGCTCAAAGCCTAGATCAATGTCGTCGCAAACATGTAAAGCGCCCACCACACGGCGAAGCAGAAGACAATAACAGAGCCATAGACCTCGCGCCGCGACAGCGCTGGCCTATCGAGGGTAAACTCTGCGACCAACCCCGCCTGCATCTCGTGAACTGGCGACTCGACCTTCTCTGGAAGGGACAAGGAGGCGCGCGGCATATGATCAGCTTCAAACTGGTCGAAAGGTTCCCGAAGGCTCTCCCCTTCAAGGGTCTCAACGGATTTTGCCTTAACAGCCATGGGGGACTCCACTCCTAGCCCCACGATTGCAAAAGGATGTAACCGAATACCTAATCTGTCGGAGAAAATTCATGCTCGCCGCGGCGTAGCAACCGATAGCTTGCCGCTGACAACGCAATCCATGCGATCAAGCCAAGAGTTACTGCCAAAGCTTGAACAAATGCCCCTATCCCCGCAGACAAGGAAAAACGGGCCCAGGCCGCCAGTCCGATCGCGGGTCCTGTCAAAATTGCCAATGCAATGAGAAGTCTTGCGCCTTGCTTGCGGGTCCAGTTGAACGCCTCAAGGGCAACGATACGCCCTTCTATGATACTGGCCGCCGCAAACGGCAGAGCCCGCGCAACTGCGCCAAGAAAGAGCAGCAGGGCGACAAGAAAAACAGCCATGGCAAGCTGCCACCCCGGGGTTTCCTGGTATTTCGCCAATTCCTCGTCATAGGCTTCCGGGTTTGCGCTCGCGGCATCGAAGTCAAACCCAGAGCCAGACATGATGGCAAACGCCGCAAGACCGGATGCCAGTAGTGTCATCACTGCCAAAAAAAACAGGATGGCCGAAACCAGGCCGAGGGATGCCAAGAGGCGTGGAGTTGCTCCCGTAGCGCGGCGCAGTGTCTCGCTGGTGGGCACGTCAGAAACAAAGGCGTGTGCCGTCAGACAAGCAAATCCTATAAAGCCGAGAGTGGCCAACGTTGCGTTTGGCAGGAGGCTCGTGGCGCCAGCGAGAACTCCGAATAGGTAAGCGAGTGTGCGACCTTCTGAGTGTGAACTCAAAACCCCTCGCAATTCAGAGGTCAGGGCAGTCAAAGTCATTTGCCATCTCGCCTTTATCCAAGCTCGCCACCTAAGGCCTTGCAGGGTAACGGCAAGGGGAGGCTTGACCCACCCGACAGGCCAAAGCATGTCCGCGCGATGACACATTCACCTATTCATATCATTGGCGGCGGAATGGCCGGCAGCGAAGCGGCGTGGCAAATTGCGCAAATGGGGGTTCCTGTGATTCTCCATGAAATGCGCGGTCTACGTGGCACGGAGGCCCACCAGACCGATGACCTTGCCGAACTGGTGTGTTCGAATTCCTTCCGGTCTGACGATCACGAAGCCAATGCTGTCGGTGTTCTGCATGAGGAAATGCGGATTGCTGGAAGCCTGATTATGGAGCTGGCTGGCAAGCATCAGGTGCCGGCCGGCAGTGCACTGGCGGTAGATCGTGATGGGTTTGCCGCCGATGTCACAGCTACGCTGATGGCACACCCACACGTTACAATCGTCAGGGAAGAGGTCACGGGCGTTCCGCCGGGCGATTGGGATAGTGTGATTGTCGCGACGGGCCCTCTGACGTCGACGTCCCTTGCAGAAGCTATTCAGTCGCACACCGATGAGGACGACCTCGCCTTTTTCGACGCCATTGCACCCATCGTGAACTTCGATTCCATTGATATGGATAAAGCTTGGCGCCAGTCGCGTTATGACAAACCTGGGCCAGGCGGTGATACGGCGGCTTACATCAACTGTGCTCTCAGTGAAGCGCAGTACAACGCCTTTATTGATGCGCTGCTCGACGCCCCCAAAACGGAATTCAAGGCTTGGGAAAAAGACACGCCCTACTTCGAAGGATGTCTGCCCATCGAAGTCATGGCCGAACGCGGCCGCGAAACTCTTCGTTTTGGTCCCTTGAAACCTGTGGGTTTGACCAACCCGCATCAACCAGATGACCGCCCGCATGCCGTGGTGCAGCTGCGCCAGGACAATGCGCTTGGTACGCTCTGGAATATGGTCGGGTTCCAGACAAAGCTGAAGTACGGCGCCCAATCTGATGTATTCAGAATGATCCCGGGACTCGAGGCGGCAACCTTTGCCCGCCTTGGAGGCATCCATCGCAATACATTCCTGAACTCACCGAAACTCCTCGATGACAGACTTTGCTTGAAGTCCCTTCCTCGCCTGAGATTCGCGGGGCAGATCACCGGAGTTGAGGGCTATGTCGAAAGCGCTGCCATAGGCCTTCTCACTGGTCGATTGGCGGCATCAGAACGGCTTGGCTTCACCCTTGACTTGCCGCCGAAAACCACCGCCCACGGCGCGCTGGCAGCCCACATTACGGGCGGACATGTCTCCGGCGCGAAAACGTTCCAGCCTATGAATGTGAACTTTGGCCTCTTTCCCGATATCCAAACGCCCAAGCTGGACAGCGAGGGCCGGCGAGTAAAAGGTAAAGAGAAAGGCCGACTCCGCAAGAAAGCGATGGCGGGCCGGGCACTCGACGACTTCCGAAACTGGGTGGAAACCGCAACAGCGCCTCTTCCCGCAGAGTGAGCCGCGAAAAGAAAGGCCGCCCGATGGGGCGGCCTAAGGTAAGCAAGAAGGACGTCGGTTCGAGGCGTCTTGGAAACTCCACTCGTCTCTTGCCGACAGGTCCTTTCTAGCTGAATCAACATGAACAGCGGGCGATTGGAAAACAGAAAAATCGTTCATAAAACGACCGCAAGATAGGCTATCTGAACATGCGTTCAGGTTCATGGGGCGTTTAGGTGAATGATCAGTCAGATGCCCGGGTGAATATCGCTTCCAGGGAGCGCTGATTCATTCCATTCTTCAGAAAATTGGCGGGTGTTAGATTGATCGCCTTAATCAACCCCCGCTCAATTTCCACAGCGCCATCCTGATTCGGCACTAGGTCGAAGTCCAGTATGTTTATGCAGCCAGTGTCCTGTTCGAATCCAGCACTGGAGCCAAGCGGCGCCTTGATGGTCCACGCCAGAAGCAAACGATTAACAACTTCATGGGCGACGATCAGGGCCGTGTGCCAATCAGGTCGCGCCAAAAGGCTGCGGATGCCGTCTTCTATGCGCACCATGGCATCTGCAAAGGCTTCTCCGCCCTCAAGAAATGTCGCGCCTGGCTCGCCCGCGCATTCGAATTGAAACGTCATCGTTGCGGCCAACTGCTCGGCACTCTCGAAATTAATGTATTGGCCTGATTTCAATTCTGAAAACCGCGGCTCATCTTCCAATGCTAGATCATATGGATGGTGAGACAGAACAATTTCAGCGGTCTCTCGGGTGCGGTGTAACCCAGAGCAGAGTGCAAGGTCGAAGTGAACCTCGCTCAGTGCAAGACCCGCCGCGCGTGCTTCATCACGCCCTTCAGGTGTGAGATAGGCCTGTGACGGATCCTGACTCTCGACCACCTTTTTTGACGTGTAATCCACAAATCCGTGGCGCATCAGGTAAATGCGTCTGCGCCCTGTCGTGCCCGGCAGACTTGCCATATCTAGCCGAGACCCCATTCCGACAGGACTTGCTCGCGATGTTCATCGGTTCCGGGGGCAGCCCCCCGAATTTCACCTGGTGTCTTTGAGAAGCGTGGTGCCGGGGCGGGTTGGACAACCCCTTCATACTCCACGAATGTCCCCCGCGCCTGATTGTGTGGATGGGCTGGGGCTTCGGCGAGCGAGAGTACCGGCGCAAAACAGATGTCGGTTCCCTCCATGATTTCGCACCATTCTTCGCGCGTTTTTGTAGCGATAACGTCGGCAAGCTTCTGCTTGAGCTCAGGCCATTTGGATCGATCCATCTGAGCCTGAAAACCTGGATCAGTCAGCTCCGCTTTCTCCAGAAGCAGGGCATAGAATTGAGGTTCAATAGAACCGATCGACACAAATTTCCCGTCTGAGCATTCGTAGGTGTCGTAGAAATGCGCCCCGCCATCGAGCAGATTGTCTTCGCGTTTGTCACTCCAAATGCCCGAAGCGCGCATGCCATAGAACATTGCCGACAGAGACGCAGCCCCGTCAGTCATTGCGCAATCGATAACCTGTCCTTCACCCGATGATCGAGCGTGAATAATCCCCGCACAGAGCCCGAATGCGAGATAGAGAGCGCCGCCGCCATAGTCCCCGATTAGATTTAGCGGCGGATAGGGTCGCTCCCCTTTCCTACCCATAGCACCGAGCGCGCCGGTCAGAGCGATGTAGTTCAGATCATGACCGGCCGCGTGTGCCAAAGTTCCATGCTGCCCCCAGCCCGTCATTCGCCCGTAAACAAGCTTCGGATTACGCGCCATTGCTACATCTGGCCCCAGGCCCAATCGTTCCATGACGCCGGGACGAAACCCCTCGATCAGGCCATCGGCCTTTTCGATCAAGCCAAGAGCCAATTCGATGTCTTCAGGCGCTTTGAGATTCAGCGCTATGGAACGGCGCCCCCGCCCAGTCACATCCTTGGGGTTCGAAGGCGCGCTGCGACCCGCACGATCGATTCGCACAACATCCGCACCAAGGTCTGATAGAAGCATGCCGCAGAACGGTCCCGGCCCGATCCCTGCAAACTCGACAATTTTCACACCGTTTAGCGGTCCGCTGGCCATATCCATCCTCCATCCGTCGATTTTGAAACGCGACATTAAGACTGCACGCGGCAGATGGAAGACTGTCCTTGCGTAAGAAATTAGGTGGCGCCTTGTTCCAGCTGTCGTTTCAAGACCCTCAAATCGAAGTCGTATTCAACGGCAATCGGCATCCTGAACTTTTGACCGCGCTTGCGGCGGCGGGATTCCGCCCGGTTGTTGCAGATGCGCCAATCGAGTTTCGCACCAGCGTTCCGATTCTGATTGATCTTGCCAGCGTGTCCCCCGCACAACTCGATCAATTGGGGTTTAGCGCAGCTGGGGAGCTGAACCGTCCGGTCATTCTCTTCGGAGCGCTCTCGCACCCCATTCCACCCAACAGCCAACACATCCACATTGCCGGCCTCGACCAGTTAGCGAGCCTTCCGGCGCGCCTGGACCTTCGTCGGCGCAGCCAATTGCGGGAAAACGAACGCCAATTGCGCCGCGAGACGGAACAAGCCTTCGGCAACCCTCTCTATTTTGAAGGTCAGGCGAAAGACACGTCTTCGCCAAAGGTGCTTTATGTCGGCCCGATCGGGACACGCTTTCTCCCACTCTCAAAGGGTTTGGCGGCGCGGGGCGTTCAGGTCTTCGCCGCGATGACGGCGCAAACGGCAAGAATGCATCTTGATGCCGAGCCATTCCGGCTCCTGCTTTTGGACCCGTCCCGCTCAAACTCCGATATTGAACAGCTCGTCCAGGGGCGCGGCGACTTACCCGTTTTTATCATTGGGTCCGGCGCAGAGCATGGCTTTGATGGCTGCATCAGCCTCGATGAAGATGGCGAAACGGCCTATGAGTTTATTGCTCAGCGGGCCAAATCCGTTCCCCTGCGCACGCAGCTACCCAAAGTGCGTCTTGGCGCAACTTCCCATGATCCACTGACTGGATTGTACTCGGAAGCCTTCCTGAAGGCGCATTTGCCCCGGCAGATGGAAGCCTGTGCTCAGTACGAAACGCCTTTGACCCTTTTGAACCTGCGATGCCGGGACGGTGTGTTGTCCAGCGATGAGATGTTGGCGGTATCGCGTACCATTGTAGCGAACCTCCGGGAGACGGATCTGTTGTCGCGAATTGATCAAACCAGCTTTATCGCTGTGCTGCGCGACACCCCTTACGCAGGCGCTGCCCAGTTGGCATCGCGCCTGCTACAAGTCATTGCGCAACTGGAGGGCGTCAATAGCGGTCTTGCCAATCGAATTGTCTGGCGCGCCGTTGAACGCCGAGGCAGCTTTACACCTGAAGGCCTGCTCCAGTCAGCGCAAAGCGGCCCTTACTCGCGATCCTTGGCGGCCTAGTCCTTCGGAAGCGCTTCAGCCAATTCGTCCAAAAGTCTGTGAAGGGCGCTAATACGCTGGGAAGGGCTGCCGGCGCCAGCGGTCAGCACCAGTTTGCTGTCAGGTCTCAATTTGAGCTGAGACGGCCGGGCCTGGACGACGCGCATCAGCATTGCAGGATCGATCTCGGTGTCGTTGCGGAACGAGAATACAGCACCCTTTGGACCGGCGTCGACTTTCTGTATCCCCAAAGCCTTACACCGTGCCTTGATTGCCGCTACATCCAGAAGCTGGCGTGTCGGCTCCGGTAGAGGGCCGAACCTGTCGATGAGTTCCGCCGCAAACGCTTCACGTCCATCATGGGTGTCGATGTCTGCCAGGCGACGATACAGCGACATCCGCACTGCCAGATCGTCCACATAGTCTTCTGGTATCAAAACAGCGAGGCCGAGATTGATGGTTGGAGACCACTCGTCGGCGAAGGTCTCAACCTCCTTGCCCTGACCGGCCTGGAGCGCTGCGACCGCATCTTCCAGCATCTGCTGGTAGAGTTCGACCCCTACTTCTTTCACGTGACCTGACTGTTGGTCTCCGAGCAAGTTGCCAGAGCCGCGCATGTCCAGATCATGGCTGGCCAATTGGAACCCGGCCCCAAGACTGTCGAGCGATTGAAGAACGCGCAGACGTTTATCGGCTGTTTCGGTCATCACCTGATCGCGCGGTGTCGTGAAATAGGCGTATGCCCGCAGTTTCGAGCGGCCGACGCGCCCGCGCAATTGATAAAGCTGAGCGAGACCAAAGCGATCTGCCCGGTGTATAATCAAGGTGTTCGCGCGCGGGATATCCAAGCCGCTCTCAACAATCGTTGTGGACAGCAAGACATCATACTCGCCTTCATAAAACGCGGTCATGATGTCATCGAGCTCACCGGCTCCCATTTGGCCATGGGCCACAACGAAACTCACCTCAGGCACGTTCTCTTTCAGGAAGTCTTCAAGTTGGGCGAGGTCTTTGATCCTGGGGGCTACGAAAAACGCTTGCCCGCCCCGATACTTCTCTCGAAGCAGAGCTTCTCGGATCGTAACGGTATCGAATTCGGTGACGTAAGTGCGTACAGAAAGCCTGTCGACGGGCGGGGTCGCAATGATCGAAAGATCCCGAATGCCCGTAAGCGCCATTTGCAACGTTCTCGGGATCGGTGTTGCGGAAAGCGTGAGCACATGGACGTCTGCGCGAAGCTCCTTCAGGCGCTCCTTGTGCTTGACCCCGAAGCGTTGCTCTTCGTCGACAATCAGCAAGCCAAGATTATTGAACTCGATTGACTTGGCGAGCAGAGCATGGGTGCCGACGACAACATTCACAGTTCCAGATTTGACGCCAACGCGCGTTTCAGACGCTTCCTTTGGTGTCACGAGCCGGGAAAGCTGGCGTACTTCGAGCGGCCAGCCACTCAGCCGTTCTGAAAACGTATTGAAGTGCTGGCGCGCGAGGATAGTGGTCGGCGCGATAATCGCCACTTGCATCCCGGTCATAGCGGCAACGAAGGCCCCACGCAGCGCGACTTCCGTCTTGCCAAAGCCGACATCTCCGCACACGAGACGGTCCATGGGACGTCCGGAACCGAGATCTCCAAGCACGTCTTCAATTGCGTGGAGCTGATCATCGGTTTCGGCATAGGGGAACCGCGCAGCAAACTCCTCATAGATACCTTCACCAGCATCGGCGACTTCGCCTTTTCGCAGCATACGCTGGGCAGCGACCTCCATGAGCTCTGCCGCCATTTCGAGAATACGTTTCTTGGCTTTAGCCTTACGCGCTTGCCAACCCGCCCCGCCCAATTTGTCGATTGCCCCTGCAGCGTCTTCACTGCCGAAGCGGCTGATCAGATCAATATTCTCGACGGGAAGAAAAACGCGGTCGCCGCCGGCATATTCCAGCTCGAGGCAATCATGGGGGGCGCCTGTGAGGTCCAGAGTTTTGAGCCCCGAATACCGCGCGACCCCATGGTCAACATGCACAACAAGATCACCGACGGACAACGCGGCTGCCTCGGCGATGAAGTTAGCAGCCTTACGCTTGCGCCGGGGCGCGGCGAGACGATCGCCTAGAATGTCCGGCTCAGCAATAAATGCCGTATCGCCAAGCGTGAAACCGGATTCAATGGCGAGTTCGCTGACGGCCATTCCGGCTGAACGTGCTGCGGGAAGCGAGTAGGCGCGATCGAGATCTGGTAGGCCATGATCCTCAAAGACGTTCAGCAATCGTTCGGCAGAACCATCCGACCAGGCAGCAAGGACGACTTCCTTTCCTTCTGCCCGAAGTGCTTTCGCGTGAGCGCCTGCGGCCTCAAAAACATTTTCGTCCAACTTGGAGCGCTCAGGGGCAAAGTCCCTGCCAGCCACCCCGCCAAGGTTAGACTGTGCTGCCGTGGCATCGCCGGACGTAAACCGCGCGACGCGTCCGCCAGAAAGCCTGTCGCCCAATTCGCCTGCATCCAGATAGAGCGACTTTGGGCTTAGAATGCGTCCGCTACGGGCATCCCCAGCGGCCTCGACTCTGGCATCATAATAGTCTTGGGCCTGCGAAAGCCGCTCATGGGCAGACTCACTTGCGAGGTGCCCAAGACCAACGAAAGTTGAGTCCGAGAGATAATCGAAGATCGTTTCCAAGTGGTCGTGGAAGAGCGGAAGCCAGTTTTCAACGCCTTGCCGGCGGATAGAAGCCCGTGCCGCTTCGTACATTGGATCACCCGAAGGCGGGCCAAACTGTTCAAGATAGCGTTCGCGGAATCGGCTCAGCACGTCATCATTGAACAAAATCTCGCTGACCGGGGCAAAAGCGGCGCCCTGCAACTGCGCCGTGGAGCGCTGAGTCTCAGCATCGAAGCTGCGAAGCCCTTCAAGGAAGTCTCCGAAGAAGTCGAGGCGCAGGGGTTCGGCAGATGTGGGTGCGAAAATGTCGAGAATACCACCGCGAACGGCATACTCACCGCGCTCTCGAACGGTGGAGACGCGAACATACCCATTGACCGACAGATACTCGGTCAGCGCTTGCTGAGCG
>JBCBGZ010000015.1:0-15336 GCA_038526245.1 Pseudomonadota bacterium
ACGCCGACCTCGCCGCCACTATGCTGGACATGGGCGCGCGCGCCCGTGCCGCGTCCGCTGCCATGGCCCTGCTCACGGCAGACGCCAGAACCGCAGCCTTGCACGCGATGGCAGATGAAATCATCGCCGCACGCGACGTGATATTGGATGCCAACTCGAACGACCTGATGGCAGGCCGCGACAAGGGCCTCAGCGACGCTCTGATGGATCGATTGACCCTGGACGCGAACCGGATCGATGGGATCGCAGACGGATTGCGCGCCGTTGCGGACTTGCCGGACCCCGTGGGGCGGGAACTGGCGCGCTGGACCCAGCCCAACGGATTGGACATTGCCCGTGTGGCCTGCCCCCTCGGCGTAATCGGCATCATATATGAGAGTCGCCCCAACGTGACAGCAGATGCTGGCGCACTTTGCGTGCGCTCCGGCAATGCCGCGATCCTACGCTGTGGATCAGAAAGCCTGAACTCGTCCCGCGCGATTGCCCACGCCATGCGTGCAGGACTCGGGCGATCTGGCCTGCCGGAAGATGCCGTGCAACTGGTCTCGACGCGAGATCGGGCCGCCGTCGGTCATATGCTCTCTGGCCTCAATGGCCAGATGGATGTTGTCGTCCCCCGGGGCGGCAAAAGCCTGATCCAGCGGGTCCATGACGAAGCCCGCATTCCGGTGATCGGACACCTGGAGGGTCTCTGCCACATCTATGTTCACGCCAAAGCGGACATCCAGAAGGCCGCGGACATCCTTCTCAATGCAAAGATGCGCCGGCCCGGCATCTGCGGGGCCGTTGAAACTGTTTTGGTGGACGCTGCGCTGACCGGCGATCTGGTTTCACTGCTGAAGCCTCTGGCCGATGCGGGATGTGAGCTGCGCATGGAGGCTGATGGCGCTGCCATACTCGGCGCCGCCGGTCTGCAAACATCACCAGCAACGCAGGAAGACTGGCGTACGGAGTATCTCGCGCCAATCCTTTCGGTGCGCATCGTGGAAGATCAGGACGCTGCCCAGGCTCATATCGACGCCTATGGCACCCAGCATACCGAGGCGATCCTGACCGAAGATCAGGACGCTGCAGAGCGTTTTCTGGCGCAAGTCGATGCCGGGATTGTCATGCACAATGCTTCGACCCAGTTTGCCGATGGGGGCCAATTCGGCATGGGCGCTGAGATTGGAATTGCCACGGGGCGCATTCATGCACGCGGCCCTGTGGGCGCGGAGCAACTCACAATCTTCAAATATGTCGTGCGCGGCAGCGGGCAGACCCGTCCTTGAGCATACCAGGCGCTGAAACAATGACGCTCCCGCCTTTGCCAGGCCCTCACAAGGGGCTTCGCATCGGATTGTTCGGCGGCAGCTTCAATCCGGCCCATAGCGGACACTACCACGTGGCCGAAACCGCGCTGCGCCGGCTTCAACTCGATTGTGTCTGGTGGCTTGTGGCGGGCGGAAATCCCCTGAAGGAAAACCATGGCGTGTTTGAAGCGCGCGTGGCGTCTGCCAAGCGAGTGGCAACCCACCCTGCGATGCGCGTGACGGGAATCGAGCGCGACCTTGGTGTGCGCTACACCAGCGACCTGCTCGACCGGCTCCTGCCGCGCCTGAAAAGTGCGCAGCTTGTCTGGATCATGGGCGCCGACAATCTCGCGAACTTCCACCGTTGGGGCCGTTGGGATGAAATCGCCCAGCGCCTGCCCATCGCCGTTGTCGCAAGGCCCGGGGCCAGCCCAAAAGCCGGCCTGTCAAAATTTGCGACGCGATTCGCGCAGGGCCGACATTCCGCGCAGGCCGGGCGGGCGCTTGCCCTGTCGCCCGCGCCCGCCTGGGTCTATCTCAATGCCCCGCTGGAGCCGGTTTCCTCCACTGCCCTGCGCAGAAAGGCAGCGCGCCGCAATCCTTTCCGGCGTTAATCCTTTGTAAGCGACTGGCAGTGGCCCGCGACGCATGGTATGGGCTGTGCGCAGGGAAACGGAAAAAGGACTCGAGACCCCTGACTGCAAACACACAGCGTGAGCCCGGCGCAGCAGGCGCCGCCCTCGAAGCCGACACCATCCGCGATGCGGTTCTCACCAGCCTCGAGGATGACAAAGCCGAAGACGTCCTGATCCTGGACCTCGCAGGCAAATCCACCATCGCAGACCATATGATCATCGCGTCAGGCCGATCGGCCCGGCACGTGGCTGCCCTTGCAGAACACGTTCAGCGCAAGATCAAGGAGCTTGGCGGCCAACGCGCCCGGGTCGAAGGTCTGCCAAGTGCTGACTGGGTTCTGATTGATACCGGCGACCTGATTGTTCACCTGTTCCGCCCCGAAGTGCGCGAGTTCTATGATCTGGAGCGGATCTGGGCCGGACCGGCAGGCCAGGGCCATCTGCGCCACTAGGCGCGCCGTCACCCCATGAAACTTCACATCCTTGCTGTCGGGCAGGTCCGCAAAGGGCCTGAACGTGAAATGGTGGACGATTATCTCGGTCGTCTCCAGAAGACAGGTCGTGGTCTTGGCATTCGAGACGTCCTCGAACACGAAGTGGCATCGGGCGGGGGTATGGACGCGGAAGCCGAGCGACTGCTTGCGCGCGTGCCGCAAGGGGCTCGCATCGTTTTACTCGATGAGCGCGGCCAGCAAAGCCCGTCGCGCGACCTGGCCAGACTGATTGAGCGTCAACGCGATGACGGCCTTGGCGACCTATGCTTCCTCATCGGTGGCGCGGAAGGCCATGGCGCGCGCGCGCATAAGGCCGCGCAGCTGAAGCTGGGGTTTGGGCCCCAGACCTGGCCCCACAAACTGGTGCGCGTCATGCTGGCAGAACAGCTTTATCGCGCGGCCACGCTTCTGGCAGGGACCCCGTACCACAAGGACTGACTCAGTCCTCGAACGCGGCTTCCTCGGCACGATTGGCCAGTTGAAGGTTCAAGAGCACGGCCTTGAAGGGGCGCAGGGCCCACATGATAAATCCGAGCGTGAGAGCCGAGAGCACCAGAAAGCCGAGCACAAGGGCCCACATTGGCCAGTCCAGCAGCGGCAAGAAGAAAAAGAGCGGTGCAAACAGGATCAGCGCTGCAAACATCACAAAGAATGCGGGTCCGTCGGCGGTGTCACCCTTGCCGAAATCCTGCCCGCACACGGCACACGTGCTGCGCAGCTTCAGGTAGCCATCGAAAACGCTTCCCTCGCCGCAATTAAAGCATTTGCCGCGCAAGCCGGCGCGCACTGGAGTGGTTTTGGCCATCTCAGACCTCCGCGACATACGTGGGCGTCGCTACGCCTTCGGGGACACTCCTTCCATGCGGGCGATTGCCCTGCGTCAGGACCGCGCAAACTCTGCGATCACATCGTCGGCCGCCCAGTTCAGACGGCCAAAGCCGCCCTGCCGAAAAGAGCTGATGCGTTCGCCAGACACCGATGCCGCCGCCACAGGAACAAGCCCCGTATGCGCCGCAAGGTCGAGCATGTCCGAAACGGTGCACGGGTGCAGGACACTTTCGCTATACCAGGACTGTTTCGATGGCATACGCCCATTGGCCAGCAGGAAAAGGCGTCGCGGCCAATGGCCATAATTGCGGAATGATACGATCACGCGCGGCGCGAGCCGTGTCAGTTCGGCCATGACATGGTCAGGCCGCCGCATGTGTTGAATCGCCTTGGACAGAATGGCGACATCGAACGAGTTGTCGGGGAAGATTTCGAGATCGGCATCCGCGTCCCCCTGAACCACAGACAAACCCCGGGCGACGGCCCGGCCGGCATCAGCGCTATCCAGTTCAAGCCCCCTTGCATCGACGCTGCGGACGTCTCGCAACAGCGCCAGCAGCTGGCCATCCCCACACCCGACATCCAGCACGCGGGCGCCTTTCGCCACGCGGCTTGCAATGGCCGTATGATCAGCGCGCACGCTCACAGGCCGCGGCGCTCCGCAGACGCTTCGAGAAAGCCCCCAAGGGCCGCCTCAAATCCGGGTTCCTCCAGCAAAAACGCGTCATGGCCTTTATCGGTTCGGGTTTCGATATGGCTCACCTCGGCCCCTGCCGCCACAAGGGCGCGCGTGATGCCCATGCTCTCCTCGGGGGTGTAGTGCCAGTCGGAGCTGAACGAAAAGAGGCAGAAACGCACCGGTGAGCCGACAAACGCATCGGCCAGGCGCCCGCCATGGGCCGCAGCCAGGTCGAAATAATCCATGGCGCGCGTCACATAGAGATAAGAGTTTGCGTCGAACCTGTCCGTGAAGCTGCGGCCCTGGTGGCGCAGATAGCTCTCCACCTGGAAGTCGGCATCAAAGCTGAAACTCTGCGTGTCTCGGTCCTGCAAGCCCCGGTCGAATTTCCGTTTCAGGGCCCCTTCGGACACGTATGTGACGTGGGCGGCCATGCGCGCAATAGCGAGGCCCCGGTCCGGCCGCGTCCCGTTGGCGAGATAGGCCCCGCCGCGCCAGTCCGGGTCCGACATGATGGCCTGCCTGCCAATCTCATAGAACGCGATGTTCTGGGCCGAATGGCGCGCCGAAGTGGCAATGGGGATCGCGCTATGCACGGCTTCGGGCGCCTGCACCGCCCATTCCAACACCTGCATACCGCCCATGCTCCCGCCCAGCACGCAAAATAGGCTCTCTATGCCAAGCTCGGCGACGAGGGCCCGCTGGGCGCGGACCATGTCGGCAATGGTGATGACCGGGAATCGCGTGCCCCAGGGCGCACCATCGGGCGCCGGGCTCGCCGGTCCGGTTGTGCCCATGCAACCGCCGAGCACATTGGTGGCGATCACAAAGTAGCGATCCGTGTCTACCGGCAGGCCCGGCCCGATCATGCGCGGCCACCAGGCTGGCCGCCCCGTCACGGGGTTCTCGCTGGCGCAGAACTGGTCCCCCGTCAGCGCATGACACACGAGGATCGCATTGGATTTGTCGGCGTTCAGCTTACCCCACGTCTCATAGGCGACCTCCACATGCTCGAGCACCTGGCCACAATCGAGGGGCAAGGGCGCGGGCAGGAGCAGCTTCTGCAAGCTGTCGATCGAGGGGCGAGCGGCATCGGGCATCAGGGCGAGGGTTGTAGGGCACGCCGCGCTGGTGTCCATATCGCGGGGGTGAAAGGGAGCATGGAATGTGGAAGCACGTATTCGTGGGCGCAGTTGCGACACTGTTGGGTGACACCGCCCAGGCGGACCCCGGCGCCGTGCCAAACGAACAAACCTTGCTATCGGCGCTTTCAGACACGCCGACAGATTACAAAGTCCGATTACTGCTTGCGGACATGTATTTCACGGAGAACCGGGACGCTGCCGCTGAGTTTGCGGCGCGCCAGGCATTGGCCGACGCAGACGCGGCGGGCGACGCCGACATTGTCCAGAGGGCCAAGGATCTATTGGAAGCGCTGCAGCGCCGACGTCGCTGGGTGTTTACCGCTGACGCCACCGTGGCGCCAGACACGACACGCGAATTCCTTGTGCCCGGCGAGACAGAGGATGATCCCTCGACCCTGATCGAGCGCCAGTCCGGGATCGGATTAGAGGGGTTTGCAAGTCTTGAGCGCCGCATTCCCATGGGTGAGGACACATTGCTCTCCATTCAGGGGTTTGGCAGGGGCGAAGTGTTTGAAGAGGATGATTTCAACACGCTCGACGTCACGCTTCTGGCGGGCCCGGCTTTCTTGCTGGGCGGGGATGACATTCTGCGCACGCGCGCGCTCTACCAACGGCGCTGGTTTGGCGGCGAGGCCGAGTTTAGTGCTTTCGGCGGTGAGGTGTCTCTCGCCCGAAGCCCGACACCGCGGTTGCGTACGTTTGGCCGCCTCACACTACGCAATATCGACTATGACGGCGAAACGGCGCGCGATGCGATTGCCGTATCGCTGGATGGCGATATCAGCCGGTTCGGCGAGGCAGGGCGGATCGAGCGCATATTCGGTCTCCTCTTCTATAATGATGCCGAAGCGGCCAATCAGAGCTTCTGGTTCGCCCGGCTTGGCGCAGGCGCGTACCGCGAGGTGCCGGGCGCGATCGGGATCTATATTGAGCCATCTGTCTCGGCGCAGGTTTTCGATGGCGAGGACCCCGTCCAGTTGGAGGCGCGCGAGGATACCGAGGTGCGCGGCCTGGTACGGGTTTCAAAGCGCGACTGGCGCGTATTTTCCGCCGCGCCCTTCCTGTCTCTCGAAGTCAGCCAGCTTTACTCCACCATTGACCGGCTGGAGGGCACGGAAACTTCCGTCCGGGCCGGATTCACCAGATCATTCTAGCCGCAGACAGGCTTGACCTCCACGCGGCAACGCCGCAGCAAAGCGGGCCGACACGAAGAGACTTTGCCCATGCCCGGCCCGCGCCCCGTTCCAGCCCTCGCCAAGATCACGCCTTACCAGGCCGGCGCCCCAGCCGCGCCCGGCGGCCACAAGCTGTCGAGCAATGAAAACCCGCTCGGCTGCAGTGAGACCGCGCGAGAGGCCATGATCGCCGCGGCCTCATCCCTGGAACTCTATCCCGATGGCGGCGCGTTTGAACTGCGCCGGGCAATCGGTGAGGTCCATGGCCTCGATCCCGATCGGCTCTTCATCGGCGCAGGCAGCGACGAGATCCTGCAGCTCACCTGCCGGGCCTATCTGTCCCCCGGCGATGAGGTGCTCAAGACCGAGCATGGTTTCATCGTGTACGATCTGGCGGCGCGGCAGGCCGGTGCCACCGTCGTAAATGCGCCAGAAACCGATCTCACCGCAGATGTGGACGCGCTTCTGGAGCGGGTAACGGACCGAACCCGCATCGTGTTCCTCGCCAATCCCAACAATCCAACGGGCACCTATCTCCCGTTTGACGAGATCAAACGCCTCCATGCCGGCCTACGTGAGGATGTGTTGCTCGTGCTGGACGCGGCCTATGCTGAATATGTGCGCGCGAATGACTATGCCGCTGGGATCGAACTTGCCGGTCAGGCCCCCAATGTTCTGATGACGCGCACATTCTCCAAAATTCACGGTCTGGCCGCGCTGCGCGTGGGGTGGTGCTATGGCCCTGCGAGCGTCATTGACGCCCTGAACAGGGTGCGTGGCCCGTTCAACGTGAATGCGCCCGCCCTGGCGGCAGCCGCAGCGGCGGTTCGCGATGCAGAGTTCCAGGCCGCGTCCGCAGGGCATAATGAAAGCGAACTGGCACGGGTGCGCGATGCGCTCTCGGGCCTCGGCTATGGCGTGGTGCCGAGCGTGGCCAACTTCGTCCTCGTGCGATTCGACAGCCATGACGCAGCCATCGCCGCCGACGATCATCTGAAAGCCCGAAACATCGTCCTTCGGCGGATGGAACCCTACGGGCTGCCACACACTCTGCGGCTTTCCATTGGCAGCGCGGCCGCCAATGACGCGGTGATCACGGCCTTTGAGGAGCTTTCCAAGTAATGGCCTCTTCGGCCCCCGTCTTTGGCACGATTGCGGTCATCGGCATTGGCCTGATTGGCGGGTCCATCGCCCGGGCCGCCCGCGAGAAAGGCACCGCGCTGAACGTTCGGCTCTACGACGCCGACCCCGGCGTGCGCGATGAGGCCAGATCGCTCGACCTGGGCGATGTGTTAGACACCGCGGAAGCGGCCGCCAAAGGCGTAGACTGTGTGTTCCTCTGCGTTCCCGTGGGACGACTTGGGGACGCAACGGCATCCGCAGCGCCTGGCATGAAACGGGGCTGCATCCTGACCGATGTGGGGTCTGTAAAGCTGGAAGCCGCCAAGGCCATGGCCGATGCCGCACCCGAAGGCGTCCATATCATACCTGCCCACCCCATTGCCGGCACAGAGCAATCCGGGCCCGGCGCAGGCTTTGCCAGCCTGTTCGAGCGCGCCTGGCAGATTCTGTGTCCCCTCGACGATCAAAGCGAAGACTACACCGACGCGGTTCGCCAGTTGGAAGCCTTTTGGGAGGCCCTTGGCTCTCGCGTCGAGACCATGGCGCCCGCCCGCCATGACCGCGTGCTGGCGATCACCTCCCACTTGCCGCACCTGATTGCCTACAACATCGTCTCCACCGCTTACGATATGGAAAGCGTGGATGAGGGCGAGGTGGTGAAGTATTCTGCGGGCGGCTTTCGGGACTTCACACGGATTGCCGCATCGGACCCGATCATGTGGCGCGATGTGTTTCTGAACAATCGCGAAGCGGTTCTGGAATGCCTCGGCCGGTTCAGCGAAGACCTCGCCGCCCTACAGCGCGCAATCCGACACGGCGATGGTGACCTGTTGATCCGCGAGTTTGAACGTGCGCGGGGCATTCGCAAGGCGATCATTGATGCAGGTCTGGACAGCGCAAAGGTGAATTTCGGACGCGACCGCAGGCCGCCGGAGACCGGCGGCGACTCCTAGTCGAGATACATCTTGGACTGACGCTCAGTCCATTTCGCCAGCCAGCGGGCGTAAATATAGAGTCCCACAGCAATCACGACGATGAGCCCCGTAAAGATCAGATAACCCGCCGCAGGCATCAGCTCCAACGCATTCGACAAGACGATGTTGTGGAAGAACGATATCGCCATCGCGACCAGCGAGGTCAGGAATGCTGGCGCCGCATATTTGCTTCGAAAAAGCAGAAGGACGCTTCCCACCACCGATGACCAGATCGCGATCGCCCAGGCGGCTTCGGCCCAGATCGGCATCGCGTCGTAAAATGCGCGCACCTCATCGGCCATGGCCAGGCTGCGGGTTTGGGTTGCGACGTAGTTCCAGGCGCCGCCGGCGTTCCACAGAACGGCAAGGCCACCAATCACCCAAACATGCCAAGGCGTTTCCGGTTTCATCCCGGTATCTTCGTCGATCAGCATCATTGCGGCAAGCCCTTCACAGTCCCTGCCGTCAAACACGCAAGGGTGATGCCGCGCCGCAAGCGGACTCAACTCTCAAGTGCCACGTTTCTCGTCGCAGGGGGTCCAAAACCCCGATTGGAAGTCCTGGCCGGTGTTCGGCAGCTCCATTTCGTTGAAAAGCGGGAAGAAATCTTCTTCCGGGCGGATTCGCAGAAAGAAGGTCAGCCGGAGCGCATCTGGCGTTTCATAACCTGCCTGGAGACACCCCGTGACATAGGCGTTGAGGTTCAGCTCATTCTGCCCCGGCGCAGCCGCTTTCAAGTCCGCCAGGCGCTGGCGAACCTCCAAGATCCGGGCAGCGTCTTCTTCTGCGAGAGAGAATGTCGACATGGTGAAGCCCGGCTTCGTCTCCGCTTGCAGAAAAGCGCTGTCGATTTGCCTGTCTGGCCGCAGCAGAAACGTCTCATCCAGAACCGGGACGCCGCCCGGATCCGCAGCACTGATGATCAAACGGGCCTCGTGGGGCGCCACGAGAAACGCATCCTGCACACGCGCTGCCACTTCAACCACCGCAAACTCTTCGCCCAGGGCCTGCAGCCGCTGCGTGGTCAGTTCTGCAGACTCTTCCAGCGAAAGCGCTTCGGAATCAGCCACCGCCGCGGGTGAATTGGTGTCGCCACATGCGATCGGGCTCAGGGCCATGGCCAAAGCCAGGATACAGGATCTCACATCCGCCTCCTCTTCAAACCCACCAAGGTCAGACTAGGAGGCGGTCGCCGGATCGGCCAATTAAGCTTCGATCAGGTTTGCAGATCGCCTGCCCACATCGACCTTTTTCAAGGTCCGTTCCAGGTCCCAGGCCTTGTCGATTTTCAGTTTGGTCTCGAAAACCGGTTCAGTCTTGCGCCCGAAATAGAGCATCCGCCCATCCATCCGGTATGTCGGCATTGTGTACCCATGGGCGGCGAAAACGGACTGAATACGCGGCCAGTCTTCTTTCTGGTCAAACTCCTTTCGCCCGAACGTAAACCAGCTGCCCGGAACGTTCAGAAAGAGCGTCTTTGGTGCGTAGCCCAGGGACAGCACCTGCTCCAACTCCCAGAGCGTGCCCGGGTTCGCAACGGGCACCATGACGATAAGACGAGCCGATTTCGCCAGCGCGAGAACCGATGCCTGCCAGTCGGATTCCGTAGTTTCAATCCGGCCCGCGCCCTGATGCTCCAGGCTTTGCCCAAGGCCGATGAAGGTGCCGAGTTTCTTGCTGGCGCGAACAAGTTGCGCTTCGAGTTCATAGGTCGTCGAGCGGCTGAAATCATTCACGCTGGAGCCCATGTCCTGGACGGTCTTCTTGATCTGCCCGGTTGAATCAAAGGGTCTCAAATACAGGATGAAGGGACCAACCCCGGACGTATCGCCCCCGATCACCGCATCATGAATCGCTTGGGCCTTAAGGTCCGAGAGGCGCTGACGGCGCAGCCCGGCCAGATAGGCAAACACCAGAAATGACACCATGAAGATGGGCAGGCCGAGGAACAGGCCCGGCGCCGCGCCGATCACGGCGGTAAAACCGAGCAGTCCGAAGCCGACAAACGCGCCCCCCCGACAGAAGGCTATAAGCGAATTGCCCGCGCTTGAGCTGCCGCGGGTCAGTCATGGCCATTACGCGTTTCTTGAACATGGGTCCCCTCCGCGTTCACGGAGCGAAACTACTCCAAACGCGTACCCGACCCTCGTGAAACTTCTGTCAGGCTGATGGCGGCTCGGAGACCTTCACGACAAGCTTGCCCAGATTCTTGCCCGAAAAGAGCCGCTCGAGAGAGGCGGGGGCGTTCTCAAGCCCATCGACGATATCGGTCTCGAACTTGATCTTGCCTTCCATCAGCCATCCGGCCATGGCCTGAATGCCCTCAGGGAACCGGTCGAGATAGTCGATGACGATAAAGCCCTTCACGAGCGTTCGCCGCATCAGGAGGTTGGCGAAATTGTAGGGTCCGGGCACGGGTTCGGTGGCATTATAGGTCGAGATCAGACCGCAAAGCGGCATCCGCGAAAAATCGTTCAGCCGCGCGATGACCTGATCCATGATCGCGCCGCCGACATTCTCGAAATTGATGTCGATTCCCTTCGGGCAATGTGTGTCGAGCGCAGCGCCGACATCTTCCCGCTTGTAATTGATGGCGGCGTCAAATCCGGCTGTCTCCGTAAGCCACCTGCATTTTTCGTCGGACCCGGCTATGCCAACGACACGGCAACCCTGAATTTTGGCGATCTGCCCCACCATGGACCCCACGGCGCCCGCCGCCGCGGATACGACGACCGTCTCTCCGGCCTTGGGCTCGCCAATATCCATCAGCCCGAAATAGGCCGTCATACCTGTCGCCCCCAATGGCCCCATGAACGCCGTCAGGTCGACGCCCGGCAAAGGTGGCAGTACGCTCACGCTATGGCCGGGAAGTGTGTTGAAGAGTGCCCATTCGGCCAGGCCCGTGTTCACAATCGACCCCACGGGCACGTTTCTGTCCCGGCTTTCGGTGACCTGACCGATGCTTCCGCCGCGCATCCCCTCGCCCAGTCCGACCGGGGGCATGTACGCATCCATATCGCTCATCCAGATCCGATTGGTCGGATCGAGCGACAGGTAAATCGTCTTCACCCGCACCTGGCCTTCATGGAGCGGGTTCATCATGCGCTCGACCAGTTCCAGATCACCTTCGGAGACATCTCCGACGGGTCGGCTGCGCAACACCCACACCTTGTTCATTTCGGCCATGTGCGTCTCCCTTTTGCTTGAATGGCGGCCAGTATGGCGAAACTCTGCCGGTTGGAAAGCCAGAAGAAACCGTGTCGCGCGGGGGAAGCATTGGCGCGCGGGATCAGCGTGCTAGAACCCCTTCAACAGATCGATTGCAGGACTCCCATGACCGCCATGACCAAAGACACGCTCGAGACCATGACTCCAACCGTGGAGATCAGTGTTCGCGACACATTCGGGATCGATACGGACATGGTGGTCCACGGCTTCGCAGAGGCGACCGAGTACGTGCCCGAGTTCGATGAGAACTACCGGTTCGACCCCCAGACCACCCTCGCCATCCTCGCTGGCTTCGAGCACAATCGCCGGGTGATGGTCCAAGGCTACCACGGTACGGGCAAGTCGACCCATATCGAGCAAGTCGCCGCGCGCCTGAACTGGCCACTGGTGCGGATCAATCTGGACAGCCACGTCTCCCGGATCGACCTCGTCGGCAAGGACGCTATTGTCCTGAAAGACGGCAAGCAGATCACCGAATTCCAGGAAGGCCTTCTGCCCTGGGCGCTGCAACGGCCGGTGGCGCTCACATTTGACGAGTATGATGCGGGCCGCCCGGACGTAATGTTCGTGATTCAGCGCGTGCTGGAGGCCTCCGGCAATCTCACCCTGCTCGACCAGAACCGCGTCATCAAACCGAACCCCGGCTTCCGCCTGTTCGCCACCACAAACACGGTCGGCCTGGGCGACACGACCGGTCTTTACCACGGCACGCAACAGCTCAACCAGGGCCAGATGGACCGCTGGTCCATCGTCACCACGCTGAACTATCTCGAGCACGACGCCGAAGTGGACATCATCGCCGCCAAGGCGACCGGCGTGGAAACCGAGACCCTCGCCAAGATGGTGACCCTGGCGGACCTCACCCGCAACGCCTTCATGGCCGGCGACCTTTCCACCGTGATGAGCCCGCGGACCGTCATCACCTGGGCGGAGAATTTCCGCATCTTCGGTGATCTCGGCCACTCCTTCCGGATGACCTTCCTGAACAAGTGCGACGAGCTGGAACGCCCCTTGGTGGCCGAAATGTACCAGCGCTGCTTCGGCACCGAACTGCCCGAAAGCCCGCTCATGGTGAAGGTGGCCTGATATGCCCACAACACTCATCACCGGGGCCAATCGCGGGATCGGCCTGGCGCTCGCCGCCGAATTCACCGCGCGCGGGCACACCGTTATCGCCACGGCGCGCGATCCCCAGTCCGCCACGGACCTGAAAGCCACCGGCGCGGCGGTCCACCGGCTGGATGTCACCGACCATGCCGCCATCGCCGTTCTGGCCCAGGAACTGGACGGCACGCCCATCGACATCCTGATCAACAATGCCGGGCTCGGCGCGCGCGCGGGCATCGGCCAGCTGGATTATGACGAGTTCCGCACCGTGCTGGAGGTGAACACCATCTCCCCAGTGGCCATGGCCGAGGCGTTCACGCCCCACCTGGCGGCGAGCGAACTGAAGACCCTGGCCGTGATCTCCAGCCAGCTCGGCTCCATCGAGATCAGCGATGCGGGCTGGGCCCTGATCTACCGCACGTCGAAGGCGGCTGTGAACATGGCCTACCGCGCCGCCGCCGCGACGCTGGCCGAACAGGGCATCACCACGCTGACCCTGCATCCCGGCCATGTGGAAACCGATATGGGCGGCAAGGGCGCACCCGTGAAACCGGCCGACAGCGCGAGCGGCCTGGCCGATGTCATCCTCGGCGCCGGGCCGGCAAAAGAGCTCCGCTTCCTCGACTACCAGGGCAACACCCTGCCCTGGTAAACGCCCGTTGACGCCCCGCCGGAGACTCGCCTTAACTGAAAGACAGGGACGGGCGCAAAACGGGACGTAAGGGCGTGGACAATCAACCAGCCAAACAGACCTTCTTCATCTCCCGGGCGGGAGCGAACGCCGAGTTCGCCCGCTGGCTGGCGACCGAGCTGCGCTCTGAGGGCCACGAGACCATCCTTCAGGACGATGATTTCGGCCATCAGGATTTCATGGCGGCGATGGACCGCGCCTTGTCCGGTCCCGCCCGGGTCGTGGCGCTCTATTCGCCCGCCTACTTCGCCAGCGAATATTGCAAGTCCGAAGGGCGACACCCGCTTGGGCGCGATCCGTCGAACGAACAGCAGAAGCTGGTGCCGCTGCTGATCGAGCCGGCCCATGTGGGCGGGGTCTTCCAGAACATTGCCTTTACCGACCTCCTGAACGCACGCGAACAAGGCGCGAGCGTCCTGCGCGATGCGATCTGGATCGCCCTGGGCCTGACGCCGCGCGATCCTGCCGCTGCGCCCGCGCCCCTGCGCAAGGCGGGCTGGGTCCACCGCGAGGTCTACAGCGATCCGCGCTTCAAGGGGCGGGAAGATTTGCTGGCGGCGATCCACACCAAGCTGCAATCGGGAGACCTGCTGGCGGTCAAGGCGCTGAATGGCACGGGCGGGGTCGGCAAGACGACGCTGGCGCGGGAATATGCCGCCCGCCACCAGGGCGAGTATGCGGGGGTGTGGTGGATCCGCGCCGAGAGCCCCGAGACCATGACCACTGACCTGATCGAGCTGGGCGAGAGATACATTTCGGGTCTGAGCGAAAAACAGGATCGCGACGCTTCCGTCCAACAAGCGTTGGAGGCCATTGAAAACCACCAGAGCGACCGGCCCTGGCTGCTGGTCTATGACAATGTGCCAGAGCCCGGCGCGCTGGAGGGGATGACCCCGCGCAGGGGCGCGCAGATCCTCGCCACCTCCCGCCACACCAGCTGGCAGGGCCGGGCGGCGGAAGTGGATGTGGACGTGTTCGCCCCAGACGTGGCCGTGGCCTTCCTGCTGGAGCGGACCGGGCGCAGCGACGAGGCCGGCGCGGGCGAGGCGGCCGAACGGCTGGGACACCTGCCGCTTGCGCTGGAACAGGCGGCGGGATATTTGAGCGAGGCCCCGCACATGGCCTTCACCGGGCCGGGCGGATACCTCTCATACCTCGATGAAATGATCACCCGCGCGCCGGCGGGCATGGACGCGGATCGCAGCGTCTTCGGCGCGGTCTCCCTGTCTCTGGAAACGGCCAGCAAGCAGCATGACAAGGCGCAGGCCCTGTTCGCCCTGATTGCCTTCATGGACCCGGAACGCATCCCCGTTTCGCTCTTGCAGGGCGCGGACGGCTTCACCGATCTCGACCTCACCGAAGCCCTGGCTGCCCTGGCCCGTACCAGTCTGATCAAGCATACCCCCTTCGAGGATGGCGAGGCCGCCATCAGCGTCCACCGCCTGTCGCAAGACGTGATGCGCGCGCGGCTGGGGCAGGCGGGCGGGGCGGAGGATGCGCTAGGCGCGGCTTTGGGTCTGCTTTGGCGGGCTTGGCCGAGCACAGCAGGCGACGTGAGATACTGGCCCGAATGCGACCTGTTGGTCGCCCATGTGAACCGGGTCACTCAACTTTGTGATGACAACACTGCGCATCATGCGGCTCTTCGGGGACTTCTTGGAGGATTGGACGTTCTCCACGATGCCCGCGCCCAATACGCGGAGGCAGAGGAAGCCAGTCGTCGCGCACTCAAGGTGGCAGAGGCAAACCTGGAGCCCGGTGACCCGGCAATTGCGATCCGCCTGCACAATCTGGCGGCGCTTCTGCAGGCCACGAACCGCCTCACCGAGGCCGAGCCGCTGATGCGCCGGGCGCTGGCGATTGACGAGGCCAGCTATGGGCCGGACCATCCTGAAGTGGCGACCGACCTGAACAATCTGGCGGCGCTTCTGCAGGCCACGAACCGCCTCACCGAGGCCGAGCCGCT
>JBCBGZ010000015.1:15436-53130 GCA_038526245.1 Pseudomonadota bacterium
ACAATCTGGCGGCGCTTCTGCAGGCCACGAACCGCCTCACCGAGGCCGAGCCGCTGATGCGCCGGGCGCTGGCGATTGACGAGGCCAGCTATGGGCCGGACCATCCTGAAGTGGCGACCGACCTGAACAATCTGGCGATACTTCGAGAGGAAGGATTCGGCGACTACGAAGAATCAGAACGGCTCAAACGTCGGGCGCTGGAGATTGATGTGGCAAGCTATGGCGAGAGCCATCCCAGAGTGGCGATTAACCTGAACAATCTGGCGCAGCTCCTGCAGGACACGATCCGCCTCACCGAGGCCGAGCCGCTCATGCGCCGGGCGCTGGCGATAGACGAGGCGAGCTATGGGCCGGACCATCCCAATGTGGCGATCCGCCTGAACAATCTGGCGATGCTTCTGCGGGACACCAGCCGCCTTGGCGAGGCCGAGCCTCTGATGCGCCAGGCGCTGGAGATTTTCCAGGCGTCCCTGCCCGAAGGGCACCCGAACATTGATGTTGTCGCGGGCAACCTCGCCGCGCTGGAAGCCGAGATCGCGGCGGCGGGGGGTGGGGGCGTGGAGCGCCCGGAGCGGGGGACGCTCGGGTCGGAGACTTCGGCTTCAGCAACGCCCCCGCCCCTTGACGCCGCCAGCGCTTCGCCCACACCTTCCCCGCAGCCAGAGCCACGCCGGGGAGGGCCTGCCATGATTGTGCGTCAGATTATCGGGGCGGTTTTGCTCGCCGTGGGCCTGTGGCTCGGCTGGGGCACGCTTTCGGCCTTCCTGGCCTATACTGGGCGCGGGGCCGATGCCGGCGCGGCGCTGGCGGACCCGGTCTTCCTGGTGCCCGGCATCCGGTCTGGCCTGGCGATCCTTGGCGGCCTGCTGGCGCTGGTCCGCTGGCCGGGCGCAGCGCCGCTGGCCGCACTCGCCACCTTCCTCACCGCACTGATGGGCGGGCTTCTCGCGCTGAACGGCGCCGACAGCGCCATGTGGGTGGACGATTTCATCTACGCCGCCATCCTGTTCCTGATCACTTGCGGCCTGCTCCTGCGCCAGCGCACGGGCTGAGCGCTGCGGCAACGCACCGCCGCAACATCCGCCTAAGGCCGCATTGATTGCGTCGCGGCGCACCCTTAGGTTGGCGCCAGTTCGAACGGCACACGCACCAAGGCGCTCTCCCAAAAGGTTTCCCCATGTCAGACACTTATGACGTCGTCATCATTGGCGCCGGCCCCGGCGGCTACAATTGCGCAATCCGCGCCGGACAGCTGGGTCTGAAAACCGCATGCATCGAAATGCGCGAGACGCTGGGCGGCACCTGCCTGAATGTGGGCTGCATCCCGTCCAAGGCGCTGCTCCACGCCTCGGAGATGTATGCCGCCGCCAAGAATGACTTTGCCGACATGGGAATCAAGGTCGGCAAGCTGGACCTGGACCTGAAACAGATGATGGCCCAGAAGGCCGACGCCGTGGACGGGCTCACCAAGGGCGTCGACTTCCTGCTGAAGAAAAACAAGGTCGAGCGGGTGAACGGCAAGGGCACGATCAAGGGCCCGGGCCTGGTCGAGGTGACCGCCGCTGACGGCGCCAAGCGCACGCTCAACACCAGGCATATCGTCATCGCCACGGGCAGCGAGCCAACCACCCTGCCCGGCATCGAGATCGACGAAGAGCGCGTGGTGACGAACACCGGCGCGCTGAAACTGTCCGCCGTGCCGAAGAAGCTTGTGCTCATCGGCGCGGGCGTGATCGGGCTGGAGATGGGCTGCGTCTGGTCGCGCCTCGGCTCAGAGGTGCACGTGGTGGAATATCTCGACCGGTGCCTGCCTGGCGCAGATGCCGAGATTTCCAAGCAAGCGCTGAAAGTGTTCGAAAAGCAGGGCCTGACCTTCCACTTCGGCCAGAAAGTCACCGGCGTCGAGAAGCTCAAGACGAAGCTGAAACTGTCCATGGAGCCCGCAGCGGGCGGCGCCGCGACCAATATGGACGCAGACATCGTCATCGTTGCCGTGGGCAGGCGCCCCTACACCGAAGGACTAGGCCTTGAGACCGTGGGCGGGGCAACGGACCGGCGCGGTGTGATCGAGACGAAAGGCGCAGGCGGCTTCCAGGTGGCCGATGGCGTCTGGGCGATTGGCGACGCCATTCACGGCCCCATGCTCGCCCACAAGGCCGAGGACGATGGCGCCGCTGTGGCTGAACTGATTGCCGGAAAGCCGGGCCACGTGGATTACAATCTCGTCCCGAGCGTTGTGTACACAAACCCGGAAATCGCCTGGGTTGGCAAAACCGAAGAAGAGCTGAAAGAGGCCGGAATCCCCTACAAGAAGGGCAAATTCCCCTTCATGGCCAATTCCCGCGCCCGCACCAATCATGAGACCGAAGGCTTCGTGAAAATCCTCGCTCACGCTGAAACCGATGCCATCCTCGGCGCGCATATGATGGGCGTCGGCGTCGGGGAAATGATCGGCGAGATCTGCGTCGCGATGGAATTTGGCGGCGCCAGTGAAGATATCGCGCGCACAAGCCATGCCCACCCCACCATGTCCGAGGCTATCCGCCAGGCGGCCATGGGTGTGGAGGGTTGGACGATGCAGATGTAGGCGGCACTATCGCGCAAAGTTTATTGGAGGGGCTGTAGTTTTTTCGGCCCGCGGCCTCGATTCCGCCAGCATCCTCGGTTTAGGCTACGGGTATGACCACGCACCACGCCGCCGGGTGGCGCCTGCGCCCCTATACCGAGGATGACCGACCGTCCTGCGAAGCAATATTCGCAGACTGCGTGAGCCAATTCACATGGCTGCCGGCGCCCCAGGCCGCGCCGCAAAGCTGGACCGATACACGGCGCAAGGTCACGACCTGGGTCGCGGAAGTTGGCGATCCGGCGGCCCCAGATGTGGTTGGATTTCTCATGCTGTCCGGCCGAACAGCCTATGTGAACTATCTGCTCGTGGACGTTGACTGGCGCTTTTGCGGCATTGGCCAGGGTCTGCTGGACCTTGCGCGCGACCATACGGGCGTCCCCTTGAGCCTGGACGTGGATGAAGAAAACACCCGAGCGATTGCCGCGTATCGGGCGCTTGGATTTGCTCCGATCAAGACCGAAAAGGTCGACGGACGCACATTGATCCGGCTGGAGTCGACCTGATTGGCCTATTCGGCCGCATCCATCAGGCCGCGCATTTGGTCAATCCAGGCTTTCCACGCTGACCGGCCCGTATCCGTGATGAAAACGCGTGTCTGGGGCCGCTTGCCAACAAACCGCTTCTCCTGGCGCACATAACCTGCCTCTTCGAGCTTGCGCAGGTGGGTTGATAGATTTCCGTCCGTTGCGCCAACCTTGGCTTTTAACTCCCCAAAGATCGCGGGACTGGACCCAGACAAGTACGCCATAACGCCAAGGCGAAGGCGTCCATGGATCACATCATCAATGTTTGAATGGTCGAAGGGATTTTCGTCTTCCATGTCGCGCGCCTCAGACCACTGATTTCGGCTCGGATAGCAGCTGGATCAGGCCCGGGACAAACGCCGTGAGAAACACGCCCGCCATCGCAAACAGGTATGCATCCGCAAATGCCACCCTGAAGGCTGTCACACCGACCGTCACAATCGAAACCCAAGCCGCAAACGTCAGAACCCTATCCTTCGCCAGAACGCCCGTGACCATCAATGCGCAGGCATAGACGCTGAAAACGAGCGGGATGGAATAGTTCACGCCAATTGGTGGGATGAATTCCAAAGCCGAGGCTGGAACTGTTCCGGCAAAGAACGCAAAAATGGAGAGCCCCGCAGCCGTCCAAACCACTCTTGCGCGGTTCCCGGCAGAAGATGAGCCGGGCTTATTCGCAGGATAGAGAGCGCCCATGGCGAACTGCCCTGCCAGGGCAACGGCCACGGCCACCATCCACATCACCCCCACATACTGAGGCCCGACGCCGAAACTGCCGCTGATGATCCCATAGTGTAGCCCGTATGCGAGGGTCATGACGCCGCCCCACCAGGCCAGAAAGCGCCCGCTTAGCAGAGGCGCGAAAGCTCCGGCATCGGCCATGTCGCGCAAGAATTCCAGATCGTCTTTCGAAGCGGTGTTACTCATAGGGTGTCCTCACTTTGCGCTACACATATACTTTGTTATACAAAGTGTCAATTCGAGAAACTATGGAATCGTTGCGGTTTTTCCGACCGGGGTGCCCCATGTGCCAGCCTTTGGGCGATGGACACCCGCTCCCAAATCCTGCGCTGGCGCGAGATTGTGCACCCGTTCTTCTGGCCGGTTTTCTTCTGGAACCTGTGGAAGTTCGCGCACTTCCGGCGCCTGCGCATCGAGACTAGGGGCAACGGGCTCATCACCTTTGAAGTGACCTGGTGGGGCGCGATCCGTATTTATGACGTGATAGATCCCGACGCGCCGCGATGGGATGCAGGGCTGGAAGGGTGCACCGATCGCCTCCACCTAGCAAAACTCGATGTCGGAAACCCCTATCTCTCCTATCGCGCCGCCGTCTTTCAAGTCGCAACGGCGACGGAGGCGAGGGCGACCGTTCTTTCCATGCTCAGATCCGTGATCACCCGCACGCGGCATGCCGGGAAGGGGCGGCGCACGGCACTGGCATTGGGCTGTTTCGCAGAGCCTTCTCATCTCAATACAAGCTGACCAGCTGCCGCCAAGACAATCTCACCCAAGCGCCACGCCCATCGGGTTTGCGGACGCCTGTGCTGGATTATGCTGAGAAGTTCACCGCAAAGCGGCGGCGGGTTTCCACCAGGGATTGGGCACGGGCGAGGGCGTCGCTGGCGCGCTGCGCCTTTCGGATCACGTCATGCTTGCGCAGGGCATCAATCGCAGCATTGAGATGAACAGACGCCTCACGCACGGCCACGGGATCAAAGGTCTTTTCTGCCCGCTTGATGAGGGCTCGGCCAAGGTCGAGTCGGGCATCGATCTGGGCTTCCGTATTCGGGTCCCCCTTGAGGACATCCAGCGTTGCTCGGCGCCGGGCGATCAGGCGCTCCAGCCATTCTTCTTTCGCCACAGTCTCGCTCAGGAACAATGTGGTGGCGGCAAAGTCTGTCTCGATTTCACGGCGGGTCGGCTCGAAAAGTGGCCGGTCCAGGGCCTCAAGTTCGGTGAGCAACGTATCGAGCGTTTCGCCGAGCTGCGCCACTCGCTCTTCCCGGAACGATTCAGGATGGGCCAGCGCCGGTTGCAGGCGTTTTGCGAGCAAGTACGCCGTGGCCTGTTTCACGGGCTCTGTGATTGCGCGCAGGCGACCCGGGAGCAGAAGTGTAAAGGCTTGGGCCTGCTGCGGCGTCAAATTTCCACCACGAGACACGCCGAACAGCCTCAACCCGTCAGATTCGTCAGACAAGCGCGCGCCCCAAACGATCATGTCGGCGCCCGTTTTTTCAAGGCGCTGGCGTGCGCGGCGGAGAACTTCACCCTCGGGCCGCCCGCCGGGGCTGCGCACACGGAACAGCTTGAATTGTGCGCCAAAACTGAAATCGGAGCAGTAATCTGTCAGCGCCGTTTCGACCATGTGACCCGCGGCTGTGCTGTTGTAGCCACCAAATTCGCCGATCAGGATGCTGTATCCCGGCTCCTGAGCCGCGCGGCGGATCTTGCGATTGGACGCCTTTCCAACGCCGCCGAAAACAGAGTTCAGGACCCGAACAATGACCACAAGACCTGCCACGGCAAAAGCAAACAGAGCGGCCGCGCCGATCACGGCAAGGCTGGTTGAGACCAGCACGTTCTGATCGAGCCATTGGGCAATTTGAGTGAAGAGGGCTGTGTCAGACATGGGACCTGTCTTTATGTTTTCATTGGCGATACACGAGGCGGGCATCGCTAGGCAACCAACAAACCCCAGACAGCCTGCAAAACGCTGGCCGGGTCGCCCCTGGCGCGAGTTGACGGGGCACGGCTGCCCGGTTCACTGGCAACAATGACGTCTTTCCGCACACGCTTTGCCCCATCTCCGACCGGAGCGCTGCATCTCGGCCACGCCCTATCAGCGTGTCTGGTGCGGCGCGCCGCCGATGGAGCCGGCGGAGAGGCCCTGCTGCGGATTGAAGACGTCGACATCACCCGATGCCGACCCGAGTTCGAATCCGCAATCCATGACGATCTGGCATGGCTCGGTTTGTCATGGGACGGCGTACTTCGCCGCCAGTCAGAACACTTTGACGCCTATCTCTCCGTGGTCTCGGACCTGCGCGACCGGGGACTGGTTTATCGGTGC
Organism: Pseudomonadota bacterium; assembly: GCA_038526245.1. Classification (GTDB taxonomy): domain Bacteria; phylum Pseudomonadota; class Alphaproteobacteria; order Caulobacterales; family Hyphomonadaceae; genus UBA5336. The sequence continues at coordinate 21,663 of JBCBGZ010000015.1, forward strand.
TTTCGCTCGCGCCAGGAGCTTGCTGCCCAGTTTCCAGATGGGGTCGTTCGGTCCAGCGCACTCACCCCAACCGAAGAAAAAGCCCGTTTGGCAGACGGAGCCCCATTCGCCTGGCGATTGTCACTGGACGCCGCGAAGGCGGAGATGGGCGCGCTGTTCTTCAGCAGCCTGACGTTTCAGGTGGAGGAAGATGGCACGCTTGAGACGGTGACAGCCGTGCCGGAGCGCCATGGCGATATTGCTCTGACCCGAAAGGATAGCCCCGCCGCCTATCATCTCGCCGCAACCCATGATGACGCGTTGCAAGGCATTACCCATATTGTTCGCGGAATGGACCTGGCCGACGCGCCCCACATCCAGGTTCTGCTCCAGGCCATCATGGATTGGCCCCGGCCGATTTATCGACACCACAGGCTTTTGCTCGGGCCGGACGGAAAGCGGCTTTCAAAGTCGGATCGCTCGAAATCACTTGCAGCGTTGCGCGCCGAAGGCCTATCGCCAGAAGACGTATTTGCTCTGGCGGGGCTTTGAATGACAGATCAGGCGCAGTCACCGGCGGCCCCCGCCTGGATCGGGCCAGCAAGTGTCCTGGCGGGCGGCATCTGCATCGGCTTTGCTCCGATCGGCCTGCGGCTTGGGCTCGATACGCTCGGACCCCAGGCCATCGCCATGTGGCGCTATCTGTTTGCGCTGCCGCTTCTGTTCCTCGCACTGGTCCTGTTTGAAAAGCGCCTTCCCGCGCGCCCGGTTCCGGCTGTCATCCTGGCCGGTGTTTGCTTCACCCTGGATATCGCGCTCTGGCACTGGGCGCTGGAACGTACCACCGTGGCCAACGCCACCTTTATTGTGAATCTCGGCAATATCTGCGTTGGCTTCCTGGCCTGGCTGGTGCTGCGGGAGCGCCCAACCTGGACCTGGGGCGCAGCTGTTCTCATCGCCATGACCGGTGCCGGTCTGCTGTCACAAGGCGGGCCAACCAATGGCAAGGCAGATTTGACAGGCGATGTTCTCGCCGTGGGCGCGGCCGTGCTTGTGGCGGGATACGTCCTGTTCTCGAAGATCGCCCGTGGCAGGCTTTCAGCGCTCGATGCGATTTTCTGGCTTACGCTGACAGAGGTCTGCGTCGCGTTCCTTTTGGTCATCGTTTCTGGCGAAAGACTGGTTCCGGAAACCGCGTCAGGCTTTCATGCTCCACTGTTCCTGGCCCTCGTGGTTCAAATCGGTGGCCAGGGGCTGATCATATTCGGCCTGGGCCGAACGCCCGCCGCCATTGCCGGCATACTTGTTCTGATTCAGCCCGTAACGGCGGCCGCAATTTCCTGGCGCCTGTTCGACGAGCCCCTCAACGGCCTCCAGGGCATCGGCGGCATTCTGATCCTATGCGGGGTCTATCTCGCCCAGCGCGGCGCGCGCCCTGCACTTCGGCCGCCAACGCATCAAACGACGCAAATATGACATCGAAACCATGCTATTGGCTGTGAGCCGTTCCCTTCCAATCCGAAAGAATTCCCATGCGCCTTACTGCCCTCTGCCTCGCCGCCAGCGCCCTGGTCCTGGGAGCGTGTGCCCCTTCTGAAACGAACAATCTGGCAGAAGCCCAAGCGGCGAGCCGGTCCCCCGTCCTGCCCCAGCAGTCAAGCGATCCCTACTACCGGCAAGCCGCTGACGCTGTCGCCGCACGCGCGGAAAGCCGCGACGTGCGCCCCGCCAAGAATGTCATTCTGTTTGTTGGCGACGGCATGGGGATTTCAACGATTACGGCGGGCCGCATTTATGCCGGCCAGAAGCGCGGTGTGGACGGAGAAAGCTACCAGCTGGCCATGGACACCTTGCCCCAGGTCGCCCTGTCGAAAACCTATGCCCATGACGGCCAAGTCTCCGACAGCGCCTCAACGGCTACGGCTATGGTCTCTGGGGTGAAGTCGAATGTCCGCACACTTGGCGTGACCACCGAAGCCACCTTCGGCAACTGCGCAAGCGCCCAGGGCAATGGCACGGATACATTGTTCGAACTCGCCGAGCGCGCGGGCCTTGCAACCGGCATTCTCTCCACAGCGCGGATCACCCATGCCACACCCGCAGCGACGTATGCAGAAAGCCCCAGCCGGGACTGGGAAGACAACACATCGTTCCGCACGGAAGAGCCGCCGGTCGATTGCCCCGATATCGCCAGCCAACTGGTCGATTGGGACGCTGGAGACGGTTTCGAAATCGCCATGGGCGGCGGACGACGCCACTTCCTCACCACGGACATGTCCGATCCGGAACTTGAAGACGGCACGGGGCGGCGCACAGATGGCCGGGACCTGGCCGGTGAATGGACCCGCAAATCCAACGATCACCGGGTGATCTACAGCCAGGCCGGATTTGACGCGACGAACTTCGATAGCGACACGAAAGTGCTTGGCCTGTTTGAGCCCTCCCACCTGAACTATGAGCTGGACCGGTCGAACGATGAAATGGGCGAGCCATCACTGGCCGAGCTGACACGGGCGGCGATTACGCGCCTTTCGCGCGATGAAGATGGCTACGTTCTGATGGTCGAAGGCGGCCGGATCGACCACGCGCACCATGGCACCAATGCGGCCCGGGCTCTGGAAGACACCGACGCCTTCGACCGGGCCATCGCTGCCGCGCTCGAACTGACCAGCGCCGAAGACACACTGATCATCGTGACCGCAGATCACTCGCACACCATGACAATTGCCGGATACCAAAAACGGAACAACCCGATCCTAGGTCTTGCGGTGCTCGGAACGGGCGAGCCCATGCGCGGGGCAGACGGCATGCCCTATACCACATTGAGTTATGCCAATGGCGGCAGCGCATGTGCCGGACGTGAAGGCCCCGAGGGACCGTGCGTGCGCGCAGACCTCTCGGACATCGACACGACTGAGTCAGACTATCGCCAGGCAGCGCTCGTCCCAATGTTCTCAGAGACTCATGCTGGCGAAGACGTGGCCATCTTCGCGCGCGGTCCGGGCTCCGAGCTTGTTTCCGGCGTCATGGAGCAAAACGAGATCTTCCACGTCATGGGCCATGCGTCTGGTCTGGTTGCCCGTTCGGAATAATCCGGGCCTAGGTTCCTGCAACGCCGAGACCGATCGGGCAGCTCACGCCCGTGCCGCCGATCCCGCAATACCCGCCCGGATTCTTGGCGAGGTATTGCTGGTGGTAGTCCTCCGCGTAGTAGAACGTATCGAGCGGTGCGATCTCCGTGGTAATACCGCCGAGGCCCCGCTCGGTCAGGGCCATACCGTAGGCTTTGGCCGTATCCCGTGCGAGCGCAAGCTGCTCCGGCGTGGTCGTATAGATCGCCGAGCGGTATTGGGTTCCGATGTCATTGCCCTGGCGCATGCCCTGGGTCGGGTCGTGGTTTTCCCAGAACGTCCGCAGGATGCCTTCGGCGGAGATCGTATTCGGATCGAAAACGATCTGAACCACTTCGGTATGGCCGGTCTGACCCGAACAGGTTTCTTCGTAGGTCGGGTTGGGGGTCATACCGCCCGCATAGCCGACCGCCGTCATCCAGACGCCGTCCAATTGCCAGAAAACGCGCTCTGCTCCCCAGAAACACCCCATCGCGACGACGAGCGTTTCGTATCCTTCCGGTGGCTCAGCCTTCAGCGGCCTGTCGAAAACAAAGTGTCGGTCAGCGGTTGTCAGGGGCGTATCACGGCCCGGCAACGCGTCCGCGGCAGAAGGCAGGGTGGCAGGTTTACGCGAAAACAGCATGGGAAGCTCCAGGGGCGTCGGCTTTGGCAGGATATGGGGATGATGGCGCCGCGCAGCAATCTCAGCTTGCGGGCGGGCCACGGGGCTGTATATACAGCCGCTTCCCATAGCCGGTGAGGTGGCCGAGTGGTCGAAGGCGCACGCCTGGAACGCGTGTAGGCTGGCAACAGTCTCCAGGGTTCGAATCCCTGTCTCACCGCCATTTTTCCGCAATCCAAGTCCGATTCATTCCTTCGCGGCGGGGCTGAAACCCGTTTTGTGATGCATTTGCACAGCAAAAGCCTTGTCAGGGACACAGTCACTTAAGTCGTGATTAACGGAACGGCGCGATAGCTTAACGCGTCATGATTCAAAAAGAGGCGTAGCCAATGATCAGAACAAGTTTTGCAGCGCTGTGTTTCGCCGCTTTCGCCGGTATCGCTTCGGCAGCGGACCTGACGGCCGTGCAAACCGTGCAGAAAGTCGTCGAAACAGTCGATGATACGGGCGCAACCGTCGAACAACTCGTGGAAGCGACCGCTGTCGCACCGGGCGACACGGTTGTTTACGCGCTAAGTTACTCGAACACCGGGGAAGAAGCCGCAGAAGGCGTGAAGCTCACCATGCCGGTGCCCGAGCAAGTGATTTTGCTGGAAGGCTACGAAAAGACCCTGGGCACCGTGGTGAGCTACAGCGCCGACGGCGGCGAGACATTTGTGGCGCGCGAAGACCTGATGGTCGGCGATAGCGACGCGCAAAATCCCGCGACGGCTGAAGACATCACGCACATGCAATGGGTGTTTGAGGCCGGTATTCCCGCCGGCGAAGAGGGCCAAGTCAGCTTCCGCGGCCTTTTGCGGTAAACACAGAGAAGCTTGTGTATCTGAAAAGGCTCGCTTCGGCGGGCCTTTTTGTTTTTCAGGTGTCGCAGCAACTGCAATTTCCCCTGAAAACATTGGAAATCCAGAGACGTTTTTAGCTCCGCGTTAATTCAAAACAGCGACACTGGTCGGGTAAATAAAAACCAATAGGCGGCGTTAAGATGTCATTCAGATCAACCCTTCTCAAAACAGCGCTGGCTGCGGGGACCACACTCGCCCTGGCCGGTGTTGCACAAGCTCAGTCGACCGAAGCCGGTACGTCTGTGTCCAACACGTTCACGCTCGACTACACGGTCGGCACGACGCAACAGCCACGGATCACGAACGATCCGGACGAGGTGACCACACCAAGTGGCGGCTACACCGGCCCAACACCGGTCCAGCAAGGTGTGCCTACCGATTTCACGGTTGACCGGGTCATTGACCTTCTCCTGACCGCGATCAACCCGACCACCGCTGACACCGTTCTGGTGGCGCCCGGAGCAACGGCCCAGACCCTCGCCTTCACACTCACCAATGAAGGCAACGACAACCAGTCATTTTCCTTCAATATTGCCGACCTCGCCGTTGGCACGTCGGCTGAATTCCTGTCGACCTTTACCGGCGGCCTCGACATTCGCTTTCAGCGTGCCCAGGTCGATCTCAACGGTGACGGCGACTTCACCGATACGTGTGAAGCTGCGCAGGACGTGCGCGTGAAAACGGTCACCCTGGGGACAACCGACTCACCCGGTGCAAACCTCGTTTGTGACGTGCCCCCTGCCGGCACGGCTACAGTCACGGTGATCGGCGATATCCCACTGCTGCGCACCGACGGCACGACCAACGTGGAAGATGGCGACGAAGACCGCCTGATCCTGGTTGCAGAAGCGCGGAACCCCACAGTGTTTGTTCAAGAGGGCGCGGTCGCATCAGCTGACATTGGAGACCTTCCAACGAATGACACCGACGGCAACACCATCGACGGCCTTGCCGAGACGGTGTTTGCAGACGGCAATGGTAGCGTCACCGGCGACACCGATAGCGATGGCCGCTACGGCGAAGACGCCAAATGGGTGATCATCGACCCGGACCTGACGGCGGCGAAGACCGTCGGTGTTCTGGAAGAGAACTCCAGCCTCGCTGCGTGTAACGCCCTTGGCGACACCACGGCCTTTGACGCAAACGCCTACTCAACGCCGGGTGCATGCGTCGAGTACCGCATTACCGTCACCAACTCCGGTGAGCAGGCAACGTCCAACGCCACGGGCATCACCATCGTCGATGATCTGCCGGATGACGTCATCTATGTGGAGACAATCCTGGAAGGGTTCGATGGAACAGCCCCAACGGTGACGACATCGAATGGCTCCGGTTCCTGCACAAGTGTTGCGTCTGAAGACTGTGTCGTGACCGTCTCCAACGCGACGTTGAATGCGACTGTCGGCACGACGACCAACGTCGCCGTTGTAAAGATCCGCGCGCTTATCGAATAATCGAAAGCCAAATATACTAATGAAAGACCCCTGGAGAATGATCTCCAGGGGTCTTTTACTTTCAGGCTTTTAAAAGTCAGTCGCAAAAAAGGTTTGTTAACCAGACTGCGCGTAAGAACTCCCTGAATAAAAGTGCCCAAAATGGGCCAAACGGCGAGATCTCCGAAAAAGGGGGCCGCCACTGGTGATGGTGTAGAATCGTGGGCTTCCTCGGAAGAGCAATTCGCGTATGTGCGCTGTTCGTGACGTTGTGCGTCATGACGGCCCATTCAGCGCGTGCTGTGACCCCGCTGGGCCAAGATGTCACCAATATTGCTGTCCTCGAATATGAACAGGAAGGCACGCCTGTCGCGCTGACGACCAATCCGGCAACATTTACGGTTGTTGCCCGGCCAACACCTTCCACAATCGAGTTTTTCCGTCACGCACCGACCGCGACTGATGGATTGATGATCTCTCTGAACGGCGCTGACTTCAGCCCGTCTGGAGATCCCGCCGCAGGTGATTTCGCCCCCCTCGATGCGCCGACAACGCCGGGCGGAGACCTCATCGATACATCTGTTCCGGTCTCGATCGTACCGGCATCGACCTATTTCACCGGCGAACTGATGATCGTGCGCGTGATCGATCTCGGCCAGAATGGCGATCCGGACCGAATTGAGACGCTCACTGTCGAGGTGCGCTCATCGGCGGGTGACCTGATCGTGTTACGCCTTTACGAGAGCGGGCCCAATACGGGTGAGTTTCTGGCCTGGTTGCCCAGCACCGGAACGGAAGCCGTCCAAAATGATGGCGAATTGACCGCGCCAAAAGACAGTGAGCTTACCGCTCGCTATGTCGACGTATTCGACGCGACCGAGGTCTCTATCGATACGGCCTTGGTTGACCCATTCGGACGCCTGTTCGATTCCCTGTCGGGCGATTTGCTCAACGGCGCCCAAGTCACGATCGTTGAGGCTGCCACAGGGGCGCCGGCCGCCGTTTTTGGCTATGACGGCCGCTCGCGATACCCTTCAACGCTGATCACTGGCGGCACGGTCACCGACGAAAGCGGCGCCATATATGATCTTGCCGAGGGCGAATTCCTGTTCCCGCTTATGGCACCGGGCGAATACCGGCTCGAAATCATCCCACCAAATGAATACGCTTTCCCGTCGGGTTTACCCCCAACCAGCTTCTCCGATCTTCCGAATGGTCCATTCGAGATCATTGAGGGCTCCTATGGGGGCGTTTTCACGGTCGAAGCCACGGGACCGCTGAATTTCGATGTGCCACTAGACACAAATCGTGGGCTAAACGTAACGAAAAGCACCCCGACAGCCACGGTGGCCGTTGGCGATTTCGTGTCCTATGCCGTGCGCATTCAGAATCAGGAAACGGCCAACCTACCGCTCCGCGTGAAGGACATCCTGCCCAGGGGCATGCGCTATGTGGAGGGCACAGCTCGCGCGACGGGCCAGCCCGACCCCGAGGGCATCCTGTCGGCTGATGGTAGTGAGGTCACCTTCCAGCTTGAGCGCATCGGCGCCGGCGAAATCGTCACGCTGACGTATGTGCTGTCGGTGGGACCTGGAACACCGCTCGGTGTGGCCGAGAACTCGGCGTTGGCGGTTACGCCTCTGGACACGCCCATGTCCAATATCGGGCGAGCCACAGTGCAGGTGCGCGAAGACCTTCTCCGCTCCGAAGCGTTTATCGTCGGTCGAATTGCCGAAAACGCCTGCGATGGAGATGATGATTGGGCCCGGGCGCTCCATGACGGAGAAGGCGTAGCAGGTGTGCGAGTCTATATGGAGACAGGAGAGTATGTTGTCTCCGACGCCGATGGCTTGTTCCATTTTGAGGGGATAACGCCCGGCACCCATGTGGTTCAAATCGACCATGAGACCCTGCCAGAGGGTTATGAGCCGATGGTGTGCGAGGAAAACAGCCGCTATGCGGGCTCGGCCACGTCTAAATTCGTGGACGTGCGCGGCGGCGCGGTTTGGCGCGCGAATTTCTATCTGAAACGCACGGCAGAGGCGGTTCAGAAAGAGGCTGAAGTCAATCTCGAAACTGATTTGCAGGAACCGGAAGACGCCTTCGATGCCGCCTGGCTCGACAGCGTCGGCCCGGGTACGGATTGGGCTTACCCTCGACCGGGCACCACGCCGGCGCAGCCCTCCGTTGAGCTTGGAATCCGCGCGCCTGACACCTCGACAGTCACCCTCCTGCTCAACGGACGTGAGGTCTCGCCCCTTAACCGACTGAGACGTGTGACGTCGACTGACAAGGAAACCTCGCTGTTCAGATGGCGCGGGGTGGATATTGAGCGCGGTCAGAACCTCTTCGAAGCCCGTATCACCCATGCAGATGGCAGCGTAGACGACCTGACTCGCGAGATCTGGTTCGTGGATGACGTTCAACGGGCAAGACTCGTGGACGACCAGTCGGTTCTGGTGGCCGATGGACGAACGCCGCCCGTGCTTGCCTTGCGGCTGGAAGACGCCGAGGGCCGCCCAGTCCACCCAGGCATGATTAGTAACGTCGACGTGTCGTCGCCCTATCGAAAGCTCAGCGAGGCAGAACTCGAAGGCAGCGACGCTGTCGCGCGCGCTGAGATCGAAGCGGCGGGGGCTTCTGTGGGTGAAGCCGGTATCGTGCTGATCGAGCTGGAGCCGACCCTGCAGACGGGACGCGTTAGGGTCCAGGTTCCGCTGACAGATGGGCGGATCGAAGAGATTTCGGCTTATCTCCGACCCGAGAAGCGGGACTGGATCGTCGTTGGCATGGCCGAAGGCGAAGGCGGATATCTCGACACTGACGACCTCAGCCCTGTGAATGAAGATGACCTTTACACCGATGGCCGCTTCGCCTTGTTCGCCAAGGGCATGGTGCGCGGAGACTGGTTGCTGACGCTGGCCATAGATACTGCCAAGCGGCGGGGCGGCCGCGATGACGAGGTTTTCGACCAGATCGATCCAAATGCCTATTACACGCTTTATGGAGATCGCTCGGTCCAGTATCAGGAAGCGCCAAGCCAGTATCCGGTCTATCTGAAGCTGGAACGCGACACGGCCCAGATCCTGTTCGGAGATTTCAACACAGACCTCCAGGACAGCGAGCTGGCGCGCTACTCGCGGCGCCTCTCAGGGGTTCGCGCCATCCATGAGGGCGAGCAATTCTCTGCAACCGCCTTCGCCGCAGAGACCAATCAGGGCTTTGTGAAAGATGAGATCGCCGCCGACGGCACATCGGGGCCCTATGCGCTGTCGCAGGCTCCCATAGTGCGCGCCAGCGAACAGGTTTTCATCGAGACCCGCGACCGCGTGCGCCCGGACAACGTGATTGCACGCCGCCAGCTGGTTCGGTTTGTCGACTATGATATCGATTATGAAACCGGCCGGCTCCTGTTCCGCGCTCCCGTGGACGCCACCGATTCCGGCTTCAATGAGAATGTGATCGTCGTCGACTACGAGGCGGTTTCAGATGCCGAGCGCAACTTGACCTATGGCGGCCGTGTTTCGGTGAACCTTGGGGATGGCGCCCTGGAGATCGGGGTCAGCCATATCCACGAAGACGGATCCATTGATGCTGCAGACGCTGAGAGCGAACTGACAGGAATCGACTTCCGCGGCAGGCTGGGGGAGCAGACTCAATACCGGGCTGAATTTGCCAGCAGCAAAAGCCGCCCCGGTGCAGAAGGCACCTCTGAAGATTCAGGTGAGGCCTGGCTGGTCGAGGTCGCGCACCAGCGCGAACGCGTCGCCGCCGTGGCCTATGCGCGCGAGGAAGAAGGTGGGTTTGGGCTCAGCCAGACCGGCTCCAATACCAACGGCATCCGCCGATATGGAGCTGAAGTTTCAAGCCTGGTCGGCGATAGCGTGAATCAGGACACGGGGACCCGGCGCACCCGCACATTGAGGGCGGGCGCGTATCGCGAAGAAAGCCTGACCAGTGATGCGACACGAACCGTTGGTGAGCTTTCCTTGCTCCAGAACAGCGCACTCGGCACCGTCGGGGTCGGAATTCGCAGTGTCGATGAAAACGTCTCTAACGCCCCTCGCGAGTCAGTTCTCGCCACGGCAAATATAAGCCGCACGATCCCGGACTGGGGTCTGACCCTCTCAGCATCGCGTGACCAGCCACTGGGCGGTATCAACAGTGATGAAGTGAGCCAGTTCCCGGGCCGAACCCTGGTCGGGGTTGATAAACAACTCACGGCCCAGGCGACACTCAATGTGCGCCATGAAGTGATCGATGGCGAGAATGCATCCGGTCAGAACACGGTTGTCGGTGTGACGATGACACCCTGGGCCGGCGGACGGATCACGACCGGATTGAGCAACGTGACCCAGGACAGCGCACAACGCCTCTCCGCCACTGTGGGTGTTGACCAGACCGTGCGTCTCAACGATGCGTGGAGCCTGAGCATTGGCGCCGCGGACCGCTCCGAAATTGATAGCAAGGGTGAACCGCTCGATCCATTTGCCGATGCCGCCATTTCGCCCCTGGCTGAGGGGCAGCGCAGTGATCTGACTCTCGATGAGAGTTTCACATCGGCCTATCTGGGCCTGTCCTACCGGTCCGACACAGAGGTTGCGAGCGCGCGCGGCGAAATCCGCGAAAGCCTCGAAAGCCAGCGTTTCGCCGCAATCCTTGGCGGCGCACGAGAGGTCAGCCAGGAATTCTCCTATGCCGGGGCTCTGCGCTACCAGTCAGAAGCAGGTGGACCATCGGGGAATCGCCAAACCGTGGACGCGCGGATTGGCGCTGCCATGCGTCCGCGCGGCGATGGAACGGTGTTCTTCAATCGACTGGACTTTGGATACGATGAGCAATCCGGGTTTTCCGATGAGTGGCGTGTTGTGAACAATTTCGCGGCTAACACCATGGTGACGGACCGCACCCAATTGGCCACGTTTGTCGGTGCCAAATATGTCGAGACAGAGCTGGCTGGTGCCCGTGCAAACGGGTGGACCGGGTTGATCGGCGCGGAACTGCGCCATGATCTTTCCGAGCGGTTTGACGTTGGCCTGCAGGGTCTTGTTATGCACGGCAGCGCCAGTGAAACAACGGAGTTCTCGATTGGTCCAAGTGTGGGCTTCTCACCGCGCGACAATGTCTGGATGAGCGTTGGCTACAACTTCACCGGTTTTCACGATGATGATTTTGAAGCAGCCGAGTACTCAGACCAGGACGTCTATCTCAAACTCCGCCTGAAGTTCGACCAGGACGATGTGGACGGCCTGCTCAGCCGGGTCTCACCGCGCTGATCGGATAGGCTTCAGTGACGTCAAACCCGTAAATCCAGTCAAACCGTCCCCGTATGACGCCCGGCGCAAGTTTCGCGGCGAGTTTAACAGGGCCATAACCGGCCAAAGTCGGCAAACCTCGCTGATGAAACAGCGCGCCGTTGCGCCTTGCCGTTTCCAGGATGCGCGCGCCACGCAGGCGAAGTCTGTCACCCATTTGGCTAAAGGTGCCGTTTGAAGCGAGACTGGCGACAGCCGCCCAGGCACACTCCATGGCGAAACTCGCCCCCTGGGCCATGAACGGTGGCATCGGCACTGCTGCGTCACCGATCAGCGCAAGCCGGCCTTGCGCTAACCGCTCGGGAGCTGGCCTGTCATAAAGCCCCCAACGCCGGGCTTCGGTGGCCGACGCCAGTATTTCACGAACTGGCGTGGCGAAACCGGCAAAAGCTGTCCGCGCATCCTCCAGGCTCACCGAATTGTGCCAACCCTCTGGCGCGGGCTCCGGACGCTCCACCACGCCAACGAAGTTGATCATGGACTTGCCGTGGAGATAATACGTCACCGCGTGGCGCGCCGGGCCTGTCCAGGCAATGGACGCATCTGGCACGAGCGCAGCCAGCTCTGGCGTAACCGGAACCAGAGCGCGAAGCGCCGTATGGCCGGTATAGTCCGGACTTCTACCACTGTGGAAACGTTGGCGCAGGGCCGAGTGAATTCCATCAGCGGCGATGGCGGCGCTCGCTGACTTGAGGCTGCCATCGCTGAACTCGACGTCGATCGCTGATCCTGTATCGGCATAATCGACCGCTTCAGCGCCGAGCACCAATGCGCCTGGCACGCGATCTTCAAGCGCGGTCGCGAGTACGTGTTGGAGGGCGGCGCGCCGAATGTTCACGTGGGGTTGGCCCCAGCGCACTTTTCCGGTTTCGCCCGCGCCGACCGAGAAGATCGTATGACCGGTCATACCATCGCGCAGATCAAGCGTTTCGGGGGTATGACCCGCGCGACTGATAGCTTCGGCCAGACCAAGCTTCGCGAGCACCTTCATCGCGTTCGCGCCGACTTGCAGCCCAGCGCCCACCTCGCTGAGGGCCTCCGCACGCTCGTAAACGATTGGGCGAAGGCCAGCATGGTGGGCGCAAAGAGCAGCGGTCAGCCCGGCAATTCCCCCGCCGCAAATGATCAGATCTCGAGCGCTCAAGGGCGTTTGCCATCCCCGATCAGCCACTTGTAGGGCCGGATCTCCACACGCTCAAACAGGCCAGCTTTGGCGTAGGGATCCTCTGCAGCCCACGCTTCGATTTCCTCAAGGCGGTCGCCTTCAATCACGAAGACTGATCCCGCAAACGTCTCGCCGTCAGGGGCAAAGATCGGCCCTGCCATGAGAATGCGATCGCCATAGGATTTGGCCCAATCGAGATGTGCAGGCCGGTTTTCCATGCGCAGGGCCAAAGCGCCGGGTTTGTCCACACAATAGACGAGAAACTGAGCCATCAATGCTCCTCCTTGAACGGACGTGACAAAAGCGCGTCCATGGCTTCCGCAACGGTGATCCGGCCGCCCAGTATTGCCGCTACGGCGCCGCATATGGGCATATCTACGTTGTGTTGCGCGGCCAGTTGCGCCATGGCGGGCGCGGTCGCGGCGCCTTCAGTAACGGCGATGCGCTCAGCCAGGACTTCTTCTGCCCGTCGCCCCTCGCCCAGTGCCTTGCCGAAGCTCATATTGCGCGACTGTGTGGATGAGCAGGTCAAAACAAGGTCCCCCAAGCCGCACAGACCCGACAGGGTTTCCGCCCGGCCACCGAGCGCCACGGCCAGTCTCTTCATTTCGGCAAAGCCTCGCGTCATGAGCGCGGCATGGGCCGATTTGCCCAGTGCGAGCCCCTCCACCATGCCACAGGCGATGGCCAGCACATTCTTCACTGCGCCGCCAACTTCGGCGCCGATCACATCCGAACTCCAGTAGGGCCGAAAAACATCGCGCCCCAAGGCCTCCATCAATGCGCTGCCCAGGGCTTCATCTTCACAGGCAAGCGTAACGGCTGTTGGAAGGTTCCGGGCCACATCAGCGGCAAAGGAAGGGCCAGACAGGACAGCGGGCACGGCGTCCGGCAAGGTTTCAGCCAACACATCGCTCATCAGCTTCAATGTGCCCCGCTCCACGCCTTTGGCGCACAGGACAATCGGCGTACCCGGCGCCACATGCTGCTGAATGCGTGAGAGGCTCTCGCGCGCAAACTGTGCCGGGACGACCGCGAGAATAGCATCGGTGTTTCGAAAAGCGGACGGGTCCGTTCCTGCAGGTATCGCCGGGAGGTCGACGCCTGGCAAATAGGCTGGATTGCCCTCGCCTGCATTCAGGGGCGCTGCGACACGTTCTTCGCGCGCAACGATGTGGACGTTACGCCCCGCAGCCTGGGCCGTGAACGCCAGCGCAGTCCCCCAGGAGCCCGCCCCCAGAACGCCGATGGACTGGAATTTGGTCACATGGGCCGTCCTGGCACTGAACGTGCTCTGAAGAAATCATTGATCATTCAGACAATACCCTTAGACTGAGCAAATGACGATAAAAATTGACACACGTGAGCGCATTCTGGAAGCCGCCATGGAGCGCATCATGCACTATGGCTATGCCAAAACCACCATGTCGGAGATCGCGCGCGATTGCGATATGTCCGCGGGCAATATCTACCGGTTTTTCGCCAGCAAGCTCGACATCGCCGAGGCCATGGCCCGGAAATTCAACCTTGAGATCTACCAGGAATATGCTCGCATTGCTCGGCTCGACAGTCCGGCATCGCAGCGCCTCGTTGAGTTCTTTTCGTACGGCATGGAGACAACATTCAACAAGCTTGATTCTGACGCGAAGATCATGGAGGTCGCTGAAGTCCTCTCTGAGAACAGGCCCCTCTTCGCAAATGAGGAATTAGCACAGGAACGCATCCACCTGATCGAAATTCTCGAGGACGGTGTGGCGCGCGGCGAGTTTGCAGCCATCGAAAACCCCGCTTTCACGGCGGAAATGCTCCAGGTGGCCATCATGAAGTTTCGCTACCCGCAACTGTTTTCAAATCTGACGCTGCCGAAATTGCGCCGGGAACTGTACGGAACACTGGAGATTCTGCTCAGCGCCCTACGCGCAGGAATACAGAAGCTCGACGTGAAAATTGAACATTGACGAAATTATTCATTGATTTTTGATCAGGGTCCGCTATCTAGTGGTCATGGCAAGAACATGCCTTGCCGCAACACACTCGGAGCCCTCCCATGTCCATCTCCAACACCACAGAATCCTCCCGCACCCTTATCGGCCTTTTGGCCGCCCTGCCCCTGACAGCCCTCTTCGTCGCTGCAACGTACAGCGCCGTCGCGCTGGTCTAGGCACGACTGCGTATCTACTCCCGGCAATGCGTTTCCTCACTCTCTCGTAAGGCCGGTTTCTGTGCCCGGATGTGCGCCCGCGCATCCGGGCTTTTTTTGCCTTGAGTCCGGCAAGCACTAGGTCAAGACGCATGTTTAACAGCCCAAAACCGACGCCGCCCGCACCCGGCCAGGAAAGTGTATGGGACTATCCGCGCCCTGCCATTTGCGAGCCGACGTCCCTGCCGATCCGTGTAGTGTTTGGCGGAAAGACCATCGCCGAAACAGACCAGGCCCAACGCACCCTCGAGACGAGCCATCCGCCCACCTATTACCTGCCTCCGGCGAGTGTCCTCGATGGCGTCTTGTACCCGTCCGGGCACCGCACCCTCTGCGAGTGGAAGGGTCAGGCACGGTATTTCGATGTGGTGATTGGGTCCCAGAGAGCGGCGAACGCTGCCTGGGCCTATGATGCGCCAACGCCGGCTTTTGCGCCGATAAAGGGCTATGTGGCCTTTTATCCCGCGCTGATGGAGGCGTGTTTCGTGGATGGAGAGCGCGTCGAGCCCCAACCCGGCGGATTTTATGGCGGCTGGGTTACGTCCCATGTGGCGGGACCATTCAAGGGCGGCCCCGGTTCGATGGGGTGGTAGCGTCAGCTGTTGTAGAGCGCCACGCCAAGGCCCGCTGTAACCAACATGATGAGCGTTACGAAGTAGCCGAGATGGATCACACTGCCCTTCAAAACAACAGAGAACCAGTTTGACCCATAGACCTGCCTAAGAACGGCAAAGGGCTGCAAAAAGCCCCAAATGCCAATCAACGTCGCGATGATCCCCCCGATAACGGGAATCTCGCTGGTCAGCATGATGGCCAGCAGGAACCCGTACAAACCAGCATGCATATAGAGGCTGGTGATCAGGTGATCGTACAGCAAGAACTTGCGGCGGTAGATGTACAAAATCACCAACTGGAGCGCGTAGAGAAGCGGAGCGAGCAGGAGCACGCGGGGAATGTTCTCGCGAGCCTGGGCGACAAACAGTCGGGGGTCGTCTTCGAGCCGCTTCCAGGCCGCCTCCAGCCGGATCTCTATGTTTTCATTCCAGTCGGTGCCTTCGCCAATGCCCAGATTCAGGTTCAAATCCCTATCGGTATCTGGCGCATTGGTGTCCGGCACGTCTGGCGGTTCCGGCGCATCGGCCGGGGGCGTTTCCACTTCTTGCTCAATGGCAGGTGCACTGCTTGCAGACTCCTCTGGCGGTGCATCAAGGCCCAGTTCGGTGGTCAGGGTCCAAAAGAGCGCTGCAAAGAACAGAACGCTGGTGAACAGATATAGTCGAAACGGTGGCGTATAGCGCACCCGCTGGCCGCTGACATAGGCCTTGGCCAGCCGGCCCGGCGCGCGAAACAGCATCCAGATCGTTCGGGCGAGTTTGGAGTCGACTGAAAGGGTTTCGACGATCACATCCTGGGCAAGGCCAATCACCAATCGCCGGGGATCTTTCCCGCGCTGTCCACACACTTGGCAGTATTCGCCCATGAGCGGTGCGCCGCAATTCGCGCAGTTTTCAACGGTTTCGGTCGTCGCCTCAGCCACGCCACTCTACTCCCTCGATTCCAAGCCAGTCTTAGCCAAAGTTCAGGCGAGCGCCAACGCTCAGGCCTTTGCGCCACGTTTGCCACTGCCATAGGCGGGGGTTTTCAGGGCCGCTTCGGTATCGAGGGGCCAACGCGGCCGGGCCTTGAAGGCGAGACCATCTCCGGGGGTGATTCCAGCGGCGAGATGTTCGGCACCCACCAGGGCGATCATCGCGGCATTGTCGGTGCAATACTTCAGAGGTGGTGCGATCAGGTCTGCGCCTTGCCGCCGGGCAACGGCGTCCAGCGTTTGACGAATCGCCGAGTTCGCTGCCACGCCGCCGGCAACCACAAGCCGAGTATGACCTGTCTGCTCAAGGGCCCGTTCCGTTCGTGCGCCAAGTACGTCGCATACGGCTTGCTGGAAACTGGCGCAGAGGTCTGCCGGGTCGGCGCCCGCCTGTGCGCTCCGGGCCACAGCGGTTTTCAGCCCGGCAAAGCTCATATCAAGGCCGGGCCGGTTAAGCAGGGGGCGCGGCAAGTCAATAGCTTCAGCGTTTCCCGCGGCGGCCAAACGCTCAACGGCGGGTCCTCCGGGGAACCCAAGGCCAAGCAGCTTCGCTGTTTTGTCAAACGCTTCGCCAGCGGCATCATCTATCGTGGTGCCAAGGCGCCGATAGTCTCCGAGACCCCGCACATCCAGAAACTGGCAGTGGCCCCCACTGACCAACAAGAGAAGGTAGGGAAACGGGCAATCCTCAGTCAGCCGCGGCGAAAGCGCATGCCCTTCCAGATGATTGACCGGAAGAAACGGAATGCTGACAGCCTGCGCAATGGCTTTGCCGGTCATCATGCCGACCAGGACACCTCCAATCAGGCCGGGTCCACTTGTGGCCGCCACCGCGTCCAATTCTGAAAACCCTAAGCCAGCCGCCTCCATCGCCCTTTCAACGCTGAGGTCAGCGAGGTCAGCGTGTGCACGCGCGGCGATTTCCGGAACGACACCGCCATAGGGCGCATGGGCCTCGGTCTGGCTGCGCACCGTTTCGCCCAAAATGCGCACCTGGCCATCCTCCAGCCGCACTATAGCGGCGGCGGTTTCATCGCAACTGGTCTCGATGCCGAGGACGGTGACACTATCCATCGACGACCAGGATAATTTTGCCCGAATGTCCGCCCTGGCTCATCTTCTGGTGTGCAGCCTCGGCATCTGCGAGGGGGAATGTGCTGTCCACAACCGTCTTGATCCGACCGGCCTGCAGGTGACCCCAAAACTGGTGCTCAACGGCGTCTCGAATTTCGCGCTTTTCAGCGGCTGTGCGCGCGCGCAGGGTCGTGCCCGTGAGGATAGCGCGTTTCAGCATCAAGCGCATCAGGTTCAGCGTCACCTCAGAGCCATTCTGGTAGGCAATGTTACAGATCCGGCCATTGAGCTTGATGATGTCCAGGTGCTTGGCGACATAGTCACCGCCGACCATGTCCAGAATGACATCCGCGCCGCCCCGGGCGGATGCGACGTCCGCAAAATCCTCTTCGCGGTAATTGATCGCCACATCGCCGCCAAGTTGGGTGATCAGCTCACATTTTCCCGCGCTGCTGGCAGTAGCCATAACCGTGCCGGCCCCCGCGAGTTTTGCCATTTGAATGGCCATAACGCCGATCCCGCTGGTGCCGCCCTGGCAAAGAAACGTCTCGCCTTCGGATAAATGGCACCTCTGGAAAACGTTGGCATAGACCGTCATCATTGCTTCAGCGAGGCAAGCGCCCTGAACGAAGTCCAGCCCATCCGGCAGGGGCAGTACGCTGCCTTCATCCACAGCGACCGCTTCGGCATAACCTCCACCGGCGAGCAGCGCACACACGCGGTCTCCAACTGACCACCGCGTCACACCCGCACCGACGTCTGCAATAACACCGGAACACTCCAGTCCCATCGTTTCCGGCGCGCCCTTTGGAGGTGGATACAAGCCCCTGCGTTGCAGCAAATCGGCCCTGTTCAAACCCGCCGCCTTGATTGCGATGAGAACCTCGCCCGCCCCTGCCCGTGGCCGCGCGATATCCTGCAGTGCCAGCGGTGTGTCCGCAGTGGTCGCAATCGCCTTCATAATGTCGGCCATTTGAGCTCCTCAACGCCTTGATTCTGGACCTGTGCGCGTTGCGCGCGGCCTCCAGATAAGGTCTAATGTGGAAAACACGAAACGATAAGGGAGGCGCGCATGGATGATCTGGAACCGATCCGGACAACACGTCCCACCCTGCTCGAGGACATGTCTGTCGAGGACCTGAAATCTCGGATTTCCGCGCTGGAAGCCGAAATCGAAGCCTGCCGCGCGGAAATTGCAAAGAAAGATGCCCATCGCAGCGCAGCTGACGCGCTCTTTGGCGGTGACGGTTAACGAGTGGGAAACAGGCACGCAAATAGCATAACCCAATCTGTGCCGGGCTAAGAGGGAACAAACATGGGTGAACGCGTCGTAGAGGGGGGAGACATTGGCCCCATGCCGGATTTCACCGGTGGCAAACTCTTCGACCGGGTGTTCTCCCAGGGCATGACCCTTGTTGAAGAGGCCGCTGCCTATCTTGATGGTCCTGGCCGTAGCGATTCAAAGACCCTGTCGCGCGAGGCTGGGCTGACTTATGCCTCCTGGAGCATGGAACTCACCACGCGGCTGATGCAGGCAGCAAGCTGGCTGGTCATGCAAAAGGCCGTGCGCGACGGCGACATGCAGCCGGAAGAGGCGATGTCCAAGAAGTACCGGATGGTGCGCGAAGCCCCTGCCCTCGACGCAAACGCCCAGCGCGATTCTGGACTGCCAGATACATTCCTGCGCCTGGTAGCCGAGAGCGAGGCCCTTTTCGACCGCATCTGCCGAATCGATGCAGAGATCTATGGTGGCGAAATCCAGACCGAAAGCCCCGTCAACCAGCAGATCGAACGGCTTAAGGCCGCCGCCGAGACCGGCGCTTTCGACCCGCTGCAGGTCTGGCGCAAGGTGCGCTGAGGCAAACGCTGCCCAATCCTGCCTTTTACGTCTTCTTGTGCTATGTTTCGCGCGGGGAGGACGTAAAAAATGAAACAGATCGCTGTCGCAATAATCCATGGCATGGGCAGCCAGGGGCGCGAAAAACCCGAAAACAGTAGCGAAGCCCGATACTCGAAGGAGTTTCAGAAACGCCTGCGCGCCGCAGTGGGCGCAGACAGCTTCGATAAGCTAGCGGTGCGCGAAATCCTCTGGGCCGACATTCTTCAGGAACGCCAGGAGAGATATCTCGGCAAAATCAAACGCCGGACGCGGTATGATGAGCTACGTGCATTTGTGCTCTGCAATCTCTCGGATGCAGCGGCGTATCGCAAAAATGGCGACCAAAGAGACGATACCTATGAGCGCATTCACGAGCGTGTTTCAGATGTGATCGCCGAGCTTGAGCAAGACTGCGGCCCTGACGCACCGCTTGTGGTCATTGCCCACTCCCTGGGCGGACATATCCTGTCGAACCACATCTATGACATGACCAAACCCGGCGCTTCGCCGCCAAGCAACTTCCAGGGATTTCAGACTCTCGCCGGCTTCATCACTTTTGGCTGCAACATTCCCCTGTTCACGTTCAGCTATGATCAGAACGACATCAAACCAATCCGTTTTCCGGGAACGAGTCTCCCCGCCGAAAAGCAGTTCAAGCCATGGTGGCTGAACTTCTATGACAAGGACGATGTGCTCGGCTATCCGCTCAAGGATATCGGCGACCACTATGAAGCCATGGTCGATTCCGGAGACATCAAGGACGTTTCCATCGACGCTGGCGGGTTGTTTACGTCCTGGAACCCGGCGTCACACAATGCCTATTGGCGCGACGAGGACTTCTATCGACCCGTCGCGAAATTCCTTAAGAAGCTGCTTTGATCCGAGCGCTCTACCAGCGCTTACTCCGGCGCCCAGACCAGTTCTCCGTCTTCCTTGTAGACCGCCTCGGCGGGGCGTTTGTCCAGGAGGTCCAGCACCGTTTCACTAGGGCGGCAAAGCTTGATGCCCTTTGGCGTGGCGACGATGGGCCGGTTGACGAGCACCGGATGCTCCAGCATCGCGGCGAGGATCGTTTCACCGGCCACGCCTTCATCGAGCAGTCCGAGTTCCGCTGCTGGTGATTTGGTCTCCCGCAGCGCCGTGCGCGGGGTCAGACCTGCAGTCGCGAAAAGCGCGAGCAACTGAGGCCGGGTCCAGCCCGTTTCCAGATACTCGACGACCACCGGCGCATAGCCTGCCTCTTCGACAATCGCGACCACATTGCGAGACGTCCCGCAGGCGGGATTGTGATGGATAATGACGGGAAAGTCGGCCATGGCTCAGATCTCCGCTTCTCGTTGAAACAGTACCGCACACACCCCTGCCGCCAAGGCGGCTCCAGCGAACTGGCCCAGGAAAAATCCCGGCAAATCTGCTGGGCGCACACCGGCAAATGTATCCGAAAGGGCGCGGGCCACGGAAATGGCCGGGTTGGCGAAGCTGGTCGACGCGGTCCACCAATACCCGGCGGTAATCACAAGCGCGACCGCTGCGGGCACAGCTTTTGGTGCGTGGCGAATGGCGCCGAAAATGGCGAAGACCAGAGCAAAGGTCGCCACCCCCTCGGCCAGTATCTTGGCTCCGCCGGACCGGTCCGTGGTCGCAATCTGGATCAGCGGCAACTCAAACATGGCATGTGCTATAAAACCGCCCGCAATGCAGCCCAGAACCTGTGTCACCACATAAGCAAGGCCGAGCACCGGGCCAATTTCGCCGCGCAACCCGAAAGCGAGCGTCACGGCGGGATTGAAATGCGCGCCCGACACGGGCCCCAGAGTCGCGACCAAGACCCAAAGGATAGCGCCCGTCGCCGCGGTATTGCCCAGCAGCGCCACGCCATCAATGCCGCCCGAGACCTGCACGGCCAGAATGCCTGAGCCAATCACTACACCCGCCAAAAGCAGCGAACCCAAAAATTCCGCCAATAGCCTGCACACCAAATCGGACATCAACCCCTCCTCAATCCGGCCTCTCGCGCCTAGCGGCCCCCCTGCCCAGCGTCAACGCCGCAGCGCCCCTACCCACGCCCGCATGCCCGCGCTATGTGATTTTCCATGAGCAAATCTCCCGAAGAAACCACGTACGAACTGTTCAAGCAGGCGCTGGCGACGGTGGCGAAGGCCATGGGCGGCGAGCGCGATGCCGAAGTGGTGTTCTCCGGCGATGGCGCGCACGCCACGAAGGAGCGGATCACCCTGCCGCCACCGCCGCGTGAGTTATCGCCGCTGCTGGCAGCCCGCGCCCGGGGTCATGCCGATGCGCTGGCTCTGCGCCTGGCCCACCATGACCCGCTCGCCCACAATGCCCACAGGCCCCAGGGCGACATTCCCCGCGCCGTATATGAGGCCGCCGAAACCGCGCGGATCGAAAGCCTCGGCGCAAATGCAATGGACGGCACGGCAGACAATCTGGATGCCGTTCTGGTGGAAAACATCGAGGCCGGGCGTTACGCAGTTGCCTCCGATGACAGCCAGGCGAGCCTCGCCCCGGCCCTGGAATTCCTGCTTCGGGAGCGGCTGACCGGGCGCCCTCTTCCGAAGCAGGCCCAAACCATTGCCGATCTCTGGCGCGAGGAAGTGGCGAGTTCCACCGGCAATGCCCTGGACCGCCTCGAGGACCAGATTCACGAGCCTGCCGCCTTCGCGAAGACCGTGCGCGAAATGATTCGCGACCTCACGGCCTCCACAGAGAGTGATGACCAGGACGCCGACCCCGAAGACGAAGCCGCGCCCGAGGAAAACGAGGACACGGCGGAAAACGATGACGGGCAGGATGACAATTCCGATGAGCCCATGGGCGCCAGCGCCGAGGAGTTGGAGGCCGGCGAGACCGAAGACATGGAGGGGGAGGAAACCAACGTCCAGGTCGAGGCCGACGAGGACATGCTGGCCGAAGAGACGCCGGAAGACATGGATGATGGCGCCCAGCCCATGCGCCCGAACTATACCGAAGGCGATGAGCGCCGGGACTTTGGCTACAAGGTCTTCAGCCGCGATTTCGACGAGCTCGCCAATGCCCAGGACCTGTGTGACCCTGAAGAGCTGACGCGACTTCGCGCCTATCTCGACCACCAGCTCCAGGGGCTGCAGGGCGCGGTTTCCAAGCTCGCCAACAAGCTCCAGCGTCGCCTGATGGCGCAGCAGAATCGGAGCTGGAGCTTTGACTTGGAAGAGGGCGTGCTCGACACGGCCAAATTGACACGCGTTGTCACGGACCCGACCGCCCCGCTGACCTTTAAACAAGAAGATGACAGCCAGTTCCGCGATACGGTCGTGACACTGCTGCTGGATAATTCCGGCTCCATGCGCGGGCGGCCGATCATGGTGGCGGCGCTTTGTGCGGACATCCTCGCGCGCACGCTGGAGCGGTGTGCTGTGAAGGTGGAGATCCTCGGCTTCACCACGAAAGCCTGGAAGGGCGGACTTGCACGAGAAGCATGGGTGAAGGCGAACAAGCCGTCATCTCCCGGCCGTCTGAATGACCTTCGCCACATCGTCTACAAGTCCGCCGATGCGCCCTGGCGGCGCGCGCGGCGCAATCTTGGCCTGATGATGCGCGAGGGGCTGCTGAAAGAGAATATCGATGGGGAAGCCCTGCTGTGGGCCCATGACCGGCTGACCTCCCGGCCTGAGCAGCGCAAAATCCTGATGGTGATCAGCGATGGCGCGCCTGTAGATGACAGCACCCTGTCTGTGAATGTGGGCAACTATCTGGAGCGGCACCTGCGCCAGGTGATCGAGGAGATCGAGACCAAGAGCCCGGTGGAGCTCATGGCCATCGGCATCGGCCACGACGTGACACGGTATTACCAGCGCGCCGTGACGATCGTGGACGCCGAACAGCTCGGCGGGGCCATGACAGAGCAGCTCGCGGCGCTTTTTGACCCGGACGGGCCCCATCCCGAAGCCATGGCCGTGCCCCCGCTCACCGCGAAACTCGCGGGCGGGGCAGGCGGAAGCGCCGTCTCAGGCGCGGGCGCTGGCGCCCCCAGCTATGCGCGCAGCAAAATCGATCTGGGCCGAGCCGTCCGCAAGACGACCCTGCAGGAAGTTAAAGGGCCGCGGGGTTAGTTTCCAGGGTAAGCAAATAGGGTGGGCCAATCGGCCCGCCGCTATCCTACTAAACGCCAACTCCGTACCTTCGTCAGGAACGCCGTCTCGACGCGCTCGCTCGCAAACCCTGCTGCCCCTGCTGCCTCCATCGAGGGGGCGAAATCCCAGCTGAGGTATTGCTTGTAGTAGGGCTCGTGGAAGCCTTCGGGGAAGTATTCCAGGAATGGGTCGAGCCCTTCCGTGTCGCCGAATTGGAGGCTGTCGGCGATGATGAAGAGCCCGCCAGGCTTCAGCACGCGGGCAGCTTCCTTGATGACGGCCTCGCGCACCTTCACGGGCAGTTCGTGGAAGAGGTAGACCGACACGATCACGTCGAGGCTGTCATCGGCCAGGGGCAGGCTCTCGGCCTGGCCCTCCATGACGTCGACTTGCGGCCAGGGGGCGAGTAGGTCGCGCGCCTTGGCGGCATAGTTCGGTGAGAGATCAATGGCGCTGGCTTGTAGCTTCGGGAAAGTGCGCAGGATCTGGCGCGTGAACCGGCCTGTGCCGCAGGCGAGGTCCAACAGGCGCACCTCGCGCTGGTCCCGGCCCTTCAACTCGCGCGAAATTTCAGCCAGAGCCGCGCGCCGCATGGCGTCGGCCGCGCCGGTGAACAGGGCCTCGACCTGGTGGTCATAGATGTCCGCGCTCTCATCTGAGAGCCAGCCATCGGTCTGGTAGTGGAAATTCTGGCGGTAATAGGCAGGAAAGCGATCCGTATCGGCGCCGGGGCCGTCCTCGCGCACTTCGGTGCCATTGCGCTCCAGCCGGCGCCGGTCGACCTCGCGCACATCGCGCAGGAAGTCCCGCGAGCGGCGCAGGGCTTTGGCCAGGTCGCGCAGGCGCACATCATTGGGCGCGGAATAAAGCCCAGCCTCGATATTGGCACGGTCCTTCGACCAGAGCTTGAAGAAAGCCTTGCGAAGGGCCGCGGGGTCTGGCTTGCCGGAGCTTGGCGTGAACGGCGCCTCGCCGGGTCTGTTGAATCCGGCGGACTGGCGACGCGCGGCGGCGTATTGAGCCCCATAGAAAGCCGAGCGCAGGCCCTGGGCGGCGGCATAGCGCGCCCGGCCGATTTGAGTGGTGGCGGTGTCGAGTAGTCCCATGACCTTAAAATGGGGCGCGATCCGGCGTGTGTCGAGGGCGAATTTACTCGCCTTTGGAGGCCCAGACCAGCCGTTCGGCATTCCCATCTCCGCCTTTGATCGGGCTGTCGGCCCAGGCGTGGAGCGTGCAGCCCTGCCCGGTGAGCCACTCGGCAAATCGGGCCTCGGCCTTCGCCACCGCTTCCTCGTCGCGGACAATCCCGCCCCGGCCCACATTCGCCTTGCCCACCTGGAATTGCGGCTTGAACAGGAGGACGAGGTTGCAGCGTTTCTCGCCGCCAACCTGCGCGAGCACAGGCCCCAGCAGCTTTTCAAGCGCGATAAAACTGGCGTCGCACACGATCAGGTCCGGCGTGCCAATCTGCTCGGGCGTCAGGTGCCGCGCATCGGTTTGCTCCAGATTCGTCACACGCGGATTGCCTGAGATCTTCGGATGGAGCTGGCCTGTGCCCACATCGACCGCCGTGACATAGGCCGCGCCGCGCTCCAGGAGGACCTGGGTGAAGCCACCGGTCGACGCGCCAATATCGAGGCAAACGGCATTTTCCACTGTGATTTCGTGCCAGAGGTCCAGAGCGTGGGCGAGCTTCAGACCCGCGCGGGAGACGTAAGGATGGGCGGCATCGGCGGTGAGGTCTGCGTCACTGTCCAGCATCTGAGAGGGTTTGGAGACCGGTGCGCCATTGGCCGTTACCCCGCCCGCCTCAATCGCGGCGCGCGCCGCCGCGCGGCTCTCAAAAAAGCCGCGGGCAACAAGCAACCTATCCGCGCGTTCACGATCCATAGGCGCAACCTAGTCTTCCTGCCCCGTCGCGCTAGTCTCACGCCCGCCCAGACACATCAACCGGAGTGCCCATGTCTATCCGTTTCTCTGCCGCTGCTGTTGCCCTTGCTGCGCTCGGCGCCTGCGCCAGCCAGACCCACGTGCACAAAGCCATGCACACGCCCAGCTTCTCGCCGGATACGCCGCCCGTCTCCGCAGAGATGATTGGCATGGATGGCAGCGTGATTGGGTCAGTCTCGATCGTAGAAGGCCCCAACGGTGTGCTTGGCGAGGTGATGCTCGAGCCGGGTTCGATGGCGCCGGGATTCCACGGTATGCACATTCACCAGGTGGGCGACTGCTCCGATGTGGGGGTGTTCACCAATTCTGGCGGACATCTCGGCCTCATTCCGGGCGGTCATGGCCTCATGAATTCCGTGGGTCCTGAAACCGGTGACCTGCCTAACCTCCGTGTGGCAAAGGACGGTTCGGCAGCAATGGAGTTTTTCTCCAATTACTTTTCGATTTCAGACCTGCGCGATGACGACAATGCAGCGATGATCATCCACCAGAACCGCGACGACCATGTCAGCCAGCCGATTGGCGGGTCCGGCCCCCGGATCGCCTGCGCCGTATTGAAATAGTCAGCGCACCAGAGAGACGGGAAGAGATTTGAGCCCGCGCACACCATAGCGCGGGATCCATTCCATTTCATTCAGGTCTGATGCAGGCCCAAGGGCGGGCCAGCGGCGAAACAATGCCCGCAGCGCGACGGCGCCCTCAAGTCGCGCCAGATGTAGCCCAAGGCAGATATGCGGCCCGCCCCCAAAGGTGAGGTGGCGGTTTGGCGTGCGCGCGAGGTCCAGAGTGAAGGGCGTTTCAAACACGTCTGCATCCATGTTCGCCGCTGCGAGATAGGCAAAGACGCGTTGGCCTCGCTTGACCGGTACGCCGAGCAACTCTGTGTCTTCCCGGGCCAGACGCGGCGTGGAAGAGCGCACAGGACCACAATAGCGCAACAGTTCCTCTACAGCAGCCTCACTCGGCACCGCTTCGCTTGTGAACGCCTCGCGCGCGGCCGGATCACCGAGCAGGGTCCAGACGGCACTGGAAATGAAGTGTGTCGTGGTTTCGTGGCCGGCTATGAACAGCATGAAGACCATGGAGAGGAGCTCGTCGTCGCTGAGGGGCACGCCGCCTTCCGGGTTGTGGATCAGTTCCGAAATCAAGCCCTCGCGCGGTGTCTTGCGGACGGTTTCGAAGTCGTCTCGCAGGTAGTTGATGAGCCGCCCCAGGGTCGGCCAGAGTTGGAACAGGCCGAATAGGTTTCCCGCTCGCCCGAAAACGCCCATCCACTGCGTAAACTGCGCCCGGTCTTCCCGTGGCAAACCCAACAGTTCGCAAATCACGATCAATGGCAGGGGCCGGGCCAGCGTCTCCACAAGATCAACACGTGGTTCACCTTCCATCGCATCCAGAAGCTGCGCAGTCTCGCGCTCCACGGCCGGCCTGAGTGCATCGATCCTCGGTTTGAGAAACGGCCCATCGGCCATCTGACGCAGACGGCGATGTTCCGGGTCGTCATGGCCAAGCATATTATTGGCCAGAAGATGAAACCGCTTGGGCAGGAACGGCACGCCCATCTGTGAGCTCTTTCCAGCATTGCGCCCATCAACACAGAAACGGTCGCAATCCTTGAGCAGGTCCTGAGCCGATGCGCGGGTGACAGCCATAAGCGCGCGGCCGATCACGGGGACGCGCCCTTCTGCAACCGGTCCCTGGTCGATCAAGGCCTTCAATGTGGGAAACGGGTCGCGCTTATAAGCCTGTCCGAACAGTTTTGTGTCTGGCATATCTGGCAATACCCTATTTTAATGCCAAGTCTGTAGGCAACACAGCAAAGAGCGTACAGAGGAAACACCGGACATGGCCTTTCTGACAGAACTCAGATCCAACTGGACCACCGTGACCGGCATGCGCCGCACGCTGAAGCTGATCGATCCCCTGGGACCGGACGCAACCCAGCTCGTCCCGGACGATTTCGAAGATTCCGTCGACCGCCATTCCAAGAATGTGGCTCTGCGGTTCCACGACGAAATCCAGACCTATGGCGAATTCGACGAACACGCGAACCGAGTGGCTCACTGGGCGCTGGAAGCGGGTCTGAAACCCGGAGACTGCGTGGCGCTGTTTATGGAAAACAGGGCCGAATATGTCGCCCTCTGGTTTGGTCTGATGAAGATCGGCGTCGTGAGCGCGCTGATCAATAATAATCTCTCTGGCGACGCCCTCGCACACTGCATCAACATCGCTGACGCCACCCATGTGATCTACGGCGCTGAAATGGATGACGCGATCGACAGCGTTGACGGCAAGCTGGACGGTGAGCCGAAGCTCTGGACCCTTGGCGGCGCGACCAGCAATGCTCGTGGTGACCTCGCTGCTGCGCTGGCCACGCAGCCAACCGAGCGCCCCGACAAGAGCCACCGGGCCCATCTTCGCGGCGCAGATCTCGCGCTTTATGTATACACGTCAGGGACGACGGGCCTGCCGAAAGCCGCCCGCCTGACTCACATGCGCGTACAAGGCATGATGCGCAGCTTCATCGCCCCCTGCCGTTTCACCCCCAAGGACCGGGTCTACATCACCCTGCCGCTGTATCACGGCACGGGCGGCATTTGCGGTGTCGGCGCCACGCTCTGCACTGGCGCATCCATCATCCTGCGCGAAAAGTTCTCCGCGTCTCAGTTCTGGGACGATGCGGTGAAGTACCAGGCCACAGCCTTCACCTATATTGGCGAGCTGTGCCGATATCTCCTCAACACACCCGAACATCCTCTGGAGCGCAGCCACCGCATCCGCACCGGGTTCGGCAACGGCTTGCGCCCGGAAATCTGGGAGAAGTTCTTCCAGCGGTTCAACATCCCCCATCTGGCAGAATTCTACGGCTCCACGGAAGGCAACGTCTCCTTCGTGAATTTTGATGGCAAGGTCGGCGCGGTCGGCAAGATCCCAGCCATCGTTGCGAAGAAGTTCGAACATATCCAGTTCGTGAAGTTCGACATCGAGACCGAACAGCCGGTGCGCGGCGACGACGGTTTCTGCATCCCGTGTGACCCGGACGAGCCCGGCGAGGCGATTGGCAAGATCATGGCCGAAGAAGCCCGCACCCGCTTTGAAGGCTACAACGACCCCGAAGCGACGAAGAAAAAAGTGCTCCATGACGTCTTCGAGTCAGGCGACATGTGGTTCCGCACGGGCGATCTCATGCGCAAGGACGCTCAAGGTTATATCTATTTCGTGGATCGGATTGGCGACACGTTCCGCTGGAAGGGGGAAAACGTCTCCACCAATGAGGTTGCCGAAGTGGTCGCCCAATTCGAGGGCGTAGAGACCGCCAATGTCTACGGTGTGCCCGTGGAAGGCATGGACGGGAAAGCCGGCATGGCCGCGATTACGGGCGCGGCGAACCTGGATATGGCCGCGCTACACACATTCATCAGCCAGGAGCTTCCGAGCTACGCCGTACCGATCTTCATTCGCCGTCAGCCAGAAGCCGAAACCACCGGCACTTTCAAGTATCGCAAGGTGGACCTCGTAAAAGACGGGTTTGACCCGACCGCCGTGGCCGACCCGATCTGGTTCGCTAATCCCGAAACGGGAAGTTATGAAGAGCTGACGCCGGAGACCTACAAGAAGGTCATTTCTGGCGGGTTCAAGTTCTAAAGACCCGAAACAAAGGGCGCTGATCAGGACGCTTCAGCCCGTGCGCTAAGCGTCAGGCTTGGCGGTGACATCTTCCAGAGGGATCGAGTAGTGCCGGTTGCAGAACTGGCAGTTGACCGACAGCGTGCCGTCGGGCTCGACAAGGTCGCGCAACCCGTCGTCTGATAGGCCCATCAAAGTGCCCCGCAAGCGCTCTTCATTGCAGCTACATGCATCGTTCAGGCCTTGGGACTCGCCCATGCGCACACCGGTTTCGTGGAACAGCCGATAGAGCAACCGATCCGGCGAGATATCCGGCGCGATCAGTTCGGCGTCACCCAGTGTCGTGAACAGAGCATTCGCCGTTTCCCACGCCGCCTCGGTATCCCCGCGCGCCTCATCGCCGGCAACTTTCTGGATCAACAGCCCACCGCCTCGCCAATCGCTGCTCGCGCCGGGCACGGACAATTCTCCGACCGCGAGGGAGATTCTCGACTCGACCTGCTCGGACTGGCGAAAATAGTCCTCTGCGCATTCTGCCAGAGTGCCTTTTTGAAGCGGAACCACGCCCTGATACGGTTTCATCGACGGGTCGTCGTGGATGATGATGAGGCCCAGAACGCCCTTGGCGCCGAAGAGCTGTGGCATGTGCGGGCGCGCGCCCTTGTTCACCCGCATCAGCTTTGACCACTTTTCAGCGTCCTTGCGCACATACCCGCGCAAGTCTCCGTTGACGGAGTATTCGGCGACCAAAAGGGAGATTGGCCCATTCCCCTCGGCCTGGACCATTACCTTTCCCTGAAACTTCATAGCTGAGCCCACGAGCGCGGCCAGCATCAGCGCTTCACCAAGCAGGCGCGCCAATTCAGAGTCGTAGTCGTGGCGCTTCAGGATTGGATCGAGACTGCTGGCGCCCAGGCGCGCAATTCGACCGCGCACGGGCTCGCCCTCTATCTGGAAGGGCGCCACCATGTCTTCAGTTCGTGATGTGTCGCCTAGAGCTCGTTCAAGCACCATTTCAGGATCGCTTTCTGCGCATGGACGCGGTTCTCCGCCTCGTCGAATACCACCGATTGGGGGCCATCGATGACTTCGGCATCCACTTCTTCGCCGCGATGGGCTGGCAAGCAGTGGAGGAAAAGCGCGCCGGGCTTTGCCAATTCCATCAGATCGGTTGTCACTGCGAAAGGGTCAAGGACGCTGAGACGTTCATCTGCATCCTTGTCGCCCATGGAAACGAATGTGTCAGCAATCACGACATCTGCCCCGGCAACCGCTTCTTCTGCAGAATCGAACAAATCCACCCTTGCCTGGAGGTCCCGGGCCAGCTCGACATCCTCCTCGTCGGGCGCATAACGCTCGGGCGTGCCGATCGTCAGGTGGAAGCCAAACTTCGCGGCCGCATGAATGAAGCTCGAGCAGACATTGTTGCCGTCGCCAACCCAGGCCAGACGCGCCTGGGCAAGCTCAACGCCGTGTTCTTCGAGCGTCATCAAATCCGCCATGATCTGGCAGGGGTGGGACCGGTCCGTCAGGCCATTGATCACTGGCACATCTGCGGCGGCCGCAAAGGCCTCCACATCGGCATGGTCATTGGCGCGGATCATAACGGCGTCTACATAGCGAGACAGGACGCGGGCTGTATCTTCCACCGTTTCTCCACGCCCAAGCTGCATGTCGTTTGCGGTGGCGACAATGGCACTCCCGCCAAGCTGGCGCATGCCGACGTCGAAGGAAAATCGGGTCCGGGTGGAAGATTTTTCGAACACCATGGCCAGGAGATGGTCAGCAAGGGGCGCGCCGGCATCGACCCGCCCTTTCGGCCAACCCTGTCGGGCGTGCTTCGCCGCCTTCGCATCATCCAGAATAGCCCGCAGGTCCGCTGCGGGAATATCAATAAGATCAAGAAAATCGCGCTTCGCCATGGGCTCCATATCCCAGTTCGGGGCGCAGCCTGTCGCCCGAATTCAACTTCCATTCAATGCAAGCGTTAAACGCCGAAAACCGCCAGGATTGAAGCAATCCCTGCCACAGCGGTAAACATCAGCGACAGGGAAACGGCAACGATCCTCTGGGACTTTTTTCGCTGACGCACGCCAGGGGGCGCTCCGCTGCGCTTTTTCGGGGCCAACGTCCAGGAATTGGTCACAAACCCGGCCGCGGCCAGGCCGGACAGCGTTGCTGAGCCGTATGCCCCTGCAATAGCGGCCAGCGCACACGCTGCCAGCAAGATGATCGCGATCTGGCCGGACGCGTCTTTCAGCAATTGGCGCACGTGCCCATCGGCGCGGCTGTAATCCAACCGGTCAAAGGAACAGTTCGGCGATGCGATACACGCGATCCAGGCCGCCCCGGTCGCGATTGCCGATGTTAGAACAGCGAAGCCGCCCGCAGTAGATTGGATCGTCTCAAACATGCCGAAGGTGTCTTCGAGTTTGCCCGGTTGGGCAAGTTCAGACAAACACCGCCACAGTTTGCCGGCCCACCATCAGTG
>JBCBGZ010000016.1:0-52178 GCA_038526245.1 Pseudomonadota bacterium
CGCGCCCCTCTTCTTGCAACCGGATCACAATCTCGCGGTTCAGCGCGTCCAATTCAGTTTCGCTAAGTCCCCGCCGTTTGACCCGGAAGCAAACGATCTGGAGCGATACCGGCGCCAGACGCTCCAGTTCCTCGGCTTGGTCCACACAGTCGGCAAGGAAAGTCGCCTGATCGCAATTGCGTTGGATGAGGGCGCCCAAGTGATTGGTTCCAAATTCTGCGAATTGAACCCAAACCTTGAGTGCTCGAAAGCCCCGCGATAGTTCCGGGCCGAGATCGACGGGCCATGGCGCGCCTGCTGCAAGGCCCCGCGTTTCCCCGGCCAGATAGTCCGGTCGTTTCGCAAAGGCAGCCGCTTGTTGGGACTGGTCACGAAACAGGATGCAACCGGCATCATAGGTCACGTGCATCCATTTATGGAAATCGAACGCAAGGCTGTCAGCGCGCTCGATCCCCAAGAGACGCGGCGCCAGCTGCGGTACCATCTGGATACAAGCCCCAAAGGCGCCATCCACGTGCAGCCAAAGCTCCTCCGCCTCGGCGAGTACTGCCAACTCCACCAAGGGGTCGATGGCGCCTGTATTAACCGTGCCTGCTGTACCGATGATGCAGAATGGCGAGTACCCCGCTTTCCGGTCCGCGGCGATCGCCTCGCTTAGCGCCTCCACATCCATTTCGAATGCGTCCGTGACTGGAACTGTGCGAAGTGCATCGGTGCCAAGACCCAGCATGTCGAAGGCCCGCGCAACGCAGGAATGGGCTTCACTTGAAGTGTAGCCCACCAGTTTCGCGCTTGAGACCCCTTGGGTGCGGCTTTTGCCTTCCAGTGCGTGGTCGCGCGCGGCCTTCAAGGCAATCAGCGTCGCCATACTGGTGCCAGAGACGACAAGACCGCCCGCACCCGACGGAAACCCAAACAGCTCAGTCATCCAGGAAACAACCTGACGCTCGACACGCAATCCCACATGGTCCCGCCCGCCGCAGTTTGCGTTCATTGCCACTTCAGCCATCGCAGGCAGTACCTGCGCCAGCGTACCCGCACCGTGGACCCACCCAAAGAAGCGAGGATGGGTGTTGCCAACGCCATAGGGCATGATGTCGGCCAGGAGGGCGTCCGGCGCACCGGGTTCGCGCGGTAGGGGAACGTCCAATTTTGTGCTCAACGCCTCTGGAACCGGCGTCCACACACGTCCCGTTCCAATACCCTGCATATGGTCCAGCGCACGGTCGAGCATATCATGGGCACGCGTGCGAAAGGCGTCCCAGTCGACCGGGTCCAGGGACAATGGGTCTTTGTCGGTCAAGGTTTCCTACTCCAACCGGCGGAAAATCACGTCACCCTTCACCACGGTCATGACCGCCTCCGCTTCCAGGATTTCCGGGGCTGGGATGGTCATCAGATCCCGGTCAAACACGGTGAAATCGGCCCACTTTCCCACTTCGATCGTGCCCAAATCGTCTTCCTGAAAACTGGCGAAGGCAGGCGCTGAGGTGAACATGGCAAGCGCTTCTTCCCGCATGACGGCTTGTTCGGGATGCCAACCCTCGCCCTGAAAACCGTCCAGGCTGGTTCGTGCCACAGCGGCATAGAACTCGATCAGCGGTGAGCCAACCTCCACCGGCGCATCAGAACCACCCGCAATCACCGTGCCTTCCACAAGCAAGTCGGCCCAGGCGTAGGCACCATCGAGACGCTCAAGCCCCAGCCTGTCAGGGGCGAAAAAGAGATCACCGATCGCATGGGATGGCTGCATGGAGGCGATCAAGCCCTGCTCAGAAAGGCGCGGCAGGTCCTCAGGGGCAATGATCTGGGCGTGCTCGATGCGCCAGCGTTGGCCAGCACATAGTCCGGTTTCCTCACAGGCTTCGACAACGCGGCGATTGGCCAGGTCACCAATCGCGTGGATCGCCAGTTGAACATTGGCTTCAGCGGCGCGTTCCATGAATGCGCGCAAATCGGTGTCGCTGGTTAGGCTCAGGCCACGCTCGCCCGGCCGGTCTGCATAGGACGCGATGAGCTGCGCGCCACGAGACCCCAGCGCGCCATCCATATAGAGTTTTACAGCACGATTGGTGATCGTGCCGGTCTCATGGTCGCGCGCGCCAGCCAGATCGAACGCTTCTGGCACCACTCCATTGTGCACGCGGATGGGCAGCCGCCCCTCATCGCTCAGCTGGGCCATGAGCCGGGCCTCTTGGGCGGTTACGGACATGTTGTGAAGACCTGTCCAGCCGCGGCTGGCATAAACCGAAGCACCCGTCTCAAGCTTGGCGAGCACATCGGCTTCCGTGGGCGCAGCAATAAGCGGCGCGACAAGGCCCATGGCCGTATCGATGAGGAGACCGGTGGCTGCTCCGTCGGCATCGCGCTCGATTCGCCCGCCCTCCGGATCAGGCGTGTCCGCAGAATCGCCTACGGCCACGAGCGCTGCCGTGTTCGCGACGAGGGCATGGCCATCTGCGCGTGTGAGGATAACGGGATGGTTCGGCGCCACCGCGTCCAGGTCTGCCGCCACGGGCATACGCCCTTCCGGCCAGCCCGTTTCGATCCAGCCGCGCCCCACCAACACGCGACCAGCATCCAGACCGTCAACTTCCGCCTCAACCCGGGTAACGAGCTCGACCAGCGATGCGGTGCCCGCGAGATCCAGGCTCAGCTCTCGCTCGCCGATACCGGACAGATGGGCATGGCTGTCGACAAAGCCTGGGAACATGAACGCCCCCTCCAGAT
Source organism: Pseudomonadota bacterium (assembly GCA_038526245.1). GTDB lineage: Bacteria > Pseudomonadota > Alphaproteobacteria > Caulobacterales > Hyphomonadaceae > UBA5336. The sequence continues at coordinate 2,731 of JBCBGZ010000016.1, forward strand.
CGACGCGCAACACATCCGAAGGCAGCTCGTGGTTTTGCGCCTCCGAATAGTCGACCACATCGAGAATGCGCCCACGTGTATCGACCATGACAATTCCGGCCACGGGCTGGTCTGGATTGCCCGTGTAAATCACACCCCCGGTGTAAGCGACGGCCATATCGGTAAATGGTTCTGGCAGGGCAGAGTCAGGTCCCGTGGGCGGGTTGCCCGTCCCACAGGCTGAAAGAGCGACGGCTGAAAGGGCCGCAATTGGGGCGACGAGGCGCGAGAAAATGTTGGTCATCTAAGCACCTGGCCCAGCCATCCATCGCTTGTCCAGATACCAAACGGTCCGAGGGCGCGCGGATAACATTACACAAAGTTTAGACTTGGCCTTCGCCCTGCCCCATTACGTGCCTGTCATCACCGTGTTTCGAGTGTTTGATCACTTCAAACAGAGCTCACGCAGGCGAGGGACGCGACTGCGAGGCGGGTGGCGCAAGGACGGGCGGAAAATTCGCCATGCCTTGCGCCACTTGGCGTGGCCACATCGCCTGCGTGAGTTCGAAACTCTACTGAGTTGGTTTGGGCGGAACGGGCGGAGTTGGCATGACACCGTGCACGTCGCGATGCCCCTCAATTTTCTGAAGCAACGAGTCCATCATCTCATCGCGGTCGGCTTGAGAGGGATTGTCAGGCAGGTCGCCGGATGTACGGCTGATGCTGAGGTGGGTGGTTTCATCCTCAAGCTTGAAATCGACCCGTGTCACGATCATACGCCGGCTCGTCTCACCAGAAGTACCGGTGATCACACGCTCAGATATCTCTATCGACTCAAACGGGACTCTGAATTCGTCGGCTGAGACAGAGGCCGATCCATCAAGGTCAAGGACCTGAATAAGACCTTCGTCATTCGGCGCGATCTCTCCTGGTGTGAGGAAGCCGTCATCATTCTTGTCGAAAAGTTTGAATGTCGCCTCATCCGCGCTCGCAATGGGAATGAAGGTCAGGGCGAAGGCCCCGGCGGCTGTGGCGGCGACCATGCTGGTAATCTTGGTCAGGTGGGGTTTGGCCATGGCGAGAAAGCTCCTGTTTGGCGTTTCGGTCTCGCCCGCACGGGGTGTGTCCAGATAGGTCTCAATGAACCGGCGCACCGCCTCACTCGCGGTCTCGCCGCGCTCAGACGTCTCAGCCATGAAGCGTTGCTTCACACTGTGGGGCAGGCGCACATCCAGACTTTCAGACTTCTTCTCACGCCGAGCCAAGACGTTCTCCCTTTCCGCAATCACAGTCCATGCAGGCGGCGCCAAAGCACCCCGCCGCACGCCAGAAGAAAACAAAAAGCCCGCCGGGACGCACGTGAAATCCTGTCCCGACGGTCGAAATCGGCGCAAATCCTAGCTGAAAAGTCCGATAAAGGTGGGGCTGATCGCCAGGATCGCGGCCCCAAGCAGGAGCCGGTAGATCACGAAGGGCAGAAAGCTCATCCGCTCCAGCAAGGCCATCAGGCCCCAGATCGACACATATCCAGATACAAATGAGAGGCCCGCCACGATGAGGCCCTCATTCAAGCTGGCACCTGCTGCCTCTCCGGTCGCCAATCCTAAAACAGCTCGCAGGCCTACCGCGAAGATGAGAGGCGCGCCGACCAGCATGGCGAACCGCGCCGCCTCCGTGCGCTTGAACCCCAGCGCCAACGCCGCGGTCATCGTGATCCCCGAGCGAGACGTGCCCGGGATGAAGGCCAGCATTTGCGAGGCGCCGATCAGCATGGCGTCGCGCGGCAGCATGTCTTCCTGGTTGCGAACACGTTTGCCGAGATAGTCAGCAAGAAGCAGAGCGATCGCAAAGACGATGGTCGACATGGCAATCGTCTCCGGGCTCCGCAGCGCCGCTTGGACGCTGTCGCCGGATAGTTCGAACGCCAATCCTGCCGCCACACCAAAGGGCGTTGCGATAATGATGAAAAGCGCCAGCCGCGCCCGCTCAGACAGTCGATTGCCGGCCTGACGCCCAATACCCAGGAGTTCCAATCCGCCCATAAAGGCGCGCGCTACATCCTTTCGAAAGTACAGCAGCATGGCGAAGAGCGTTCCGAAATGCGCCATGGCATCAATAAGAAGGCTGTCATCGGAGGAACCGAACGCATCATGCAGCAGGATCAGGTGCGCAGACGAGGAAATCGGCAGCCATTCTGTTACGCCCTGAACCAGCGACAGGAGAACAAGTTGCAATAGTGACATGGAGTGCAGTGTCCTCTTGTGGATCGCCCGAAGGACGGACGCTCACCTGATAGGCAGCTTCCATGCCGGGAACAACCGCAAGGCCCACGTATATTGTATTGATATATTTATACGGGCGCCACACACGCAGATGTGCCGACGCGAGAGCGAGCACAATCTATTGCATATCTTTTCGATACCCATAGGCATCTTTTGCCTTGCGCGCTGCGCTTGCCACCCATTATAAGGTAAATTCACCCAAAAGGCAGGATGTCATGGCGCAGAAGATGCTGAAATTCACGCGTGTGGACCGGTCAATGCCGGAGAAACGCGATGTGGAGACGCGCGCGGTCGACTTTCAGGAGATCTACGACACCTTTTCTCCGGAGGCCGCTGAAGCCCAGGCGGGTCGGTGCAGTCAGTGCGGGGTGCCCTTCTGTCAGCAGGGCTGCCCCTTGCAAAACAACATACCCGATTGGTTGATGCTGGCCGCTGAAGGGCGGATGGAAGAGGCCTACCAGGTCTCTTCAGCCACCAATAACATGCCCGAAATCTGCGGGCGGATATGTCCGCAAGACCGCCTGTGCGAAGGCATTTGCACCATCGAACAATCTGGCCATGGCACCGTCACGATTGGCGCCATGGAAAAGCACATCACCGAAACAGCTTGGGACAATGGCTGGGTTCGACCCATTCAGACCAGACGCCCGAGGGGGCAATCGGCTGGCATTGTTGGCGCAGGCCCGGCCGGGCTCGCAGCTGCTGAGGAGCTGCGACGCAAGGGTTATGACGTCACCGTTTACGACCGATATGACCGCGGCGGCGGCCTTCTCACCTACGGGATCCCAGGCTTCAAGCTTGAAAAACACGTTGTAGAGCGCCGCCTGAAACGCCTCGAAGAGGCCGGTATTAAATTTGTCTACAACACGGAAATTGGCACGGACCTGACGTTCTCAGACCTGCGCGGGCGCCATGACAGCGTGCTTATCGCAACGGGCGTTTACAAGGCACGCGACCTGAAAGTGCCGGGCATCGGCCACGGCGCCGTATTTCCGGCACTGGACTCCCTGACGGCCTCAAACCGCAAGAACTTCGGCGATGCCGTGCCTGATTGGGATGACGGCACCCTCAATGCCAAAGGAAAGCGCATTGTGGTGATCGGTGGCGGGGATACGGCAATGGACTGCGTGCGAACCGCCGTGCGTCAAGGCGCGAAGTCCGTAACCTGTCTCTATCGCCGCGACCGCGCCAACATGCCAGGCAGCCAGCGCGAGGTTGAGAACGCTGAAGAAGAAGGCGTGAAGTTTGAATGGCTTGCGGCGCCAGAAGCGATCCTGGACACAAAAGCTGGCAAGTTGAAAGCGGTTCGCGCGGCTCGCATGAAGCTAGGGCCGGTCGACGCATCCGGGCGCCAATCGCCAGAAAAAACCGGAGAGACGTTCGACGTGAAAGCGGACATGGTGATCAAGGCCCTCGGATTTGATCCCGAAGACCTGCCAGCACTTTTCGACGAGCCGACCCTCACCGTGAACCGTTGGGGCGCAGTTCGTATCGATTTCGCGTCCATGATGACCAATCTCAAAGGCGTTTTCGCGGCGGGAGATATTGTCCGCGGCGCGTCCCTCGTGGTCTGGGCTATTAAGGATGGCCGCGACGCCGCCGATGCGATGCACGCATACATGCGCGCCGCCGCCAAGGCCGAAGCGCCGGTCGTCGCTGCGGAATAGGAACGCACGATGACGGATACTTATCAGGGTCATTGCCTTTGCGGCGCGGTACAGCTTGAGGGGCGCGGTGCGCCAAAGGTTGAGATTTGCCATTGCGACATGTGCCGACGCTGGCATGGCGGACCGGCCATGTCGGTCATGTTCGCCGATGGCGTGCGCATCGTGTCGGGACATGAACACATTGGTGTCTATGAGAGCTCAGACTTCGCCGAGCGCACATTCTGCAAGATTTGCGGCTCGAAGCTTTACTACAAGCTGAAAGCCGAAGCTGAGCCCTATGGCGCGCAAGCTGGCCTGTTCGATCTGCCCAGAGGCCTGTCGATCCATGAAGAAATATTCGTGGACGAACAACCCGACTACTACCGCTTCGACACCGATGCCCCACGGTTCACGGGCGCAGACATGATGAAACGCTTTGAAGCGTATATGGAAAAGCAAAACCAAAAATGACGCATTCAATCCAATCCTACCTCGACAACCGCGAACGCCTGATCGAGGCCCATGCCTATGATCCAACCCATGAGCGCGATGCCTGTGGTGTCGGTCTTGTCGCTGCTCTGGATGGGCGACCCCGTCGGGAAATCGTCGAGATGGGTATCAAGGCGCTTAAAAACGTTTGGCACCGGGGCGCGGTTGATGCCGATGGCAAGACCGGTGATGGCGCGGGCATTCGCATTGAAGTGCCCCAGGATTTTTTCGCAGAGCAAGTCGAACGCGCCGGCCATGCACGCCCGGATGTGGATGTGTGCGTTGGTCAAATCTTTCTGCCGCGCACGGATCTTGCCGCGCAGGAGCGCGCCCGGACGATTGTTGAAACCGAAATCCTGCACTTCGGGTTCTACATCTATGGTTGGCGCCAACCGCCGGTCGATGTTTCGGTCATCGGCCAGAAAGCCGCCGACACACGCCCCGAGATCGAGCAGATCATGTTCCGGGATGATCGCGGCCGCAGCGAGGAAGACCTTGAGCGCGCGCTCTATATCTGTCGCCGCCGGATCGAGCGCCGCGCGCGCGAAGCAGGTATTCCGAGTTTCTATATCTGTTCGCTGAGCCAGAAATCCCTTATCTACAAAGGCATGTTCCTGGCGCAGGACATTGATGCTTTTTATCTCGACCTGCAGGACGAACGGTTCGAGAGCGCCTTCGCAATCTATCACCAGCGCTACTCAACGAACACCTTCCCCCAATGGAGCCTTGCGCAGCCTTTCCGCATTCTGGCGCACAATGGCGAGATCAACACGCTGCAGGGAAATCTCAATTGGATGAAATCCCACGAAATCCGCATGGTTTCCAAGGGATTTGGCGGCCATGTGGACGATGTGAAGCCGGTGGTTCCACCAAACTCATCGGATTCGGGCGCACTGGACGCCGTTTACGAGATGATGGTGAAGGGCGGGCGATCTGGCCCAATGGTCAAGGCCATGATGATCCCTGAGGCCTGGTCCAAGCGTGCCTCGATCATTCCCGATAAGCACGCCGCGCTCTATGCCTACTGCAACTCAGTTATGGAACCGTGGGATGGCCCGGCTGCCGTGTGCAGCTTCGACGGGCGTTGGGCTGTGGCAGGGTTGGATCGAAACGGGCTGCGCCCTCTGCGCTGGGCTTTGACGTCTGACAACATCCTCGCCGTCGGATCAGAAGCGGGTATGTGCCCCCTATCGGATCACGCTGTCACCCGGAAAGGGCACGTGCCAGCAGGTGGTATGATCGCGGCCAACCTAGAAACGGGGCAGTTTTACGAGCATTCCGAAATCGTCGATGAGCTTGCCAGCTTGCAGCCCTTCGAAGACTGGCTTGGCAAGGTTCGCGAGCTTGACCAGGAGATTGGTCCGGGGCCAGAGCCAGTCATGTTCGACACGGAAAAGCGCTTGCGCCTGCAAGCGGCCGCAGGATTCACGCTCGAAACGCTCGAACTGATCCTCTCGCCAATGGTCGAGGCCGGCAAGGAAGCTGTCGGCTCGATGGGCGATGACACCGCGCCTGCAGTGCTTAGCGACGAATTCAGACCGCTCAGCCACTTCTTCCGCCAGAACTTCAGCCAGGTCACGAACCCACCCATCGATCCCCTCCGCGAAGCGCGGGTGATGAGCCTGAAAACGCGGTTCAAGAACCTTGGCAATGTGCTCGCCACCGACGAGACCCAGCAGGACGTGCTCGTCCTTGAGAGCCCCGTCCTAACGACGGGCATGTATGAACGCCTGCGCAGTCTCCTCGGCTCGCAAGTGACGGAGATAGACTGCACATTCGACGCTGACGCTGCCACGGGCAATGGGCGCACGCTTAAAGAGGCGCTGGACCGCATCCGCAGCGAAGCCGAGGACGCTGTCCGTGCGGGTCATGAGCACATTGTTCTCACCGATGAGCATGCTGGCGAGGGCCGCGCAGCAATCCCCATGATCCTCGCCACCGGCGCTGTGCATGGACACCTGGTATCGCAGGGGCTCAGAACCTTCTGCTCCATTACGGTGCGCTCGGCTGAGTGTCTCGACACCCACTATTTTGCCGTGCTCGTCGGCGTCGGCGCGACGTGCGTGAACGCCTATCTTGCACAGGAAAGCATTGCTGAGCGCCATGAGCGCGGCCTGTTCGGCGAAATCGGTCTCGGTCAGGCCGTGCTCAACTACAAGCGCGCCATTGAGGGCGGGCTCCTGAAAATCCTTTCCAAAATGGGCATTTCAGTAATCTCGTCCTATCGCGGTGGATATAATTTCGAGGCGCTTGGCCTCTCCCGTGCCTTGGTTGCCGACTACTTCCCGGGCATGACGAGCCGGATTTCCGGCCTTGGCCTCGCTGGCATCGAGGAGAATGTGGTCTCCCGCCACGAGCAAGCCTTTGACGAAGATGTGGTGGCGCTCCCCGTGGGCGGATTTTACCGGCTGCGCGCGCGCTCCGAGCCCCACGCCCTGGATGGCAATCTGATCCACACATTGCAGGCCGCCTGCGATACGGGCCGGTTTGATACGTTCAAGAAATACGCAGATGCCGTGAACGCCCGGCCGCCTATTCAGCTGCGCGATCTTTTGGACTTCAAACCCGCTGGCCGCGCGATCCCGGTTGAAGACATCCAGTCCATAAACGAAATCCGAAAACGGTTCGTCACGCCGGGCATGTCCCTAGGCGCACTGAGCCCGGAAGCCCACGGAACGCTCAACGTGGCCATGAACCGGATCGGCGCGAAATCCGTTTCCGGTGAAGGCGGCGAGGTGCGCGCGCGGTACCAGCCATTACCAAATGGCGACAACATGAATTCCGCGGTCAAACAGGTCGCCAGCGGCCGATTTGGCGTGACGGCGGAATATCTGAATCAGTGCCGTGAGATCGAAATCAAGGTTGCGCAAGGCGCAAAACCCGGAGAGGGTGGCCAGCTGCCCGGCTTCAAAGTCACCGAATTCATCGCCCAAAATCGGCACTCAACACCTGGCGTGACGCTGATTTCGCCTCCACCACACCATGACATCTATTCGATCGAAGATCTCGCCCAGCTGATCTACGACCTGAAGCAGATCAACCCGGACGCACGCGTTTGCGTAAAGCTCGTCGCGCGCTCTGGCGTGGGCACCGTTGCGGCCGGCGTGGCAAAGGCCAAGGCCGATGTCATCCTCATTGCTGGCAATGTCGGTGGGACAGGCGCCTCCCCCCAAACCTCCATCAAACATGCCGGTCTGCCCTGGGAACTTGGCCTGGCAGAGGCCCATCAGGTGCTCAGCCTGAACAATTTGCGAGATAAGGTCACCCTGCGCACCGATGGCGGCCTGCGCACTGGACGCGACATCGTTAAGGCGGCCATGTTGGGCGCCGAGGAATATGGCATTGGCACCGCCAGCCTTGTCGCCATGGGCTGCATCATGGTGCGCCAGTGTCACTCGAACACCTGCCCTGTCGGGGTCTGCACCCAGGACCCGGAACTCATCAAGAAGTTTACCGGCAATCCGGACAAAGTCGTCAATCTGATGAGCTTTATCGCCGAGGATGTTCGCCAGATCCTGGCCGAACTTGGCCTACCGAGCCTTGATGCCGCGATTGGGCGCACAGACCTGCTGGCCCAGGTGTCACGCGGTGCAGCCCACCTCGATGACCTCGACCTGAACCCGCTTCTTGTCCAGGTCGACGCTGCGGAACCGGTTCGTTATGAGCCGACCCGTCGCGAGCCTGTGCCTGACACACTTGATGCACAAATTCTGCGCGACGCGGAGCCATTCTTCGCTCGCGGTGAGAAGATGCAGCTGCAATACGGCGTGCAGAATGTACAACGCGCTATCGGCGCACGGTGTTCGTCGCACATTGTCCGCAATTTCGGCGAGAAAGAGCTGCCTGAAGGGCGTCTCCTTATCCGGCTTGAAGGGTCTGCCGGACAATCCCTTGGCGCGTTCTCGGTCCAAGGCCTGACTCTGGATGTGACCGGCGACGCCAATGACTATGTCGGCAAGGGCCTTTCGGGCGCGACAGTGCAACTTCGCCCCACACCGCGGCTCGCAACCGATGCAAGCGACCATACGATCATCGGCAATACCTGCCTTTACGGCGCAACATCCGGTCGGCTCTTTGCCGCTGGCAAGGCGGGCGTGCGCTTCGCCGTGCGCAATTCCGGCGCAGAGGCAGTGGTGGAAGGCATGGGTGCAAATGGCTGTGAATACATGACCGGCGGAGCTATCGCGATTCTTGGTGAGGTGGGCGACAATTTCGGCGCCGGGATGACCGGCGGTATGGCTTGGGTATGGGATCCGGAAAACCGTTTCGACAGGGTCGCGAACCCCGACAGCATCGACTGGTATCCGATCAGTGAAATGCCAAGTCAGCATGTCGAGCGCTTTGAAACCCTAGTGCGAGAGCATGCCGAGCGAACCGGATCTCAGCACGCGACCAATCTGCTCGACGATTGGGAAAAGACGCTTTCAGAGACGGTGATGGTGGTCCCGAAAGAGGTGGCTTCGCGCATTCTGGCGCCAGAGACTGTGGAGGCGGTGGCCTAGCCGCCCCTTCACAAACATCTCGAAAACACCGACATTCGCGCCATGCCCCATGATGCCCGTGCAAACACGCCCTGCAGCCCGGAAGACACTGAAGCTTTTCTGTCTGTTGCAGAGGAGATCGCCCAATCGCACGGCCAGCGGATGACGCGGATCCGGCGAAAAGTGCTCCGGCTTCTCGTCGAAGCTGACAAACCGGCGAAAGCCTATGATTTGATGGAAAATCTGGACGGCGAGGGCAGCGCCAAGCCCCCAACGATCTACCGGGCGCTCGAGTTTCTTCAAAGCCTCGGGCTTGCCCACAAGATTGAGAGTCTGAACGCCTACGTCGCGTGCGGGCATGCCAGCCACAACCATTCTGCAATCTTCCTGATCTGCGAAGGTTGCGGCGCGGCGGAAGAGCTGCATTCCGAAACAACGGTGCCGACGCTTGACGCCGAGACGAAAGCTGCCGGTTTCGTTTTCAAAGCGGCCGTGATCGAGGCCCACGGCATATGCAGAAAGTGCGATGCATGATTACCGCGCTGGACCATCCGGTGCTGTCATTGAGGCAACCGGGACCTGCCAAGCGTGCAAGGCAGAATTAGAATTCTGAAACGCTTTCTGTATGGCGGCAAGACTGGGCCTTGATGTTAAACTCACCTCGTGTTGTTCTTATTGATAATCAATAAGGAGAGCTCATGTTGAAGTCGTTCCATTTGGGAAGCTTGTTATTGGCATGGTCTGCGGCTGCGTGCGCACAAGCACCCCAGCCGCCTGAGCCAGACACGACCAGAACCACGATTGAGGCCCTGGACGCTGACATCTTCGCGGCAGCGTTTCTGACGTGCGACGAACAAAGACTCAGGGAGATACTCTCACCAGACTTGGAATTCTATCACGACCTGTATGGCAAGATTGCAGGCTCCGTGGACGAATTCCTCGAAGGGACCATACCTGACTGCCTCATGCGGCAGCGCGGTGAATCGCCGTTTATCCGTCGAGCTTTACGTTTGGAGACCATGGAAATTCGCCCGATCGGTGACTGGGGTCTTCTCCAGTCTGGGACCCACGATTTTTACGGCCAGGACGAAGATGGCAATGACATTCTGCTTGAAACAGGCGTGTTCATGCATGTCTGGCAAAATACCGAACAGGACTGGCGCATCACGCGGGTCATCAGCTACGATCATCAGTCAGCTTCAACGCCCTAACCCGCCCGAACATGATCACCGCCCTCGACCATACTGTCCTCATTTGCCCCGACCTCGGCGCGGGTGTTGATGATTACACGATCCTTTTTGGGCGCGGGCCGGACTGGTTGAACCATGACGACGTCGGAGGCGTGGCCACAGCCCAATTTCGAACTGAGAATTGCGCGCTAGAACTCATCGCGCCTCATGGCGACGGCCCCGTACGCGAGCGACTTCGCGAACTCCTTGTCGAGGGCGGCCCGCGCCTCACAAGCCTCGCCTTCGCTACAGGGAACATCGCAGAGGCCCACCACGTTCTGACCCGTCGAGGCCTTTCGCCTTCGGATGTCACGAACAGTCGCGCAGTAAACGACGAGACTGGCGAGGAAAGAAGCTGGCAGCGCACGCGCCTTGCCGATGCGGCCTGCGCAGGGATCAAATCATTTATCCTTGAGTTCAACGCGCCGCCGCTCATCCCAGACCCGGCAGAAGGAGGGGTGGCCCGCCTAGACCACCTTGTCATCAACACGCCGAATCCGGACCGGGCAGCGGCGCTTTATGGCGCGCGTTTGGGCCTTCGCTTGGCCCTCGACAGGGTGGCGGAACAGTGGAAGACTCGTTTCCTGTTTTTCCGGATTGGCGGACTGACCCTTGAGGTGATCCATCGCCTCGATCACAGCCATGACCCAACAGCAGATGACACAATCTGGGGGCTCACTTGGGCCGTCGATAATCTGGACGCAGCCCATGCACGCCTGACCGCCAGCGGTGTATCAACCTCTGAGATACGCACGGGGCGGAAGCCAGGGAGCCATGTCTTCACCGCAAAGTCCCACACGCTGGGCATTCCCACGCTGTTCATCGCCCACGCGCCGCGCTAAAGAAGCCTCCATGAAACCGTTTACCACCCTGAAGGGCACCGCTGCGCCCCTCACCGACAAGGGCCAGCTGATGGCCAATGTCGATACCGACATGATCATCCCGAAACAGTTCCTGAAAACGACAGAACGTGTCGGCCTGTCCAAAGGCTTGTTCCACGAGCTTAAAACCCGGCCGGATGGCTCGGAAAACCCTGATTTCGTGCTGAATCAGCCCGCTTATGCTGGCGCGAGTATTCTGATAGCCGGTGAAAACTTCGGCTGCGGTTCGTCTCGTGAGCACGCCCCGTGGGCGCTGCTGGACCAGGGGATCACCTGCGTTATCGCGCCCGGTTTCGCCGATATCTTCCACAATAACTGCTACAAGAACGGCATCCTGCCCATCGCGCTGCCCGTTGAGGTCTGTGATCAGCTGGCAGAGCAAGCCGGCGGCGCAAACCACCTGTTTGAAATCGATTTGGCCGCGCAGACGGTGACCACGCCGGACGGGACCGTTCACAATTTCGAGGTTGATGAAGGGCGCAAAGCCAACCTCATCGCGGGCCTGGACGAGATCGGCGCGAGCCTGAAATCCGATGCTGCCATTTCAGACTATGAAAGCCATCGCCGCCTCATGACGCCCTGGCTGGAGCGCGGCGCATGAACTAATTGACAGCTCCTTGATGCAGCCTCAGTAAAGTGGGGTCATAGAAGAGATCGCTTATGAAAAAAATCGCCTCCCTTTTCGCTTTGGTACTCGCTTCTGTCGTTGCAGCCGGATGTTCCGCGAACCAAGCAAGTACGCTACAAGCTGCAGCTGATGGCAGCGACCCAACTGTTTGTCGCCAAATTGAAACCACGGGGACCCGTTTCCGAGAACGCGTTTGCAAGACCGCATCAACTTGGGCGAAAATTGATGCCGAGGCGGCAGAAAATGCCGGCGAAATCCAGGATCGCTACAATCGAGGCGCCATCGCAACGGCGCCAGCGACAGGCTTTGGTAACTAAGACTACAGACTAAACTATGCTCCGTGCTTGGCGGTGTACGTTCACCAAATGACCCAATTTATTTTGTTCCTCCCCGGCGATGGGATCGGCCCTGAGGTGACCGAGGCTGCCGCGCGGGTCGCGAACGCTGCCGCACCGGATCTCGCGATCGAGACCGCCCTGGTCGGCGGCAGCTCTCTTGATGTCCACGGCACACCACTTTCAGATGAAACGCTTGCCCGCGCCAAAGCCGCCGATGCAGTGCTGCTCGGCGCAGTGGGCGGACCGAAATGGGCGGGCGTTGCCCGCGAGCACCGCCCTGAAATGGGCCTGCTTGGCCTCCGCAAGGGACTGGATGTCTTCGCAAATTTGCGTCCCGCCTTCTGTTTCCCGGCCCTCGCTGACGCGTCGTCCCTGAAGCCTCATTTGGTGGAGGGGCTCGACATAATGATCGTGCGCGAGCTCACCGGCGGGGTGTATTTCGGCGAGCCGCGCGGCATTGATACGGGGCCAGACGGCGTGGCGCGGGGCTATGAGACCTCGATCTACACCCAGCCTGAAATTGAACGCGTGGCCCGCGTGGCGTTTGATATCGCCCGGGGCCGGTCGGGTCGGCTTGCCTCCGCGGAGAAGTCGAACGTGATGGAAAGCGGGCTCTTCTGGCGCCAGACGATCACCGCGCTCCACGAAACCGAAGGCGAGGGCGTAGAGCTCAACCACATTCTGGCCGACGCCTGTGCCATGGAACTGGTGCGCGATCCCAAACAGTTCGACACGCTGGTCTGCGGGAATCTGTTTGGGGATATCCTCTCCGATGCCGCCGCCATGCTCACCGGCTCCATAGGCATGTTGCCGTCAGCCTCCCTCGGCGCGCCGGGCACGCCAGGGCTTTACGAGCCTGTCCATGGGTCTGCACCCGATATTGCAGGCCAGGGCATCGCAAACCCTTGCGCGGCAATCCTGTCGCTGGAAATGGCGCTGCGCTGGTCTCTGGACCGGCCGGACGCCGCAGATCGGGTGTTCGCAGCCGTCAGCTCTGCACTGGAGCGGGGCGCGCGGACCCGCGACCTTGGTGGTGACCTCAACACCGAAGCGATGACGGACGCCGTGCTTGCTGCACTTTAGCAAGCACGGTTGCCGGAGGCCTATTTCTTCTTTTTGGCCGCGGCTTTCTTGGGTTCTTCGAGCACGAAGGTGACTTTCATCATCACACGATACTCAGCCACTTTACCCTTTTTGACGACGGCCTTGATGTCCTGAACCCAGACGGATTCGACATTGTTCAACGTGTCCGTGGCGCGGGCCACACCGGCCTCAATGGCTTTCTCGACGGTTGCGCCAGAGGCGCTGATTTCTGTAACACGGGCAACAGACATGGGAATTCTCCTCTTATAACAACGGGGCCGTTGGGACTCCCGCAAGTGGAGAGTTTAGCATGGAATTTTTACCGTGCACGGATGCTCCCTCGACAGGCGAAAGAGCGAGGATCACATTGGTGGCAGCGCAAACGTGCCGGAACAAGGAAAGGCAGACGCATGGAACCTGCTCTCGCACCTAGACTCGAAACGGAACGCCTCATCCTCCGCGCGCACAAGGCCGGCGATTTCGAGGCGTTCTCAGCCATGTGGCGCGACCCGGTGGTGCTGGAATATACAATCAGGGAAGCGCGCTCGCCGCAGGATGCCTGGATGACGATGCACCGCCTGCTCGGCAGCTGGCCCTTGCTGGGCTATGGCTTCTGGGCGATTGCGCTAAAGACCAGCAATACCCTGATTGGTGATGCTGGTTTCATGGATGCCATGCGGCCCGAAACGCCCGATAAGCGCACCACGCCTGAGCTTGGCTATGCACTTGCAACCGCCCACCATGGCAAGGGGTACATGACGGAAGCGCTCGAAGCGGTCCATGACTGGCTGGACCGGGCCAAACCTGGCACTGAGGCCTTCGCGCTGATCGACGACGCCAACCCCGCCTCCATCGCTGTGGCCCAAAAGTTCGGCTACCGCTTTGAGCGCCGACACGATTTCAATGACCGCCTTGGTGCCCTCTACACACGAAAGCCCTTGCAGGAGAGGCGACCGGCAGACTAATCAGGCGCTATGACCACGACATACCTAGACTTTGAAAAGCCCCTCGCAGAGCTCGAAGCCAAGATCGCCGAATTGGAGGCTGTTGACGCTTCCGAAGACGGTCCGTCCATCTCTGAAGAGCTCGGCAAATTGCGCGAAAAGTCCGAAAAGCAGCTCAAGGATCTCTACAGGAACCTGTCACCCTGGCGGAAGACTCAGGTCGCCCGGCACCCGGAACGCCCCCATTTCGGCGATTATCTGGACGCCTTGTTCACCGACTATCAGGAGCTCGCTGGCGACCGCGTTTTCGGAAATGATGAAGCCGTTCTGGGGGGCCTTGCTACGTTCAAGGGCCGTTCGGTCGTCGTCCTGGGCCACGAAAAGGGTCACAACACCGAGAGCCGTATCCGGCACAATTTCGGGATGGCGCACCCGGAGGGCTATCGCAAAGCAGTGCGGCTGATGAATTTGGCTGAAAAGTTCAATCTGCCGGTGATCAGTTTTGTCGATACAGCTGGTGCCTATCCAGGCAAGGCCGGTGAAGAGCGTGGGCAGGCCGAGGCGATTGCCCGCTCGACCCAACGCTGCCTGACGCTATCGGTTCCCATGGTGTCTCTGATCATCGGAGAGGGCGGTTCAGGCGGCGCAATCGCCATCGCGTCCGCCAATCAGGTGCTGATCATGGAGCACTCAATCTATTCGGTGATCTCCCCGGAGGGCTGCGCGTCGATCCTATATCGAGACGCCGAAAAGGCTTCCGACGCCGCCGAAGCGATGAAAATCACCGCCCAGGACCTGAAGTCGCGCGGCATTGTCGACGAAATCGTCAAAGAGCCGGTCGGCGGCGCCCATCGCGACCCAGCCAAGGCGATCAACTCTGCCGGCAAAGCCATCCAGAAGGCGCTAAGCGGTCTCGAAGGACTATCCGCCCAGGAACTGAAACGCCAGCGCCGAGAGCGATTCTACGCCATCGGCCGGGAAACGGCTTAGCGCCAGTTTTCCCTTCACATCATCGTCAATCTCGGCTCCCATTGGACCAGTCGTCGAAAACGACGCGTCCAGGGAGGAAACCAATGAGACTGACAGGCATCGCCGCTGCAATACTACTAACCGCCGGGTGTGCCACTGCGGAGCCTCCCTCAGAGTGGCCCGTATCTCCCCATGGCGCCGATGATCGGATTGGCGCAATCAACCACATCACACCGGCAAAAACGGCCGCCGCGGCCGCGCTTGTGACCGAGGGCAAGACGTTTCAGCTCGGCATGGTGACCGGCCCGGCGACCCCTGCCTATGGCCCTCGCGAGTACGACGTCACCATCCTCCAGCTGTCCGACGGCACGGGCATACCGCTGGGCGAGAACAAGGCCACGGGGAATGATGACCTTGTGCGCACCTTCGTGGGGGTGGGCAGTCAAATTGACGGCCTCGGTCATATGGGGATCGACCACTACTACTATAACAGGACCCACGCCTCCGACTTTGTCACGACGGCGGGCCTGACCCAGTTCGGCACTCACACCATCCCGCCCATTGCAACGCGCGGCGTCCTTCTAGACATGACCGCGCAGTTCGGCGCCTCTCCTGTGCCGGCCGGAACGGCCTTCAATCGCGCGGAAATCGACGCGGCGGCGGCCGCAGCAGGCGTTGCGATTGAAACCGGCGATGTCGTGCTTTTCCACACCGGCACCCTCGATGCTGAACTCGCCTCGGGCGAGTTGACCCAGGCCTTCGCCGGCCTCGGCGTTGAGGGCGCCGAATACCTTGCCAGCCTCGGCGTGGTGGCAGTGGGCGCAGACAGCTGGGGGCTCGAAGTGATCCCGTTCGAAACTCCCACCCGCCCGTTTGAAGTCCACCAGACCCTTTTGGCGAAGCATGGCGTCTACATTCTCGAGAATATGGCCACAGCAGAGCTCGCCGAGGACGGGGCAGGAGAGTTCTTCTTCGTCCTCGGCATCCCCCGCCTTGAAGGGACGGTGCAAGCGATCATCAATCCCGTCGCCATGCGCTAGGCATAGCTGATGACTTCAAATTCAATTCCATCGGGATCGAAGAAGTAGAACCGCTTACCCGGCTCGTAATCGTCATGGCCAAAGGGAGCTAACCCGGCTTCGCGCACACGCGCTTCCGTTGCATCGAGGTCACTGACCACGATGCCCACATGATTGAGCCCGCTGTGATTATTGCTCGCCTTAACATGCGGGCCCAACGGGCTGCGCGGCGAATAGATGGCCAGATAGTCCGTCTCGCTACCCACATGAATCGTGTCGCCGCCCGATGCGGACTTGCCCTGCCAGCGAATATGCCAGCCAAAGATCTGCTGCATCATCGAAGCGGTTTTCTCTGGGTCACTCACGGTGATGTTGACGTGTTCAAGGGTCGGCGTGGTCATGGAATTCTCCGTTCAATTCAGATGGCAAGGCCTGATTGCGCTGTGCCATGGGATCGGTGTAATTTCTCAACCATAGTTGAGATCAAGCACTGATTTGGAGACCCGGTACATGGCGAGCGGTCGAGACTTGTTGGCGATCGGAGACATCGCAGCGCGCACGGGTCTGTCGGTTTCCGCTATCCGTTTCTATGAGGAGAAGGGACTGGTGAAATCCCTTCGAAATTCCGGTGGTCACCGCCGATTTCTGCGCGCAGACATTCGCCGCCTGTCATTCATCATGGTTGCGCAGAAGCTCGGATTCACGATCCGGGAGATCGCAGATCTTCTGAGTGGCCTGCCCGACGCGCGAAACCCAACTTTGAGAGACTGGCAGAGCATATCCGCTCAATTCCGGGAGACACTGAATGCCCGGATTGCCGGCCTGGAAGCCCTGCGGGACAAGCTGGATGGCTGCATCGGTTGCGGTTGCCTTTCCCTGAAAAAGTGCGCGCTGCACAACAGTGGTGACCATATGGGCAAACTGGGCCCGGGCCCGCAGCACTTGCTCGCGCGCGGCAAAGACGCTTGAACCATTTCAAAGTGTTCAGGAGCCCTCATGCCTCGTCGTCTTGTCCTCATAACCGGCGCATCCGCTGGGATCGGCGCGGAATTCGCCCGCCAATACGCCGCCAAGGGCTGGGATGTGGCCCTCACCGCCCGGCGAGCAGACCGTCTCGAGGCTCTCGCCCGAGACATTGAGGCCCGATTCGAAGTCCACGCGATTGTCATTGCACAGGACCTGTCGCGGCCTGATGCGGTGGATACACTGCTGGCGGAACTCAAGGAGCATGGCCGCGCGCCGGACGCGGTGGTGAACAATGCGGGCTACGGCTTACCCGGCACATTCTTCAACACGAGCTGGGAGGACCAGGCCCAATTTCTCCAGGTCTTGCTTACGGTGCCATGCGAGCTGACGCACAAAGTGCTTCCGGGCATGGTCGAGCGTGGGTTTGGGCGGATTATCAATGTCGCCTCTCTGGCCGGATACACGCCGGGCTCGAATGGCCACACGCTCTACGCACCGGTGAAATCTGCACTGATAAAGTTTTCCGAGAGCGTCCATGCCGAGGCCAAGGCAGCCGGGCATAACATCCATGTTAGCGCACTTTGCCCGGGGTTTACCTGGACGGAGTTCCACGACGTCAATGGCACCCGTGAGCAAACCAAGCAGACGCCCCCCTGGATGTGGATGGAGGCGGCTCCCGTGGTCGAAGCGGGCATAGACGCCGTAGAGCGGGGTATGCCTGTCGTCGTTCCGGGCGGTGTAAACAAAGGCTTGGCTACGTTGGCCAAAGTACTGCCCGACCCGATTGGCCGCGCGATTATGCGCGAACAATCGAAGCGGTTCCGAAACGCCGGAGACTGAGCGCAGCTAGCTTAGCCCGTTTCACGCTCACGCACAGCGAGATCGTATTCACGTACCTTGCGATAGAGCGTGGAACGTCCAATGCCGAGGCGGCGGCTGATTTCGCTCATATGCCCCTCATAGTGGTCGATGGCGTAGGCCAGCAGGTCCCGCTCGACGTCTTCCAGGCTGCGCATTTCGCCGCTTTCATCAAAGATCGCCACAGGGCTGCCGATCGCTCCCGCACCGGTGTCGTTCGCTGGCTGGGGCAGAATTGGCATATCCGGAAGTTCGGCCACATCGGGCATCACACCAGAGATCTGCGGGAAGTCTTCCGGCCGCAACCAGTCTCCCTCACATAGAACAACGGCGCGGAAGACTGAGTTTTCCAGTTGGCGAACATTGCCCGGCCAGTCGAAAGCGCAGAGCAGTCTCAGCGTTTCGTCCTTGGCACCGAGGATCTTGGTGCCCTCGGCGGCATTGAAGCGGGTGATGAAATGCTCGACCAGAGCCGGGACGTCTTCGCGGCGCTCGCGCAAGCTCGGCACATCGACTGGGAAAACGTTCAGGCGGTAGAACAGGTCCTCGCGGAAAGTGCCTTCCTTGACCTGCTGGGCGAGGTCCCGGTTCGTTGCAGAGATGATGCGGACATCAACTTTAGTGGGGCGGCGCGCGCCTACGGCGTCAACTTCACCTTCCTGCAGCGCGCGCAGCAGCTTCACCTGCATGTCGAGGGGCAGTTCGCCGATCTCGTCGAGGAACAGTGTGCCGCCATCGGCTTCGACGAATTTGCCGAGCGATTTGGACACCGCGCCCGTAAAGGCGCCTTTCTCGTGGCCGAACAGGATGCTCTCAACGAGGTTTTCCGGGATGGCGCCGCAGTTCACCGTCACAAACGGCTTGCCGGACCGCTCAGACGCGCCCTGAATGCACCGGGCAACGACTTCCTTACCCACACCGCTTTCGCCCAAAATAAGGACCGGGATGTCCGAGGCCGCAGCGCGCTGGCCCATTTTCACGACGCTGCGCATGGCAGGCGCGGCCGCGATCATGTCTTCGAAGCCCATGCCGCCCTCAGCCTTGCGCGAGAGGCGTTTCACTTCACCCGACAGCGTGCTCATTTTCAGGGCATTACGGATAGAAACGATCACGCGCTCCGGGCTCACCGGCTTGACGAAGAAGTCGATCGCGCCAGCCCGCATGGACTGGACCACCGTGTCGATCCCGCCCGTAGCGGTCAGCACGATGACTGGAAGGTCCGGGCGGCGCTCATTCATACGTTCCAGCGTTTCGAGCCCTGACAGACCCGGCATGTGGAGGTCGAGGAGGACAACATCCACCCCGTCTTTGGGGTCGTGTCCCATCGCGTAACCAGACTCGCCATCGGGCGCGGTGCGGCAAGCAAACCCAGCTTTTTCCACCGCAGCCTGCAAGAGACGGCGTTGGGTGGGGTCATCGTCAACCACAAGAACTGTCTTTGCCATGCCCGTATCACCCTGTGCTATGCGTTGCTGGCCGAGACTTTGGTGTCCCGATCCGTTACGCCCCGCTTTGGCACACAGAGATGGAGTTACGGTTTACTGAAAGCCGCAAATTTCGAGCGAATTGCCAGCTTGCCTCATTTCACTCGCAGATTTTGAAAATACGATCGAACACCTGCCCGCAAGTCCCAGCCACCTAGGGAGAACGCTGCCGGCGCCTGCCACCACATCAAGACGTGGCCGACCATCCGGTTTTCGTGCTCTGGCGTCAGACTGACCATGGTTTCAAGGTATCGCCCCTCCACGGTCAGGCGCTCACGCCAAACGCCCAGACCATTAGGAGCGACAGAGAGTTTGGCAGGTTTTTTCGACAGGCGCTTGGCGGCGAAGGCCCAGGGCACGCACGTCTCGCCGTCGTCTTCGAGTCTCCAGCCCAAATAAGACACCAATGGCGGTGTGCCGGGGTTTGGTTGCGCTTCGGCTGCTGACGAAATCGATGCTTCCAGATGAAGCCTTGGCGAGCCTGGCACATCCTCCAAATAAGCGGCTGGCATAGCGCGATCCGGACCGTCGCTCAGGAACAACGTCGCCCCGCGCTCAGCGATGCCATATTCCGCAACCGTGAAATCAGAGGCCGTGTACGGATCTTCCGCCATCAGGGATGGGATCAGGCGGCAAACGCCATCGGTGCCGAAGCGCCAGCCATGGTAGGGGCACTCGACCGTGACTTCCCCCTCCGTATCAATCTGTTTGCCCGCACTCAGCGGCACGAGACGGTGGGGACAGATATCTCGCATCGCGAACAGCTCACCAGCCCGCGTCCGCCCGATCAGAACCGGTTTACCCTTGAAAACACGCCGGATTTGCTGCCCCGGCTTCACCGCCGAAGCCTTGGCGATCACATACCAATCGCCAGCGGGCGATGTGTCGGCCTTCACCGGGGATTGTGTTTCGGTATCCATGGCGCCCCGCCCTAGCACGCTGCCCGCGCGCCGACGAGCGCGTTACTCCGCCGCTTCTGAAAACACATCGGCGCCATGGGGTTCTGCACGTCCTTGGGGGTCGGGATGGATCAGTACGTCTGCGGCCGGAAACTCTGTCAGAATAGCCTTCTCCGCCGCGACCATCGCTTCATGTGCTTCGATCAAGGACAGATGCGGCGGCATCTCTGCGTGGAACTGAATGTGAATGTACGGCCCGGACGTGCGCGTCCTGAGCTGGTGAATATCCAGCAAGACGCCCTGGGACAGCGCCAAAGTCCGGATCCGCTCCCGCGCCTCGTCGGAGACCTCCCGGTCCAGCAACTGGTCCCAACCACTCCGCGCGACATCCAGTGCGCTCCATGCGAGCCAGACGGCAACGCCCAGTCCCACGACCGGATCCGCCCACGCCAGCCCGGTAAAGGCGGCCAGGGATATCCCGCCGATCACTGCCGCATTGGCCGCCAGGTCTGCCGCATAATGGGCACGGTCTCCCTTGGTCGCCACCGACCCGGTTCTCGAAATCGCCCGCGACTGGGCCCAGATCAACGCCAGGGTGAGCGCAATCGAGACCACCATTACAGCCAGAGCGAGGGTGCTTTCGGCAATGGGCTGCGGCGCGCGCAGGCGTGAGATCGCTTCCACCGCAACCAAGGTGGCAGAAACACCGACAAGCATCGCTTGCACCATGGCCGCAAAGCCTTCTGCCTTGCCATGACCGAAACGGTGTTCCTCGTCAGGCGGGAGCGCCGCATAGCTTACGGCCAGCAGCGTGAACAGAGACGCCAGACCGTCCAGACCGCTATCGGCCAGCGACGCGAACATGGCGACGCTGCCTGAGACGAACCATGCCCAGAGCTTGAGCGCGATGAGCACCAGCGCCGTGGCAACCGACAAGCGCGCAACGGTCTTGGTGATCCGGGCCGCTTCGGAGGCTTTCATCGCGCCGGGCATGGCGTCTAGGCTTGCATCATGGGCCATGGGGCAGTCTTTCCGAAACGGCAGACCCTGCATGTAGCGCCCCGTTGCAATTAATCAATTCCCTCACAAATACAATGCACTAGATGAAAATGAAAGGCGCTCTCATTCGCGATGTCGCATACGACCCCAATCGCTTGTTTTTGCCCGGTATTCACCGTCAGAACCGCGCGATTGACGCTCTGTGGTCCCCGCCATAGGTACTTTGCAGCACCGGAGGCATTCCCATGACAGCACGTACACCGCGCCAATTCTTCCAACCCCTGGCCGCGGGTGCGCCGGAGCCCTATCGCGACCTGCCCGTAAAGCTGGAGCGGATGATCCACTTCGTGCCGCCGCACCTGGACAAGGTTCGCGCCAAGGTGCCCGCCATGGCCGACACGGTCGATGTGATCCTCGGCAATCTGGAAGATGCCATCCCGGCAGATGCCAAGGACGCCGCGCGGGCGGGCGTGGTCGAAATGGCTGGCATGGTCGATTGGCAAGCCAAGGGCACGGGGTTCTGGAGCCGGGTCAATCCGTTGAATTCTCCCTGGTTTCTCGATGATGTCACTGAACTCGTCATGAAAGCGGGCCACCAGCTCGATGTGCTCATGATCCCAAAGGTCGAAGGTCCGTTTGACATTCACTATGTGGACCAGCTGATGGCCCAGCTTGAAGCGAAGGCCGGCCTGACCCGCCCGATCCTGCTGCACGCCATTCTGGAAACCGCCGAGGGCGTGGCCCGGGTTGAAGAAATTGCCCTCGCCAGCCCGCGCATGCAGGGCATTTCCCTCGGCCCGGCGGACCTTGCTGCCAGCCGGAAAATGAAAACCACGCGTGTGGGTGGCGGGCACCCATTCTATCGCGTGATCGACGATCCGAACGAGGACAATGCGCCTCGCCCGACGGCCCAACAAGACCCGTGGCACTACACAGTTGCCCGGATGGTAGATGCCTGCGGCATGGCCGGGATCAAGCCTTTCTATGGCCCCTTTGGCGACATTGCCGATCTGGACGCCTGCGAGCAGCAGTTCCGAAACACGTTCCTTCTTGGATGTGTCGGCACATGGACCCTGCATCCCAATCAGATTGCTATCGCCAAGAAAGTCTACAGCCCGGACCCGGACGAGGTGAAGTTTGCCCGCCGCATCCTGGAGGCGCTGCCGGGCGGGCGCGGCGTGGCCATGCTCGACGGGAAAATGCAGGACGATGCGACCTGGAAGCAGGCCAAGGTGATCTGCGATCTTGCAGACCTGGTGGCTGGCAAAGACCCAGACCTGGCGGCAGCCTATTCGGCCTGACCCATATGTCAGCGCCCGCGTCCGCAGACCCGGTGGGGCGCGGTGACCTGAACGAATTCTCGGGTGGGGCCAGCGGCGCGCCACTTTAGCTCGTGTTGAGGTGCGCAGGCTCGGCGAAGCAGCCCAATGCCAACACAGTGCGCAGCCTTTTCGCAGCGGAAGAGAGACCAAGAGCGTACGGCGTTGAGATCGCGAGCGCTCTCAACAAGGACCGGGCACCCGTCTCCTCTCCTTGAAGCGCGACCATAGCGCCGTTAGCGAGATAGGGATTACCCACATCCAGCGTCGCGAGATGCACGCGCCTGGCACATCCTTCCAAATCCGCATCCCAACTCGGAGCATCGGGATCGACCATCCGCCAGACACGGATACCGCCCCACCAGGTGACCTCGTAAGAGATAAAACCCTGGCCGTCATTCTGTTCCAGCCGCCGCGTGAGCATCGCTGCGAACCGGCGCAGGTTCCAGAAGAACACCGGCCAGAAGAACGGATGCACGATCTCGCGCCAACGCAGAATTTGGGAACGGGTGTCCATGGCCCAAAAGCTGGCACAGCGCCCATCCCGGTCGGATAAGGTCCCGCCTATTCGCCGATTTGTCCGCGGTGGCGCAGCTTGGCGTCGGCCAAAACGCAGGCGAGCATGGCCTCGGCCACGGGCACAGCGCGGATGCCGACGCAAGGGTCGTGACGCCCCTTGGTGCGCACGTCGACCTCTTCGCCGCCCCGGGTGATCGACTGGACTTCATTCAGGATCGAAGAGGTTGGCTTAATGGCGAGGCGCACAACGATGTCTTGTCCCGTGGATATCCCACCCGCGACTCCGCCATTATTGTTTGACAGGAAGCGCGGACCATCCTCGTTGCCGGCGCGCATCTGGTCGGCATTCTCCTCGCCGCTGAGGGCGGCTGCGGCAAAGCCTGCACCGATCTCGACACCTTTTGCGGCATTAATCGACATCATGGCCCCGGCAATCTCGGCGTCCAGCTTGCCATAGACCGGCGCGCCCCAGCCCGGCGGCAGACCTGTGGCCTCAACCTGGACGATGGCTCCTGCACTGCTGCCCGCTTTGCGCACGTCATCGAGATAGGTTTCCCAGGATGTCGCCGCGCCAGCATCCGGGCACCAGAACGGATTGTTTTCGGTCTCGCTCCAGTCCCAGGCCTCGGGATCGATCATGTGGGGGCCGATCTGCACCACGGCACCGCGGATCTTGATGTCCTCGCGCAGAACTTTGCGCGCCACAGCGCCAGCGGCCACCCGCGCGGCGGTTTCCCGGGCCGAGCTGCGCCCGCCGCCGCGATAGTCTCGCACGCCATATTTGGCGTCATAGGTGTAGTCCGCATGGCCGGGGCGATAGCGGTCGCGGATCTCGCTATAGTCATTCGAGCGCTGGTCGACATTTTCGATCATGAGGGAGATCGGCGTGCCCGTGGTCACCGGTCCGCCCGTGCGGTCATCCTCGAACACGCCGGACAGGATCTTCACCTGGTCCGGTTCGCGCCTCTGGGTGACGAAGCGGGAGGTTCCGGGGCGGCGCTTGTCGAGAAAATCCTGAATCCAGGGCGCGTCCAGCGCCAGTCCTGGGGGG
Organism: Pseudomonadota bacterium; assembly: GCA_038526245.1. Lineage (GTDB taxonomy): Bacteria > Pseudomonadota > Alphaproteobacteria > Caulobacterales > Hyphomonadaceae > UBA5336. Next base: position 26,794 of record JBCBGZ010000016.1, read on the forward strand.
CAGCCATCGACCACGCATCCGAGCGCTGGCCCGTGGCTCTCGCCCCAGGTTGTAACGCGGAATAAATGGCCGAAAGTGTTGTGGGACATGGGTGGCCTTTCAGATAATCCTGTTGACCTGCGTAGCTTAAGCCCCTGAAACACACAAACCGCCGAAGCGGAAGGAGCGACCATGGCCGATCCCGCATCTCTGATCCCGCCAACCCCGGATGCCAAAGCCTATGCTGCGCAGGGCGATCGCCCGCTGATAGCGCCCAGTGACGACCCGATTGCGCTGTTCGGCCACTGGCTCAGCGAAGCGACACAGAGCGAAATCAGCGACCCGAACGCGATGACGCTGGCAACGGTCGATGCCTATGGCTGGCCCGATGCACGGATTGTCCTGCTGAAAGATTTCAGCGCGGCGGGCTTCACCTTCTACACCAATCTGGGCAGTGCAAAGGCCGACCAGTTGGGCGCGACCGGCGCGGCGGCCTTGCTGTTCCATTGGAAGTCCAATGAGCGACAGGTGCGCTTGCGCGGCCGGGTCGAGGCCGTGCCTGAGGCGGTTTCCGATGCCTATTTTGCCGAACGGGCCAGGGAGAGCCAGATCGGCGCCTGGGCGAGCGACCAGTCTCGCGTGCTAACGGCGCGCGGCGCACTGGAGGCCCGGGTGGCGCTGTTCACCGACAGTTACAAGGATGACGAGACCATCCCGCGCCCGCCCTATTGGGGGGGCTTCCAGCTCATCCCGACAACCATGGAATTCTGGCAATCCCAGGCCTTCAGGCTGCATGATCGCCGGCTATACGTGCTCGACGTGGAGACCAGCGTCTGGGCCCAGATGCGGCTGAACCCATGAGCGAAGCGACGCGCCGCCTGGCCGGCGAGATGATGCAGGCGCTGGAAACTGCCGCCGCCGAGACGGCCAATGCCGACGTGTCGCTGGTGTCGATCACGCTGGACGTGACCGGGGACATTGGCACGGCGCCAGTGACCTATGACATTGCCGTCGACCGCAAGACGCGCACGCTCGTATTCCTCAACGCACGCGCCTTTGACGGCGACACACCGGTCATGACCGGCACGGCCGTGTTTGCGATTAAGGCGGGCTAGAACTTCAGCACTTTCGCGTAGCGGACCTGGTCCAGGCCTTTCAGTTTGGCCATAACGTCGACCGACGGCTCGGAATCCACGCCCACCAACGCGATGGCTTCGCCGCCAGCATCGGTGCGGCCCAAATGGAAGGTGGCGATGTTCACGCCCGCCTCGCCGAGCATCTGGCCCAGCGTGCCGATGAAGCCCGGCGTGTCGAGATTGTTCACATAGAGGATGACCGGCGCGAAGTCGGCTTCCAGATCCATGCCCTTCACTTCGACAATGCGCGCGCGCCCGGCGGACAGCGTGCCCGCCAGCGTGCGCCAGCCACCATCCACCAGCGTGCGAATGCGGATCAGGCTGTCATAGGTCGGGCTGTCTTCAGTCTTCGTCTCCGACAGCTTGACGCCGCTATCGGCCAGGATCGCAGGCGCCGACACCATGTTCACATCGCCGCGTGAGGCGCGCAGCAGGCCGGCGAGTGCGGCCGCGGTGAGCGGCTTGCGGTTTAACTCCGTGACCTCGCCTTCATACTCGATGACGACTTCGTCAAAGCCTTCCTCGCTGATCTGGCCGGCAAACAGGCCGAGTTTCTCGGCCAGCACCGCAAAGGGCTTCAGGCGCGGGGCTTCGTCCGCAGTGATGGAGGGCATGTTCAGGGCGTTGGTCACCGCACCGGTCAGCAGATAGTCGCTCATCTGCTCAGCCACTTGTAGGGCCACGTTTTCCTGGGCCTCGGTCGTGGCCGCGCCAAGGTGGGGCGTTGCTATGAAGTTCGGCGCGCCGAAGAGCGGGTTGTCCTTGGCGGGCTCCTCGGCGAAGACGTCAAAAGCTGCCGCGCCGATATGACCAGTGTCCAGCAAGTCGCGCACGGCGGCTTCGTCCACGAGCCCGCCACGGGCGCAATTCACCAGAATGACGCCCTTCTTGGTCTTGGCGAGGTTTTCCGCAGAGAGAATGTTCGCCGTAGCATCGGTCTTGGGCACATGTAGCGTGATGACGTCGGCGCGGGCCAGCATCTCGTCCAGCTCGACTTTCTCGACGCCAAGGTCGACCGCACGCTCTTCGGTGAGGAAGGGGTCGTAGGCGACTACTTTCATGGTCAGGCCAAGGGCGCGCTCGGCAACACGAGACCCGATATTGCCACAGCCAATCAGGCCCAGCGTCTTGTAGGACAGCTCCCGGCCCATGAACGCCTTTTTCGGCCAGTCGCCCGCCTGGGTGCCGGTATTGGCGGCGGGGATCTGGCGCGCGGCCGCGAACATCATGGCAATGGCGTGCTCTGCCGTTGTGATGGCGTTGCCAAAGGGGGTGTTCATGACGACCACGCCCTTCTGGGTGGCGGCCTTGATATCGATATTGTCGACGCCGATCCCGGCTCGGCCAATCACCTTCAGATTCGCCGCCGCAGCGATGACATCCGCATCCGGCTTGCACGCGGAACGCACGGCGAGACCGTCGAATTCCGGGATTTTCGCGATCAACTCTTCCTTTGTTAGGCCGACGGCGGTTTCGGTTTCCAGTCCGCGATTGTGGAAAATCTCCACGGCGGCGGGGGCGAGTTTATCTGCGATCAGAACTTTGGGCATGTTTATCTCCTGCTCGGGGCTGTTCTCGGCCCAGCCGAGGCCCCTGCGCCCGCACGTTGCTTGTGTTGGCGCGTTAACTTGGGAATCGGCTCAAACGGCCGCGATGGTCTCGGCGAAGGCCCAGTCGAGCCATGGCGTCAGCTTGGCGACATCGGAGGGCTCCACCGTGGCGCCGCACCAGATACGAAGGCCCGGAGGCGCATCGCGGTAGCCATTGGCATCGAACGCGACACCTTCGGCCTCGAGCAAACCCGTCATGGCTTTCATGAACGCCTTCTGGGCCTCGCCCTCCAGCGCGGTGAAGCGCGGATCGACCACTTTCAGCGTTACACCCGTGTTGGAGCGCACCGCGGGGTCTTCGCACAGAAAGTCCACCCAATCGGTCTTGGCGACCCAGGCTTCCAGCGTGCCGAGGCTTTCATCACAGCGCGCCTTGCAACCTGTCCAACCGCCCAGGCTGTCGGCCCAGTCGAGCGCCTTCAGATAGTCTTCCACACAGAGCATGGAGGGTGTGTTGATCGTCGCGCCTTCAAAGATACCCTTGTTGATCTTGCCGCCCTTGGTGAGGCGGAAGATTTTCGGCAGGGGACGCGCCGGCTTGAATCGCTCGAGACGGGCGACGGCATTGGGCGACAGGATCAGCATGCCATGGGCCGCTTCCCCGCCGAGCACTTTCTGCCAGCTATAGGTCACCACATCGCATTTCGCCCAGTCGATGTCCTGGGCAAAGCAGGCGCTTGTGGCATCGTTGATGACGATCCGGTCCGGGTTAGGTTCGATCCAGTCGGCATTCAGCACGCGCACGCCAGACGTCGTGCCGTTCCAGGTGAAAATAATGTCGGCATCCTCGCGCGCGGCGGCGAAATCCGGCAGTTGGCCATAATCCGCGGTGTGGATGGCAGCGTCGACATCGGTCAACTCGTCCAGGGCGTCCTTCACCCAATCCTTGCCGAAGCTTTCCCACGCGAAGATGTCCACCGGGCGCTCGCCAAGCATGGTCCACATGGCCATTTCGACCGCGCCGGTATCGGACGCCGGTACAATACCGATCATGTAGTCCTCGGGCACGCCGAGCGTCACCCGCGTGCGGTCGATGGCCTCTTTCAGCTTCGCCTTGCCATCTTTCGAGCGGTGCGAGCGGCCGAGGGCAGCGGTTTCAAGTTGTGCGAGGGAAAATCCGGGCCGCTTGGCGGTGGGGCCGGACGAAAAATGCGGACACGCGGGACGCGTCTCCGGCTTGGGAGCGGTGCTCATCTGTTTGTACTCCTATCCTTACAGATAGGCTGGCGTTCGTTGGGGAACGCTGGCCCGCAGCCCGTGTCTCATAGGCCGGGCCTCGCGTAAAGCGCGAATGTCGCAAACACGAGCGCAGAGGCGATCACCTTTATTTGCTGTTGTGCCTGCGCGGTCATCCGGTTAGCCCTGCCGGGAAATCCAAAGCTTGGGAGGAGGGCCCCATGCACAGATCTTTGCTGGCTGTGGCGCTTGCCGTCGCCCTCGGACCTGTGGCGAGCGGGGACGAACCTTTCAGGCTCCATGCGGCGCTGGATGCCCCAGACTGGTTTACGCTGAAGGGCGAGACGCGCGCGCGGTACGAAACGCTGGATGGCCAATTCCGGGCCGGACGCGATGGCAGCGACCAGCTCCTCCTCTTCCGCACACTGTTGCTGGCAGAAGCCGATACCGGTCCGGTGGCCTTTGGCATCGAGCTGCAGGACAGCCGAACCTATCTCGGGGACACGGGCACGCCGCTTTCGAGTTCTATCTCAAATCCGCTGGACATTTTGCAGCTTTACGCCCGTTTTGACGAACTGCCCGGCCTTTTGGGCGAGGGATCAACAAGCCACCTGACCTTGGGTCGGCAAACGGTCTCGATTGGCTCGAAACGCCAGATCGAGCGAGTCGACTTTGCCAATGTGATCAAGAGCTATACCGGGGCGAATTTCCTCTCGACCAATCCGCGCGGCGACGAGCTTCATGCGATCTATGTGGTCCCCACGGCGCGGTTTCCAAACCAGCGTCCGGGGATCGACGACAATGACCTGTCAGGCGATGAGGAGCAGTGGGAGCGGCGCATCTGGGGCGTGCACTACCGCCGGGCGGATATCCTGCCGAGCCTTGCATCGGACCTGTGGGGTGAAGTGTTCGTCTATGGGCTGGAGGAGCGCGACTCCGGCGATTTCGCCACGCCGGACCGGTCCTATGTCGCCCCTGGTTTTCGCCTCTATCGCAAGCCTGCAATCGGCCAATGGGACATCGACCTGGAAGGCGCCCTGCGCCAGGGCACGCGCTATGCCACGAGCGAACCGGTCGACACCCAGAGCCTCAGCGTGGACGCGTCCATGCTCCATGCCGAGCTGGGTTACACCTTCAATGCGCCCTGGCAGCCCCGCTTCGCGCTGGAATACTATTGGGCAAGTGGCGATGAAGACCCCACCGACCTGAACTTTGACCAGCACGAGCGCCTTTTCGGCTCCCGCCGGTCTGATCTCAATAACACTTCTATCCATGGTCCGCTGACGCCGGCTAATCTCAATGCGCCGGGGTTTCGCATCGAAGCCAAACCGAACGCGCGCTGGGACGGGCGCTTCTATTATCACGCAGCCTTCCTGGCGTCCGAGACCGACAGCTGGGTGATTGCCCGCCTGCGCGACCCGTCGGGCCAGTCGGAAGATTTCATTGGCCATGTTCTGGACAGCCGGGCGCGCTACTGGCTGGTGCCCGATAGTGTGCGCCTGGAACTGGGCGCATCCGCCCTGTTCTTCGGTGAATTTGCCGAAACTGTGCCGGGCGGGCCGGACGGAGACCGCACCCTGTTCGGCTATGGCATGGTCACGGTGAGCTTCTAAGCCGCCGATGACAAATGCCCGGCGAGGCGGCACACTCCCAAAACTACAGATATTGGGAGGAAGACCATGCTGGAGCTGAAAAGCCGCTTTCTTTGCACATTTGACGGCGATGTGGACCCACCACTGATGACAGGCCCTGCCGGCCCGATTGGCGTGCGCGGGGTTGCCAACATCACCGGCGGAACGGTCGAGGGCGAGCGCATTTCAGGCAAGGTGCTGCCCTCGGGCGCCGATTGGCTGGTCCAGCGCAGTGACGGGGTGATGGCGCTGGATGTGCGCGCATTGATGGAGACCCATGACGGCGCGCTGATTTACGTGACCTATGTCGGCTATATCAACGCGTCGCCCGAAGTGGCTGCGCGCCTGTTTAATCCCGAAACCCAGGCCAGCGTGGACCCGTCAGAGTACTATTTCCGCACAAACCCGATCTTCGAGACCGGGGATGAGCGCTATGGGTGGCTGAACTCGGTTGTCGCCATCGGCGTGGGCCAACTCCGCCCCGGCGGCGTCAAATACTCGATCCACGAAATCCTCTAGAATCGCGCCGCGTGCCAGGCGACATGGGCCGCCATGAAGGTTGAGATGAAATAGTAGGAGTGGTCATAGCCCTCCTGCATGCGGATGGTTGCGGGCTGGCCCGTCGCCTTGCACACCTCGCTCAGAAGCTGTGTTTTCAGCTGCGCATCGAGGAAAGTGTCCGCTGTGCCCTGGTCGACCAGCATGTCCGGCACCCGCGCACCATCCTCGATCAGGGCGCAGGCATCATATGCGCGCCACTTTGAACGGTCCGCACCGATATATCCCGTCAACGCCTTCTCGCCCCAGGGGCAGTTGAGCGGTGAAACGATTGGCGCAAAGGCCGAAACCGACTTGAAGCGCGACGGATTGCGAAGGGCGATGGTCAGCGCGCCATGCCCGCCCATGGAGTGACCGGTGATCCCCTGGCGCGCCATGTCGAGGGGCAAGTGTTCGGCCACGAGCGCAGGCAGTTCGTTTTCGATATAGGTTCGCATCTTGTAGTGCTGGTCGAAGGGCGGCTCGGTCGCGTCGACGTAAAAGCCCGCTCCAAGCCCAAAATCGTAGGCGCCTTCCGGATCGTCCGGCACGCCCTCCCCGCGCGGGCTTGTATCTGGCGCGATGAAGGCAATGCCATGGGCCGCGCAGGCGGCGCGGAACTCGCCCTTTTCAGTGACATTGGCATGGGTGCAGGTCAGCCCTGAAAGATACCAGAGTACGGGAAACGGGCCTTCGCCCGCCGGCACGTAGACCGAGAACGTCATCTCCGTCCCCGTCGCGCTGGAGAGATCGCGATAGACGCCCTGCATGCCGCCATGGGCGCGAGTGGTGGAGACGGTCTGAATTGTCATGATGGCCGAGCCCCTGACTGCGCAAACTCCTGAATGAGCGGCTGGAAAACGTCTGCGGCGGGGAAATCTTCAAAGCTATGTTCCGCACCGCTGGCGACCTGAGGCAACTTGTCGGCCGTCGCGATATCTACAATCGGCACAACCCAACCCGGGTCTTCCAGCATTGTTGCGCGGACATTCACGAATGCATCCAATCCGTTGGGCCGGGTGAACAGCCAACTCTTGCAGTGATCACAAAAGAACTGCCTGTGCTCGCCATGGAGGCCGCCAATCACTGGCGCGCCGCAGACCACCTCAAAGCCGGAAGAAGGAACGAGCAGCGAAAGCGAATAAGGGCCACTCGTCAATTTCTGACAGCCTCTGCAATGGCAAGCCATTGAAACGACAGGCGGCTCGGTGATCTTCATCTCGATCTGGCCGCACAAGCAGCTTGCTCTCCAAGGCAGTTTCCAGTCGCTCATCGCCGCTCCTAGCCCCGGTGCAGCGCGCAGAGCTTGTTGCCGTCGGGGTCGCGCAGATAGGCGAGATAGACCTTTGCGCCGCTGGGCTGCTGTTTGATGCCGGGCGGGCCGACGCATTCGCTGCCGCCATTCGCAAGGCCCGCCGCGTGCCAGGCATCGCCCTGCTCCGGGCTTTCGACCGAGAACCCGATGGTCAGGCCATTGCCCGGCGCGGCCGCTTCCTTGTCCAGCGGTTCACCAACCACGAGGAACTGGTCGCCCTTCAGCCAGAACCAGCGGTTTCGGTCCGAGTCCTTCCAGCTTTTCGTGCCGCCGAGCACCTCGAACAAGGCGTCGTAGAAGACCTTCGCGCGGTCGACATCATTGCTGCCGAGATGGACGTGGGTGAACATGGGGCGGGCTCCTGTGTCGATCGTCAGTCGTAGACTACCACACTGCGGATGCTCTCGCCCGCATGCATCAGGTCAAACGCGTCGTTTATCTTCTCCAGCGGCATGACGTGGGTGATCATCGGGTCGATCTGGATTTTTCCGTTCATGTACCAATCGACGATCTTGGGCACGTCCGTGCGCCCTTTCGCGCCGCCAAAGGCCGTGCCGCGCCAGTTGCGGCCGGTGACCAGTTGGAAGGGCCGCGTGGCGATCTCCTTGCCTGCCTCGGCCACCCCGATGATGATCGACGTGCCCCAGCCACGATGGCAGCATTCCAGCGCCTGGCGCATCACATCGGTGTTGCCCGTGCAGTCAAAGCTGTAATCGGCCCCGCCATCGGTGAGCTCCACCAAATGGGCGACGACGTCTTTGGTCTCCTTCGGATTGACGAAATGGGTCATGCCGAACTTTTCGCCCCATTCACGCTTGGCCGGGTTGATGTCCACGCCGACAATCATGTCCGCGCCCGCCATCTTGGCACCCTGGATGACGTTGAGACCAATGCCGCCGAGGCCGAAGACGACCACATTGTCGCCGGGCGCGACCTTGGCCGTGTTGGTCACCGCCCCCACGCCCGTGGTCACCCCGCAGCCGACATAACAGGCCTTGTCGAAGGGGGCATCGGTACGAATTTTCGCCACGGCGATTTCCGGCAGGACGGTGAAGTTCGAAAACGTCGAGCAGCCCATATAGTGGTAGATCGTCTCGCCCTTGTAGGAGAAGCGCGATGTGCCGTCGGGCATCAGGCCCTTGCCCTGGGTCGCGCGGATGGCGGTGCAGAGATTGGTCTTGCCCGACAGGCAGCTTTTGCACTGGCGGCATTCGGGCGTGTAGAGCGGGATCACATGGTCGCCTGGCGCCACGCTGGTCACGCCTGCCCCCACCTCCCGCACGATTCCCGCCCCCTCATGGCCCAGGATCGACGGAAACAGTCCCTCGGAGTCGAGCCCGTCCAGAGTATAGGCATCGGTGTGGCAGATGCCCGTCGCCTTGAGTTCGACCAGCACTTCGCCGGCCTTCGGCCCTTCCAGATCAAGTTCAACGATTTCAAGGGGTTTCTTGGCCTCAAAAGCCACAGCCGCACGTGTCTTCATCGGGCTCCCTCCCAGGATTTCAGCCAATGTTGGATCAGGTCGCCCGCACCCTATCCCCGCTTCTCAAAGTGATACTATCACGGCTGCCGCCACGTCTCGACTTGCCGAACCGCACGCATGGGCGCACATCGCCCCCATGATGTCGCGCACACCAACCGACTGGGGGCTTTTCGCACTCCTATCCTTCCTCTGGGCCAGTGCGTTCGCGATGACCAAGGTCGCCGTTGAGGGCCTGCCTGCCGGATTGATCGTGTTTGCGCGACTGGCGCTCGGCGCGGCCATCATGTTCGTGATCATGACCGTCCAGGGCGCGCGGTTTCCGCCGCTGTCAGACCGGGCCGCATGGGGCACGATGGCGGGCATGGGCATTGTAGGTACCGCCCTGCCTTTTTACCTGCTGACCATCGCCCAGAAGGACATCGACAGCGCGCTGGCGGCCCTCCTCATCTCATCGACACCGCTTTATGTGGCCGCGCTGGCGCATTTTCGCTTCGCCGACGAGAAAATGACCTGGAACAAGGCGTTCGGCATCCTGGTCGGGTTTTGCGGCGTCGGTGTCCTGCTCGGACCGGACGCGTTGGAAGGGCTCGGCAATTCCAGCCTGATTGCCCAACTGCTCGTTCTCGCCGGCGGGCTCTGTTATTCGATCAATACGATCATCGCCCGCAGCGCGCCGCCAATTTCGCCGGCTGTGCTCCCCACGGGGTTTCTCGGTTTCGCCGCCCTGTTCAGCCTGCCCATGGCGCTGTTTGCGGACTATTCGAGCTTTTCACCCAGCGCGGTGGAGATCGCCAGCGTGCTGGGTCTTGCCGCGTTGCCCACGGCGGGGGCGGGATGGCTGCTCATGTTCCTTGTCGCGCGCACGTCGGCGACTTTCATATCCCTCACGGGCTATGCCATCCCGATCTTTGCCGCAGCGCTGGGCTATCTGTTCCTGAACGAGCAGATCGGCTGGGATATGGCCCTTGCGCTGGCGCTGATCCTGGCAGGCGTCTGGCTGGCCCAGCGCAAGGGGAAAGCCGTGGCGGCTAAGCCGGCAGAGTAAAGACACCGCGGATGACGGTAACGGCGTCCCCACGCAGCAGAACGCGATCGCCAGAGACTTCGACACCGATCCGGGCTCCGCGCCGAGGATAGGCCTGATAGCATTCATGGGCGGCGTCACCGGTCAGAGTCTTGGCAATCACTGCCAGCATGCAATGCCAGCTTCCCGTCGCCGGGTCCTCATCGATGCCCGAACCGGGCGCAAAGAAACGCGATACAAGCTGGCGTTCACCCTCCAGTGCAAAACAGCCGAAATTGCCGCGCTCCCAAGTGCCTTCATGGCCGGACACCCCCAGTCCGGCCAACGCCTTGGGAGCGGGCGAGAGCGCCTCAATCTCAGCGCGGGAAGCAAACTGCGCCGCGAAAAACGGCCCGCCCCAGCACTTGACCGGCGTCGCGCCCAGTGCCGCGATGATCTCATCGCTCGCTTCGGTCTCGAATACGGCAGGCGCCGGAAAATCCATCGTGTATCCACCCGTGAAGCGCTTGACCTTCAGTTCGCCCGACTGACGCGTGCGGAAGGTGATTTCATCGCCTCCGAAGCCATCTTCAGCGAAGAGCACATGCGCTGCCGCTAGCGTGGCGTGCCCACACAAGGGAACTTCCACCGCGGGCGTGAACCATCGCAGCTCCCAGACGCCCTCTCCGGCCGGAACGATGAATGCGGTCTCGGCAACATTGTTTTCGGCTGCGATCTTCTGGAGCGTTTCGTCATCCAAAAAGCCATCGGCCAGCGGCATGACACAGGCCTGATTGCCGGCGAACGGCGCCATGGCGAAGGCGTCGACCTGATAGAACGGGACTTCACGGTTCATCGGCGGGCGCTCCTTTTCAGCTTGCCTCCGCCCTTACGCCCGCCTAGCCAGCCCCACAAACGATGATTTCTGGGGCTTCGTTGAGCCCTGCTGACAGGAGATGTGGGCGATGGGGAATGTGAGCGCGGTGAATGCCATCGTCATCATGGCGGTGCTGGCAGGCACAATGATTGCGGCCCAGGGCGTGGTGAACGGGCGCATGGCCGCCGCGATGGGCGGACCGATGCAGGCCGCATTTATCTCATTCAGCGTTGGGTGGCTGGCGCTGGTGGCGCTGAACCTCGCCTTTGGCAACAGCCTGAACGTGGTTCAGGCAGCCCAGACCGCGCCCTGGTGGGCCTGGCTGGGCGGCCTGATGGGGGCCGTCGTCGTAACCCTCGCAGCGTTCGCGGTGCCCAAGATCGGCGTGGCGACCTATGTCAGCGCCTTCATTGCAGGCCAGCTCACCGCCGCCCTGTTCTACGACCATTTCGGCCTGCTCGGCCAAACGGTACGGGAAATCACGCCCCTGCGCCTGCTCGGCGTCGTGTTCATGGGCGCAGGCGTGTATTTGATCCGGCGGTTCTAGGCCCGGAACAATGTATAGCTTGAGGAACGCCCAGAGTCGCGCCGGGCGGCGCGGCGACGTTGGCGGCGCATCCGGTTTTGCAACAGGTCTCGCGCCACGTTGAGCGGCTCAGCGTCCTCTGCGCCAGAAGCGAGTTCTTCCCGGTTCTCGCAGAACTCTTCAAACGCGTCGAGTTCCGGGCGGAGTTCGTTTGCCGCCAGGTCGATCATGATGGCATCGTCCAGCAGACCGATGCCCGGGATCGCATCCGGTATCAGGTCGTCCGGGTCAGCGAAATAAGTGAGCGCGTTGAGGACATGCTTGCGGTCCTCACCTTCAAGGCGCCAGTCAGCGTCGCGAAGCATCGCAATCATCTGCTTCAACACGTCCAGGCGATCTTCCATGAACTCCGGAAGCTTTGAACCCGTTGTCCGGTTTGCGAGCGCCTCGGCGCCCGCGATGATACCGGCTTCGTCCTCGGTGCCGAACTTCTCCTGAGCTGACCGCAAACGTTCGCGGAAGTACTCTAGATCGTCTGAATCAAGTTCGAATTCGATGCGGATGGGGCGTTGTTTTGCCATGGGAGCGTCCTTTTCTGCTAGCATTACCTTAGTCAGATGCAGGCCACTGTGAAATCGAAATCCGAGCGCGGCAGTTTGGCTTCGTCGTCTGGACGGCTCCATCCCGGCCGGACAAATCCAAACGGGCCTTCCCCAAATCCCGCCCAAGGCTTACTGTGATCCCACGATCGGGGAGACAAGCCATGGCCTACGATTCAGGAAGCGAGACCGATCCCATCAAGGTGTTTCTGTCCTACTCGCGGGCGGACACGGCATTCGCGCTGGAACTGGTTAACGCGCTGCAGGCCTGCGGGTTTGAAGCCTTCATCGACCAGGAAGACATTGCGCCGGGCGAGCCCTGGGAGCAGCGCCTGGGCGGATTGATCGAGAGCGCAGACACGGTGGTCTACGTGCTATCTCCGGACAGCTTGACGTCGGAGCATTGTAGTTGGGAAGTCACGGAGACGCTGCGCTTGAACAAGCGCCTGCTCCCGGTGGTGTGGCGCCCGGTGCCTGACGGCCAGGTGCCGAAGGAGTTGTCCCAGCTCAACTATGTGTTCTTCGATGGCGACAAATCCTTTGCCTCCGGCCTGAAGGATCTGTCTTCGGCCCTGCGCGTCGACCATCAGTGGATCCGCGAACATACGCGGCTAGGGGCCCTGGCCCGGCGCTGGGACAATCGCGGGCGAACCGAAGCGCTCCTGCTGCGCGGAGAAGAGTTGGACGCCGCTGCAACCTGGATGGCGAGCCGTCCCCACGGTGCCCCGGACGTTTCCGACGACCAGATGGATTTCATCGCGTCAAGCAAGGCCGCCGCCGATGCGGCTGACCGCGCCGCGCGTAACCGGCGCAGGGGACTGCTCTTCGGTGTGTCTGCGGTGGCCGTCGCCATGGCCGGATTGGCGGGTTTTTCCGGCCTGCAATGGCAAGAAGCCGAAGATGCAAAAGCCTTTGCCCAGGAAGCCTACCAAACCGCCGTTGAGACCAATGAACAATTGGAGGGCGCCCTGATCCGGCTGTCTTCTGACATCGCCCTGCGCGCGCCCTCCACAGGCCGTGCACCGTTCGAGACCAAAGGTGGCTGGTTCCCCGTAGCGGCCAACTATGCTGGCGCCGTGGTGCGATTGCAGCAGGGGCGCCAGATCGTGACGGGCATCCTGATCGACGGGGCGATAGTACATCCCGATTGGGCGGGCACGCCTTATGTGCTGACGCCGCGGTTCAAATCCGAGGAGGAATTGATCGCAGAAGACCAGAGACTGGATGAGTTTCTGGCCGCGACCGATGCGTTGGGAGCAGACGGAGCGGACGCGTTTGAAGGCGAGCAATTCTCTCGCGCATTTATTGAAGATAGCTCAGGCCCACCGCCGGGTGTCATCGCCCAGAGCTATGTAACCGACGCTCCCACAGCCCTGCCTCTGCCGCCGCCCACGGGAAATCTGGACGATGACAGCATTGGGCATGAGATCATTCCCCAAAGTGCCCTGACACCGGAAGACATGATGCCGGAGGGTGCAGCCGGTGCCGCGATCGCGGAAGACCCACTTGCGCCCATTCAAGCGACTTTTCCGACCTTACGGGATTCGCCGACACTCGAACTCTCGTTCAAGCCAGATTGGCGGACCCCCATGGAATTGTCCGCCGAACCCGTCTTCTTCATCCATATGCTCGAAGGCGACGTTCCATTTGGGGCGCGCCCCCTCCAGCCCGGTGATATCGACTGCAACCGGGACCCCTGGGGCAGCTCCGCCGGCGGGCGATATGCTCTTTTCGGGATTGATGGCGCGGCGGCAAGCGGCTCAGTCGACGCCAATCCCGGCCGGGCAATGGCGAACGTCTTCGTGGCGGACGACGAAGCTGACGCTGCCAATGCAGGGGCCAATACGGAAGAACTCACCCTTCTCGTCACTAGCGGTCTGGATGTGGCAGGCAGTGAAGGCGTCACCTATCGCCATGCCACGCTGAAAGGCGCATTCGGGGCGCCGGTGTTTGATTTGGACAGCCGGAAAGTGATCGGCATCCATCAGGGCGTGGACGCAAACCGCCTAAGCGCCGATGGGCGGGTGGGTTTTGCTGAGCCCATCCTTCCCATCCTGAACCTGATCCGCGAAGACATCTCCATCGACCGCGGCGACGAAGAGCGCACACCGCCGCTTTGCGAGTAGACCGCCAGGCAAAAAAGCCGCCCACGGATCGCTCCATGGGCGGCTTTGAATTGATCAAACAGGGCAGTGCTTAGGCGGACTTTTTCTCGTCGCCATCGACTTCCTCGAATTCAGCGTCGACCACATCGTCATCGCCGGCGGCGTCAGACGCTGCATCCGCATGGGCGGCTTCTTCCTGCTGTTGGGCGTAGATCGCTTCGCCGAGCTTCATGGCGGCGGCCATCAATGCCTGGTGCTTCTCAGTGATCGCTTCGGCATTGTCGCCTTCAGCGGCTTCTTTCAGCTCTTTAACGGCTGCTTCGATTTCAGACTTCACTTCGGCTGAAACCTTGTCGCCATGCTCTTCGAGCTGCTTTTCGGTCTGGTGGGCGAGGGCCTCGGCATTGTTCTTGGCGTCGACCAGTTCGCGTCGCTGCTTGTCGGCCTCGGCATTGGCTTCGGCATCTGCCATCATGTTCTTGATGTCTTCTTCCGACAGTCCGCCATCGGCCTGGATGGTGATCCGTTGTTCCTTGCCGGTCGCCTTGTCCTTGGCCTGGACGTTCACGATACCGTTGGCATCGATGTCAAAGCTGACCTCGATCTGCGGCATGCCGCGCGGGGCAGGCGCAATGCCTTCCAGATTGAACCGGCCAAGCAGCTTGTTGTCCTGGGCCATTTCTCGCTCACCCTGGAAGACGGCAATGGTCACGGCGTTCTGATTGTCTTCCGCCGTGGAGAAAATCTGCGACTTCTCAGTCGGGATCGTCGTGTTGCGGTCAATCAGGCGTGTGAACACGCCGCCCAGCGTCTCAATGCCCAGCGACAGCGGGGTCACGTCCAGCAGGACCACGTCTTTCACGTCGCCTTGAAGGACGCCGCCCTGGATGGCAGCGCCAATAGCAACCACTTCATCGGGGTTCACGCCCTTGTGGGGCTCCTTGCCGAAGAAGTCCTTCACGGCAGCCTGGACCGCCGGCATGCGCGTCATGCCGCCAACAAGCACCACTTCATCGATCTGGCTGGCGGATTTGCCAGCGTCGGACAACGCCTTTCGGCACGGCTCAATGGTGCGCTTGACGAGATCCTCGACAAGGCTCTCAAACTTCGCGCGCGACAGCTTGATGTTGAGGTGTTTCGGGCCAGACGCATCTGCCGTGATGAAGGGAAGGTTGACCTCGTAAGACGAGGCAGAGCTGAGCTCTTTTTTCGCCTTTTCGGCCTCTTCCTTCAGGCGCTGCAGCGCAAGCTTGTCGGATTTCAGATCAATGCCCTGATCCTTTTTGAACTCTTCGGCGAGGTAGTCGACGATGCGGAGGTCAAAGTCCTCCCCGCCGAGGAAGGTGTCGCCATTGGTCGACAACACTTCGAAAACGCCGTCGCCGATTTCGAGGATCGACACGTCGAATGTACCGCCGCCAAGGTCATAAACTGCGATGGTCTTGCCGTCGCCGGCCTTGTCCATGCCATAGGCGAGGGCCGCAGCAGTCGGCTCGTTGATGATCCGGCGCACTTCAAGACCGGCGATCTTGCCAGCATCCTTCGTGGCCTGGCGCTGGCTATCGGAGAAGTAAGCCGGCACCGTGATGATGGCTTCGGTAACCGTCTCACCGAGATAAGCCTCAGCGGTCTCTTTCATCTTGGTCAGCACGAAAGCGGAGATTTCCTGGGGCGCGTAATCCTTGTCGCGACCCTTCACCCAGGCTGCGCCGTTCGGACCCTTCACAATGTCAAAAGGGGAGACTTCAATGTCTTTCTTGACCGTTGGATCATCAAATGTGCGCCCGATCAGGCGTTTGATGGCGTAGAAGGTGAAATCGGGGTTGGTGACGGCCTGGCGGCGGGCTGGCATGCCGATGAGGCGTTCGCCACCTTCGGTAAAGGCAACCACGGACGGGGTGGTGCGCGCACCTTCGGAATTTTCGATAACCTTCGGGTCGCCGCCTTCCATCACTGCGACGCAGGAGTTGGTGGTTCCGAGGTCAATGCCGATGATCTTTCCCATAAGTATATCCTCTCTCTCGTCGGCCGCCGCCGACACCTTCTTGTCTTGGCCTGCAGATGCAGCACCGGATGATGGCGGCGCCATGGGGAATGATTGTCAGGCCCGAACAGCGCGCTGCCGGGCTCCGGACTGCGATATGGTGAGAGATTCGCGCGCCTCAACCACCTTGCTCACTTTCGTGTCAGATGCGGCACATTCGCCTTAGCTTTCAGACGGCGAAAAGGTTTGCGCCAGGGCGATGGCCGCGGCTGTGGCGACGTTCACGCTATCAAAGCCTTCGGTCATGGGAATGCGCACCGGCTGGCAGGCCTCAATCACCGCGTCCGGCAAGCCGGGCCCTTCCGCGCCGACGAGCATGGCAAGTCGGCTCGGCGTCGGCGCGTCCCACAAACTGGTTGCCGAGCGGCGCGGGGTGAGGGCCCAGAGGGCATGGCCACTTTGCGAGAGGCGAGTGAGGATTTCAGCCACATCCGGGCCATGGACAAATGGCAACCAGAGCGCGGCCCCCGCTGAAACACGGATCGCCTTGCGGTAAAGCGGATCACAGCATTCGCGATCGAGTATGATGCCATCGACACCAAACGCCGCTGCATTTCTGAACAGCGCGCCGACATTGTCATGGTTCGAGAGCCCAATAGCCACCAGAAGGCGTCTCGCATCCTCGAAATGTGAGAGTTCGAGGGACGCACCCTTCCGCCCGCACGCCAGGATACCGCGATGAACGGGAAACCCGGCAATCGCATCAAAAATCGCCGCGGGGGCGGTGTACACAGGCACCGCGTCATCAAGGTGCGCGAGGATATCGGCCACGGCATGCAGTCTGTGCTCAGCGATGAATACGCTTTCGAGCTCAAACCGCGAGCGCCGAACCAGCGTCTCCAGCGTGACCTTGCCTTCTACAATGAAGTGGTTGCCGCGCCCTGTCAGGTCTCGTTCGCGAATGGAGACATAGGGCGCAATTCTGGGGTCGCCAGGATCATCAATTTGAAGGGGCGCCATCAGCCTTCCTGGACAGCCCAGCGCGCACCGCGAACAAATTCGATCCGGTCGATCAGCAACGAGCGTGTCTTGTCGGGCGTTACCGGGCGGATGGCCAGATAATCGAGCGCATTTTCCCCCGATTTGACGGGCACGCGGTAGGTAAAGCTGAACGTGTCCCAGTCACGCTGGAGGTCAAACACTTGCCAGCCGGATTCGCCATCGCGGCCCGTGGAGTAATTCACCTGCATCTGCGTGGCGCCGCGGCTTTCACCGGGCTTTGCCGTAACGATCACCTCGACCTCAAAGCCGGAGAATTGCACTTCAATATCTGCTGAGAGCTCGAAATGCGGGCCGAGACGGGGATCGGGAGACAGGACGCCTGCCGTGGTGACGATTTCGAGATCAGCTTCGGTCACACCATTTCGCTGCAGGATAACATCAGCGTCACCGCCCGCTTTCATCCGATTGAGTTCCAGATCCGCAACGGAGACGCGATTGTAATTCTGGTCCCCCACGCTCACCGGACCGGTGGGCAGGGCATTGATCTGCGGGGACAGGGCGAGCGCCACAAGGCCCGCCGCCAGCAGGAAGATGAATGGATAGAAGATCTTGTCGCCCATGGGCTCCCCCAATCAGTCCGCGCGGCAGGCTGGCAAAGACGTTCGACGTGAACTACGCCCATACCTTGAGATTTGGAAAGGCAGCTACCGGGAATGTCCATAAAGGCTTTGCAGCGACGGGCAAGGGAGGCGCAGCACTGGCTCGGCCAATGCGCCCTTCCGCTTTGGGCTGAGGTCGGGTTCCTGCGCGATGGCGGCGTGTTGGCGGCTCTGGAGCTCAACCACAGGCCGGGCGATGATCCGAAGTCCGGCGATGTGGCCGCCCAGCGCGCAATTGCACAGATGTTCGCGCTTGCCCCCGCCGTGGGGTTTGACGCGGAGGTGGCGAAGGCTTTGCGCGCGCGCG
The DNA here is from genome assembly GCA_038526245.1 of Pseudomonadota bacterium. Classification (GTDB taxonomy): domain Bacteria; phylum Pseudomonadota; class Alphaproteobacteria; order Caulobacterales; family Hyphomonadaceae; genus UBA5336. The sequence continues at coordinate 44,723 of JBCBGZ010000016.1, forward strand.
CCGATGCAGCGGCGGAAACGGCCATGGAAGCAGATCTGCCCTCCTCGCCCACGCGCAGCTTGCAGTCGGTTTGCGATGAATTACGCCTGCGCCTCATCACGCTAACGACGGCTGCGGGCGAAGACGCGATTCTGACCAGCCGCGCCGCAAGCCGCACGTTTGATCTGCTGATGGATGACTTTCTGACGCCGGAAGGCGGATGGATCGTCGGATATGATGAAAACGGTCTGCCTGCGGGCTCAACCATCCCTGCGGCGCTTGCCGAGCCGATTGCCGCAGCGCTGGAGCCGCTTCTCCCCCTCGCAGAGGCTTGATTATTGCTTAAAAGCGGGGGAACTGACGCTGATTGTATAGACTTGAGGACCCCCGCCCATGCCCAGCCTCGCCTTGATCCGCCACGGCCAAAGCCAATGGAACCTTGAAAACCGGTTCACCGGCTGGTGGGATGCCGACCTCACAGAGAAAGGCGAAGCAGAAGCACGCCGCGCTGGCGAGCTTCTCAAGGCAGAGGGCATCGATTTTCGCCAGGCCTATTCGAGTGTGCAAACCCGCGCCATTCGCACGCTTTGGCTGACTTTGACCGCAATGGACCGGGCCTGGCTGCCGGTTGAAAAACACTGGCGCCTGAATGAGCGTCACTATGGCGGGCTTACGGGCCTCGACAAGCAAGAGACGCGCGACAAGCACGGCGATGATCAGGTGCATATCTGGCGTCGTAGCTATGACGTGCCGCCCCCCGCCATGGAGGCCGGAAGCGCATGGGATCTCTCTGGGGATCCACGCTATGAGGGAATTGAAGTCCCTGCCGCTGAAAGTCTGAAACTCACACTGGAGCGCGTTTTGCCCCATTGGGAGGCGGAAATCGCACCGGTCCTCACAAGCGGCACCCATACAATCATCGCCGCGCACGGCAATTCCTTGCGCGCATTGGTGAAACACCTGTTCAAGGTGCCCGATGAGACGATCACTGGCGTGGAAATCCCGACCGGCAATCCGCTCCTGATCGAGCTTGATAGCGCCCTGACGCCTACAGCTGCCCGCTATCTGGACGCTGACCGGGCCAAGGACCTGCCCGACCTGCCGTGAGCCTGCGCGCCGACCGTCGCCGCATGGCTGCGGCCTTGCGCCTTGCCGAGGCTGGCCAAGGCCGCACGGGCGCAAACCCGAGCGTAGGCTGTGTGATCTGTGATCGCGACGGACATGTAATTGCTGCTGCCCGAACGGGCGATGGAGGTCGGCCCCACGCTGAAGAGTCTGCACTCGAAGGGCTCGGATCGCGCGCCGAAGGCGGCACGGCCTATGTGACCCTCGAGCCATGCCGGCTGCGCTCGACGGGCTCGCCCTCCTGCAGTGAACGTCTTTTGGCCGCTGGTATCGCGCGGGTGGTAGTCGCCATCGCCGATGAACACCCCCAGGGCGCAGGCGGCAACGACCGGCTGCAGGCCGCCGGCGTCCGCGTTGAACTGGGGCTGAAGCGGGCGTACGCGGCCCGCCTCTATCGCGACTTCTTCGAACATGCGAAGACGGCTGAGGCGTCCCAGGGAGATAAAACTTAGCCGTGAGCGACAGGCCTGACCTTTCCGTCCTGATCCCTTTCTATAATGAAGCGGGGAACATTTCCCCGCTGCTGGAAGAGGTACACGAGGTGCTGGCGGGCCATGCGTTCGAGGTTGTGGCCGTGAACGACGCCTCAGAAGACGCAACCGGCCAGGAACTGGCCGAGGCCAAAGCCCGTTGGCCCGATACCGTCCATGTCTTCACCCATGTCGAGCGGCGCGGGAAGTCTGCCGCGCTCTATACAGGCCTGCAGTCGGTGCGCGGAACATGGACCCAGCTTCTGGATGGGGATGGGCAAAACGATGTTCACGACACCGCGCGCCTCTGGGACGAGATCATCGCGCCGGGCGCCCCACCACGTCTGGGCATCATCGCGGGCAAGCGCAACTCGCGAAACGACAGTGGTTTCAAATGGGTTCAGTCCCGCATTGCCAATGGTGTGCGCCGCTTCGTGCTCAAGGATGATGCGACGGATACGGGCTGCGGCTGGAAACTGATCCGCACGCGGGCGTTTCGAGACCTGCCCTATTTTGCGTCCATGCACCGCTTTCTGCCCGCTCTGATCAAGCGGGCGGGCTGGGATGTGCGCGAAGAACTGGTCAATGACCGCAAGCGTTGGCACGGGGAAAGCAAGTACGGATTCCTGGGTCGGCTCGGCGCCGGTGTTTTCGATCTGATCGGCATGTTCTGGCTCACCCGCAGGGGTGGCTATGGCGTAGCCCGCGAATGGGATGACCCCCGCGCTTAGACCCAGAATTTCAGCCTTTCTCCCTTGCAGAGACGCCTCGGTCCCCTTACATATTGATAAACGATATGTTGCGAGAGGGGTAAGACGTGTTCATGGATATCGATAGTCCGTTCACCATGGTGGTTTTGATTGTGCTGATTGCCGTCGGCGCCGGGGTCTTGAACAATTATTTCAAAATGAAGTCCGAAGCGCGCAACAATGCGGCCGACGATGTCGAGCTTGAGAAACTGCGCTCGGAAGTGGCCACCCTGAAACAGCGCGTTTCGACACTGGAACGCCTCGCTGTCGATAAGGATGCCAGCCTGAGGGACGAGATTTCGCGCCTGGCCTAAGCCCGCGCGCATCAGATTTGAGAAGAAAGCAAAGGAGGAGAAATGCACCCGTTTTTCGTGATATTCATGGTGATGCTGGTCACCCTAGCCGTGGCCGTGTTCCAGCTGGCGCGAAGCTCAACCGCTCGTCGCAACGATGGAGAGACCGTCGACGACCTGCGCGCCCGGATCCGGGCCCTTGAAGCGATCATCACAGATCAGGATCGCAAGCTCCGCCGCGACTTTGACGGTCTGGCCTAAGCCTCAACGGGCGGGAGCCAGGTCAACGATGAGTGGTGCAGCGAGATCAGGACGCGCCCATTCAGCTTATGGTAGGCAAAGGTGTAGTCCGCCCGCGTTGCGTTCCCCTCACCATCCACAAAGGTGTAGTGGCCCATATCCTTGTAGCCAAGCCCGCCAGCCTTGAGGATCGGCCCTGCCGCACTCTGGAATTCCACGCTTTTCCAGCCGCGTTTCAGAAATCCGGCGTCATGGGGGTAGTTCGGGTCCCCGCCCACGAAATATGAGCGCGCACCGGCCCGGTCGAGCCGGATCACATCGGCCAGTGTCGGCTTGAACAAAAGCGGCTCGTCCGGCGCTCCGAAATCATAGAGTTCGAGCAAGTTTTCGACATCCTGCTCTGTTACGTGTTTGGCCCATGACCGTTGGGCCGCAACAACCTCGGCCTTGGTCATGGGTTCATAGTGTCGCTCGGTAATCGTCCGCTCTCCCCGTTTCTTTTGCGATGGTGAAGCAAGCTTCGCGGTTCGTCCATAGGCCGCACGCGGCTAGACTAACGCCCCCTCATCTTTCGCGAACCGCGCGAGCAAGTAGTCCGGCGTATCCTCGATCTTCTCCAAAGCACCGAAATCGAATGCGCGTTTGTCGACCACGAGGTCACTTGGGCGAATGGGCCGGGAAATCTCAAGCCCCTCAAGGCTGCGCGCCCGCGAGAAGGCCACGTAGGCCTGACCATGGGCAAACATGCCCCGGTCGAAATCGATGAAAACCTTTTCCAGCGTCAGCCCCTGGGCCTTGTGGATCGTGACGGCATAGGCAAGCCGAATGGGCACCTGCTTGAATGTGCCGATCACTTCGCGCTTCACGTTGCCCGTCTCAGCGTCGAGGTCATAGCGGTACTTCTCCCAAGCCTGGGGCTCAATTTCGTAGACCTTGCCGTCGATTTTCACGACCACTGAGCTGTCCCCAAAGCCCTCTACGCTGGCGAGGGTTCCGTTGACCCACCTCCCTTCCGGATCATTGCGCACAAGCATGACCCGCGCGCCCACTTTCAGCTCCAGGTCGGCCTCCGTGGGAAAGCTGCGCTCTTCAAACTGACCATCCACATTCGCCGCGAAAGTCCGAGACGGCGTGGTGAGTTCGTCCAGCCGGGCCTGGTTGATGCGGAAGGCGTTCGCATTGTTCGGCGTCAGGACGACATGGGTTTCGCTTGCCTCAATCGCGCTGCGCCCGGTGACGCAAGGCTCCAGAAGCTCTGCATCGGGCAGGGTCAATCGCCCCTGGCGCAAGGCGCCCAGAAGCGCGAGAAACTTCGGATCAGCCTGGCGGAACACATGCTTGAGCGCGAGAAGCGTGAATTCGGCCTCCTTGAAGGCCGGCGCATTGAAGAAATACGCTCCGCCATAGCGCTCCTCGAGGATTTCCGTCTCCTCGCCGCGCACCACTGGCGGCAATTGGTGCAGATCACCCGAGAGGATCATCCGAACGCCGCCAAAGGGCCGCTTGGACTTGCGGTTGAGCTTCAGGGACCGGTCAATCGCGTCGAGCATGTCCGCGCGCACCATGGAAATCTCATCCACAATCATCGTGTCGATCGCCTTCACCAACCGGGTGTTGCGCAGGCGGCGGATGTCGTTGGGCTCGATCATGCGTGGCGGAAACTTGAAAAAGGAGTGCAGCGTCTGCCCGCCTGCATTCACTGCCGCAACGCCTGTGGGCGCGAGGATCAGGGATTTTTCGCCGGCATCTGTCAGGAAACGGCGCAGCAGCGTTGTTTTACCGGTCCCCGCACGCCCTGTCAGGAAAATATTGCCCTGGGCGCCCGTGCCGCGCGCGACCCATTCGGCGGGCTTGGCGTAAACATCATTGGGGGCAGGGGTATCGGAAACAGTCATTGGGCCTTTGGTAGCAGGGGGCAAAGAGGCCGCACAGCCCTGACGGGGCTCGCGCAACTCGGCAAGGGCGATGACACGCATTCGATTGGGCGGTAGACCGCGCCATGGCCGATCTTGACCACCTGACACGCCACAAGCGCCACCTGCTGCTCAAGGAGATCGGCGGCCCCGGCCTGGCAAAGCTATCGGCTGCCAAAGTGACGATTGTCGGGGCCGGCGCGCTTGGCGGGCCCTGTGCGCTCTATCTCGCGGCCGCAGGTGTCGGCCAGATCGAGATATTCGACGGCGATACGGTGGACCTTTCCAACCTCCAGCGGCAGGTACAGTTCAACGAGACAGAGATCGGCGCGAACAAGGCCGAGACGCTGGCCGCGCGGCTGACCGCCTTGAATGGTGAAGTTGTAACACTTCCCCGACCCGTGATGTTTGCTCGCAACACTCGCCCCATTGGCGATATTCTGATCGATGCGACAGACCGGTTCTCAGCCCGGTTCGACATCAACGACGTAGCGGTTGAACAGACGGTCGACCTCGTCTCTGGAGCGGCCATCGGATGGACCGGGCAAGTGGCGGTGTATGCACCGGGGCGACCGCAATTAGGCCCCTGTTATCGTTGCTTTGTTCCAGAGGACCCGGGCCGGGGAGACGATTGCGAAACCCTTGGGGTCGTCGGCGCTGTCACCGGCATAACGGGCGCCCGTATGGCCCTCGAAGCCATTAAGCTCATAACAGGCGCGGGCAGCGGGCGTCCGGGCCAACTCTGGCACTTTGACGGCCTGTCGGGACAATCAAGAATTGTGCAAATTCATCCGGACCCGGATTGCCCTGTGTGCTCGGCAAAAACTTTTCTTTGACAGACCGACGATTGAGCGTTTTACGAACGTGACAAAGAGATGACAGTTGGCGGGTGCTCCCATGCGGCGATTGATGGCGGTGGTTCTCACCTTTGTGGCGATTTTTGGCGCGGGATGGCTGTCCCTGCGTCGTCCGGATATCCCGTTCGATACGCTTGAAACCGCGTACGCCTCGCCCCGGTCGCAGTATCTCATGACCGGCGAGGCCGAGAAAATTCACTACCGGGACCAGGGCAACCGCGAGGGCGACGTTTTGGTGATGGTGCATGGGTTTTCAGCCTCCTTGCACACTTGGGAACCCTGGGTGCAGGAGCTGTCTGACGAGTATCGCATCATCACCCTCGACCTGCCTGGGCACGGACTGACGCGCGGCTTTGACAGCGAGGACTTCGATACTGACGGGTTCGGCGATGTCATTGCAGAGCTGACGGATGCGCTGGAGATTGAGCGATTCACGTTGATCGGCAGTTCCATGGGTGGTCATGCGGCCTGGACGTTCGCGCTGGATCGACCGCAACATGTTGAGGCGCTGGTGCTTGTCGCGGCGGCGGGATGGCCACCGACAGACGAGGAACTCGCCGAAACGCCTTTGGTCTTCAAGGCGCTCGACAGCGCCCTCATTCGAAATGTCGTGAAGGATCTCGACAATAGCGCGATGATCCGCTCGGGCTTGGAAGCCAGTTTTTACAATCAGAGTTTTGTCACTGAAGACATGATCCAGCGATATGCGTCGCTGAACCGCGCTCCCGGTCACAGGGATGCCATCCTACACATCATTGCGGACCGGGATGAACGCCGCGTGGCGACACCTCAATCCCTGGCGACACTCGCGATGCCGACGCTTGTGATGCATGGGCGCGAGGACAACCTTGTGCCGTTCACCCATGGAGAGAGCTTTGCCGCCGTCATCCCGGGCGCGGATATGCTGGCCTATGACAATGTCGGTCATATCCCCCAGGAAGAGATCGCACGGCAAAGCGCGACGGACCTGGACCTTTGGCTCGACAATCTCGAAGCTGGCCAGCGCTCAGTCAGCGAAGACGCGCCGCTTCAGGACGGCGCGCAATAAGCCAGGCGCGTCTCTAGTCTTCTGACTTGGACTGGATCATGCCAACGCGCATATCCTCGGCGACATAAACACGTTGGTCGTCCGCGTAGACGCGGCCATCGGCGATGCCGAGTACAAGACCGCCGCGTTTGACCTTCTTCATGTCGATCTCATAGCGCACCAGTTTGATGTCTGGCGTGATTTCTCCGGTGAATTTCACGCGGCCCACGCCCAGCGCACGTCCACGGCCCGGCGAACCTGACCAGCCCAGCCAATACCCGACGGCCTGCCACATGGCATCCAGCCCCAGGCAGCCGGGCATAACAGGGTCTCCGGGAAAGTGGCATTCGAAGAACCAGAGCGAAGGATCAATATCGAGCTCGCAGACAAGGTGGCCCTTGCCATAGGCGCCACCGTCCAGCGTGATCTCGGTCACCCGGTCCATCATCAGCATAGGAGGGGCCGGAAGCTGTGCGTTGCCGGGGCCGAAAAGTTTGCCCTGTCCGGAGACCAGAAGGTCTTCCTTGGTGTAGCTGGATTTCGGGGTGTGATACTCGTGTGGACCTGACACTGCGGCGCCCTCTTTTCTTGTTAGTGGGGCTTAGTGCGGCGCCCCTACCCCCTACGTCAACTCAAACTTGACCAAGGCCGTCAGCGCGGTGGCTTCGATTTCAGTTATTCCGATGCGACGCCCCAAAGGGATGCCATGGGTGCCCACCCGCCGTGCCGACCGGATGAGACGTGGCAGTACCCGCGCTCACACCGCCCAAGGGAGACAATGGCGCCATCCTCGACTTCCGCCA